>CATZIC010000013.1 GCA_958419945.1 uncultured Clostridia bacterium | reverse complement strand
ACTCGTCGTACAAAAAGATTAATTCTCTTATTGTACTTGCGCTTACAGAATAGTCGTCGGAAATAATTTCACGCACAAGTCTGCCCGATTGGTCGTAATTGTAGGTTCTCCTAATGCCTAACATTAAATCTCCGGAATAATCAGGCCCGGGATTGTAATCATAATTTTTTGAAATTCTTTGTCCATAGGCATTATATTCAAAACGATAACTATCCGACGAATAGGAAGAGCTTTCTTCGATAACGTCATAAAATTTAGTAAGTCTGCCTTTCGTCCATTCTAAGGCCTTTTCTCTGTGAGTTGTGGGACAGCCGCAAGCGTCGTAGGGTATATTTGTAGCGTTAAAACACACAAGCCTGTCTTTATGGGTTGCGTCATAAGTGTACGTCTTTTCGGTATAGTCGCCGCTTGGGGTTGCGTCTTTTGTATAAGCGTACGATTTTACGCTTGTAAGGTTGCCCAAATCGTCATAACTATAAAGGATAGTGTTTCCTAAAAGAAGATTGTTTTCTCTTATGAGTCTACCAAGAGCGTCGTAAACATAAGCCTTATCGTCTTTTGTATTACCCACAGTATAACTGTTTTCGGTTATTCTGCCAAGTGAATCATAGGTATATTCCTGATTTGTATGCAAGGTATATTCCTGATTTATATCCAAAAATGCATCGGTAATTTTCTGTACCCTTGTTTTGTCGTAGGTGATGGTTTTCGTAAAATTATTTTTATCCGGGTAAGTTATTTTTTTGTTAGAAATCCGTTTATATCCGTCATACGTGTTGGAAACGTCAACTACCTGCGCTCCATCAATATGGTATTTAAAAGTTTGCAGCGTGTTGCCCGCAAAAGGATCGGAAGCGTCTGTTTCGTAATCATAGATACTTTCCACGGACTTTGAATGAATAGAATCATAAGTGCATTTGTTATTCGTTATTCGCCCCTTTTGGTCGTATGTAAAGGATTCTTCGCTAAGTCTTACGTTTGAGGAATTGTATACCTCTATCTTAGAAACACGTTCATTTTCATAGGTGTAGCGTGTTTCATCATTGCTAGTAAGGTCTTTGCTCCTTGCAAGTACAGACGAAGAGTTATCCGGCTTTTCTGTAAGTTCTCCCGATTCGGTAAAAGCAGGGGAAATATTGTATTCGAATGTTAGTTCATCCGATACGGAAGAAACCCTGCCATACTTATCGTAGTTTACGGTGTTTTGGAACAACTTTTCAGCCTTTGTGGGATAATAACTTTTGGTGTCATAGTCGGTGTATTCGTGCTCTTCAACATTTGCACCGAATTTTTTTATTGCGGTCATATCCCCCCTAGTGTAGGCGAAGTCGTAGTTAAGTCCGCCTGACTGCAAGCCTGTAAGGTTACCGCCGGAATAGGTATAAGATATACTCGGGCCGTCGGTACCGAAGGTCCTTTTAAGCATTGCGCACATATCTCCGTCGTAATGATCTGTAACGACGGTGCCATCAGGCAAAGTTACGGATTTTACGCCGCCCCAAACGGGATCGAGGGTATAGACGGTAATTTTATTAAACTCGTCGATTATGGTAATTGTTGGGTCTGTTTCAAAATAATCCGTATACAACGTGTTTTTCTTATACAATCCTAATATGTTTTCGGTAGTTATAAGTCCTTCATCCCTATCGTAGGTTGTTATTATGCCATCGATAGCGTTTTGAACAACATCAAGGTAATTGTCGTATAATACGGATTGGCGCTTGATATCTCCCTCAAAGCAATCACAAACAAAAAAAGGCGAGCCGTTTGTCTGTATAAATGAATTATATTTTGTTATGTATGTTGTATTGTTCCTTTTACTTACTTTACCGACGGCAACTTCATCAATGTTTGCATGAGTAGTCTCTCCATTTGAGCCCCTGTATTGAACTTTAAAGACTTCGTTACAAATCATAATGCCTTTGCAATCGTTATAATAAACCTCGTTTGTATGTTTGTTATATACTTGGTTTCTTTTATACTTTAAAATATCGTTAAGAGTTATAGGATCGGTAACGCTATTATTATCGACAAAGAAACATAGCTCCTTTTGATCTATAACTTCGTCTTTTTCTCCGTTTTTATATTCTCTAATCAGTTCGTATTTGTCAGCACGGAGGTCTCTATAATCTCTTCCGTGTGTATTACCGTTTTCAAAGGTAATTCTGAAATCACGAGTATTCAGCGAAGTCTCCATGCTTGTAAATGAGGCTGTAACTTCATACGGATTTGCCATATACACTTTAATAGCAAAAAAATTCCAAGTGTCTCGTACTAAATTGTCAATAGTGTATTTTATATCAACGGTTTTATCTGGTCCTACTACGTGTCCTTTTTTAACATAATGAACCAAAATTTCGAATTGACCATTTAACCGAATTTGAGGAAACAGCCAGCCAGATAGAATAAATTCACCATAAAGTTCCTCATCAGTAGAGAAAGTATATTTCCACTCAACATAGTGATCTGTATGATATATCATTCTATAACCGGTATCTTGCAATAGCTTTGCTTTTATATCTTTCTTATCTATCGTTACAGTGCCTTTGTAATTGTCATTTTCGGAACCTTTTACTAAATTATTTGAAAAAGATATATCATCAGCGGAGCTGCCACTGGCGTTTATAAGCTCATAAGTGTAACTCGGGTTGTCATTTTCAAATTGTACTCTTGTTTTTACTCCAGTCTTATTTACTATATCCACCCGACAGTACTTTTGGCTATAGTTAATTTCTTCGGGGAATATATACTCAACTTTGTTGATATCTGTGCTGTTTACAAGGTTTGAAACACACAGTTTAATGTTCTCTTCTTGTTCAATCTTTGTCGAGTAGTTAACATTTGTACCGCCTTCGGTAGCACTTGCAATTGCGCTGAAGTTTATTCCCGTGGAAGTCAAAGTTATGGTAACGCCGGAATAATGGTTTACATTAATACCCGTTTGCGTGTAAATGAAATTAATACTTTTTCCGCCATAACTAATTGAACTGATACGATTTGACTGATCGTGATTAATCGTTATGGTTTTTGTTTGTCTATATGTAATTGAGGTAAGTTTTCCGTCAGCATCATAATCATACGACAAAACCAATGTGTTGTATTTATCGTGTACATTTAATATTCTGCCGTTCTCATCGTAGGTTTCTGTGCTGAAGTCGGAATTTTCCAATTCATGACCTGCACCTGTGCGCCTTAATATTCTTTGCGTATCGTCATCGAAAGTATAACGTGTATCATATTTTGTTAAATTTGTAATCTTACCGTTTTCTTCTTGAAAGTCTGTTGGTGTACCTGAAGTTAAGATAAGCCTTTTTTGTAAATTAAGTTTATAGCCTGCCGCCATATTAAACGGATTACTGTTTTCGGCTTTCATTGCGTAGTTAAAAACGAGTGATAAACCTACCGAACCGTGAAAATCCCCGAAACTAAAAAGAGGCAGTGTGTGAAAGTAGGTGGGTTTAGGTAGATCGAGTTGTATCTGTCCCACGTTGTAATTTTTAACATAAGTTGTGGTATTCTCTTCGGGAACTTCGGGATCATTCGGGTTATCGGGATCAGGGTTATCAGGGTTATCCGGTTTGTCGGGTGTACCGGGAACTTTCGGATCCTCCGGTTCGTACGGTTCTTCCGCACCGCTGTCTAACAATATACAATATTCTCCGATTGCCAGTTCTGCATCTGCAAGTGTATAACCTGGATTACTTGCTACTTCCAATAATTTGTCTTTCATTAATCGATGTATATCCAACCAATACTCTCCGTAGTATATTTCCGGTATATCAGAAAGCAGGGTAGACAAGTAATGCAAAACCTTTGTTTCCCCGAAATAATCGTTGTTGTCAATTAGGGATAGGTTGTCATGGAAGGTAGTGTCGGCGGGAATCATATTAAGTTCTTCAGCCATATGCCTATAAGGTTCGTATGACTCGCCTTTTATAGATTCAGTGGCGTTTGCGAAAGCATTTATAAGAAAGTCATAAACGTAAAAGTTTTCTTCGTTAGTTCCTTTGTTGCAAATCATCCAGGAATATCCGCCCAAATCTACGTTATATTGCAGTGCAGAGCCATTTTTGGGGAGCTTGCAAACACCCCACTCGAAGCCCATTCCCATACTGAGCATGTATTCTTTTATCTTGGAAAATTCATACGTTGAACCTATAATGCAGAAAATTTCGTTTTGGCAAAGTTTTGCATACATTTCGGAACTATCCTGCGTTTCACTGTCATACAGGTATCCGTTTTTCAAAAATGATTCTAAAAGTTCCAAAACTTCGTGCGTATCGCCCTTTTCGATATTTTTTGCCGAATCGTAAAAAAGTCTACCCGTCGACTGCATCATAGTCTGCAGTAGCTTTGTGTTGAATGGCATTAAGAATTTGTTTTCTTCTTTAAGACGACTTGCTATTTCGGTCAACTCTTCCCAAGTTGGTTCTTCGGTTAAAGAAAAGTTCATTTCTTCGGCATAAGATTTATTGTAAAACAGTGCAACCGGTTCGCAACTTACGGGCACTGCAAATACTTCGCTGTCAAACGAGGAAATATTCGCAACTTTTGAAGCCGTAAATAAGCGGGTGTATAGCGTCGCGCACCCGTCTTCCGGCGCGCACGGTAGTGTACCTGGAAGTTCTTCTTCCGTAATAGTTAAACTCTTAAATGCGTCTGGGTATAATTTTATGTATTTTTTAATTTCCTGGTCGTGCACCAACATGATGTTGGGATACAAACATTCATGTTGGTATCCGAATATTTCGGGCAATTCCGAATATGGTATATCCTCCACAGTGCAACTTAGCGTTTCACCCGTGCGATCGGTGTAAGCGTCCATTGCTTTTTTAATAAGTTGTTCTTGCCATCCCCATATTACAATGGGTTTATCCTTTCCGTAAAACATTTCATCCTCCTAATTATGTAACATTGATTTGCTTTAATCTATATACGGTGGTCATGGAAGTTTGCTGTTAATTCAATCGATTTTTCCCAAAAGCCAAAGACCGTACATTGCTCAAAAAGCAACCTATTTTTATTGTAACATGAAACGCCAATAATTTCAATAGGCATTTGCCAAATAAAATGAAAAAATCCCGAATTTCTTGCGAAATTCGGGATAAATCGCTGAAAATTATTATTTTTTTTGCGTTAAAAAAATAGGGGCACTTTAACCTTGGGACAAGGACCTATTGCGAAAGCGATGGGTTTTTCTTTAACATTTTTTACCAAAGAAAATTCGAAAATTTTAGCCATTTATGATTACGAATTAAATAAAAGGAAGCAGAGTGGGCAATAGCTTCTTGCATTACTTCAACAAATAAAAACAAAAACAAGACGACGATTTCGGCTAAAAACTTGCCCTGAAATTATCGTTTTGTTTTTATTGTACGAAATAAACGCCGCCCGCCAAGTTTTTTTGTATTATTTAGAAAATTTTTTGCAATACGTATTGAATTTTGAAAATTCTCTGTTAAAATAATACATATAAGCATTATATACATTTAACGAGTATATAGATTATATTAGTGTAATAGTGTTTTTAAATAGCATACAAAAGACGATTATTGCACGCAAAAAAGGAACTTTGCGGGAGGTGTCGATATGTATCCATTGCTGATTGTGCGTGAAGAGATAGTCTGCCTTATAATTCTTCTCTTTCTCTGTATCAACGGCCACTTTTACAAGATGGGAAAGGATCGTGGCAGTTTTCAAAGAATGCTTGTTTACGCAATCGGGCACGTTGTTTTCGATATCGTAACGGTAATTACGGTCAACAATACCGACACGGTTCCGGGGTGGCTAAATTATTCTGCCCACGTAATTTTCTATTTGTTTGCGATTTTGTTTTCGCACGAATTTTTCTGCAACGTAATCGCTTTGTCATACGGCAAGCGTGTGCATAGACCTGTAAGAATCTGCAGTTACTGCGTAGTAGCGCTTTATTTGGTGCTTTTGCCGGTTCTGCCCATTGTTTATCTTCAAGGCGACGGAACCAAATACAGTTTAGGTCCTGCGGCGTTCGTAGGTTACGGCGTTGCCATGCTGTTTTTTATCGGCAGTGCGGTAATTCTTATTTTGAACCACAAAAAATTGCCTTCGCACGTTCGTATGGCGTTGATTCCTATGCTGACGGTGTTGGTGGCGGCGGAATGTATTCAGATTTTGGTGCCCGAACTTTTAATGACTGGCGGCGCTTGTACGATAGTAATGGTAGGGTTTTTCTTCTCGCTTGAAAATCCTGCGGTCGTATTCAAACAAAAACTTTTAACCGATGCGCTTACGGGCGTAAAAAGCCGTAACAGTTACGAAATAGATATCAGGCAGATGGAAGAGGACTATGCCAAAAACCGTAATATCAAATTTTGGCTGGTTTTTTGCGATATAAACAACCTTAAAGGTATAAACGACGAGTTCGGACATATGGAAGGGGACGCCTGTATCGGCCGTATTGCTCAAATTTTAATGAACGATTTCCGTGGTGCGGAAAACATCTACCGCATGGGCGGTGACGAATTTTTGGCGGTTTACCGTGGGGCAGAGGAAAAAGACGTGCAGAGTGAAACCGATCAAGTTCAGGCGGACTGCAACGCCGCTTCCGAAAATCTTCCGTACAAAATGGGGGTGGCTATCGGCTATGCTGCGTCCGGCGAAGAATACGAAACCCTTCGCAGCGTGCTCAGAATGGCGGACTATCTAATGTACAAAAACAAGGCGGACATGAAGCGGGCGGCGGCGTTTTTGTCAAACGACGGTCAAAATATGAATTTGGTAGGTTTAACCGACCGCATTTTCGACGTTTTTGCCGCAACGGTTGACAGAAACTATCTTACGTTATGTAACGTTTCCACAAACGTTTCTAGATGGTCCAAATCGGCAGTTGAATATTTCGGACTTCCCGACGAATTCATTTTCGACAGCGCAACCATTTGGATGGAATACATTCACCCCGACGACCGTTCCGATTATTGGGCGGACATAAGCGACGTTTTTAGCGGCGTAAAAAAGGTGCACGATATGGAATACCGTGTGCGCAACAAGCGTGGCGAATACGTAATCTGCAGTTGCCGTGGCACAATTATAAAGGGTAAAAACGGCGAACCCGATCTTTTCGCCGCAACGATTATAAATCACGGAACCGCCGAAAGTATCGATTCGGCTACCGGGCTTCATAACGAGCAGGCTTTCGTTCCGTATATCGAAGGCGTGATTCGGGACGGCACGCAGGGTTGCTTCCTTACGGTGGGGATTCTCAACTTCAGCCGTATCAATATTGTGTACGGTTACAAGAACGGAAATCTTATATTGCAACAGTTTTCCGGAATTTTGAAACGCCTTTTAAGCAAAAAAGGCCGCGTTTTCAGTACGGGCTCGGATAAGTTCTCGCTGTTCTTGCCAAAGACTGGAGCAAACGAAGTTTCCAACTTTTTCAAGACTTTGAAAAATGCCGTCAGCCATGAAATTACCGCAAACGACATAGCGATCCCCCTTAAGATAGCAGGCGGGGCGTTCATTAAAGATAACCGCTTTACCGGTGGCGTTGCTGCCGTCCGTAACAACCTTACGCTTGCCCTCGAACGCTCGGAGCAGGAAAGCAACGGAAGGCTTGTGTTCTTCGACGACCCCGCGCAGGAAGGAGAAGAGGAAAACTTTGATTTATTGGCTGCTATCCACCAAGATGCGGTGTCCCAAAGAAGTGGCTTTTATTTGGAATATCAACCTATTCTCCGAACGGATGACGAGAAGGTTATCGGGGCGGAAGCTCTTATCAGGTGGCAGGACGAGAAGTTCGGAAGAGTATCACCGGGGCAGTTCGTGCCTTGGCTTGAAAACGACCCTTGCTTCTATCAGGTGGGACGTTGGATCCTTCAGAAAGCGCTTTCCGACGCTTCTAAAATGCTTGAAATCCTGCCGAATTTTATCGTAAACGTTAACATTACCGTTCTTCAGCTCGAGGACGAACGTTTTAAAACCATGGTGCTTGAGGCGCTTAGGGAAAGCGGATTCCCGCCCAAGCAACTTTGTCTGGAACTTACCGAGCGTTGCCGCGAACTTGATTTTGACTTTTTGAAAGTTCAGATTGAATTCTTCCATAGTTTCGGCATTCGCGTGGCGTTAGACGACGTGGGTACCGGTTTTTCGTCGCTCAGTATGCTTCTAAATCTTCCCGTGGACGAAATTAAACTTGACAAGACGTTTATAACCGATATCCGTTCCCGTGAGCCGAATCAAGCCTTTGTAAAGGCTATTTTGGAAGCGTCAAGGCGACTTGGTTACCACTCTTGCACGGAAGGTATAGAGGACCGTGAAACCTTTGAATTTTTAAAGGGCTACGGTGCGACCTACTGCCAGGGGTACTATTTCGCAAAGCCCTTGCCCCTTGAAGAATTAAAGGCTTTTATAACTGAAAAGACGGCTAAAGAAGAGGATAAATAATAAACTAAATGGGCGGCGGAATTGCTGGCAAATGCAAAAAACTCGACAAAATCAAGGAAGTACTTATTTGCGGATAAGGAGTGATAAATATGACAAAAGGAAAAACAATACAAGTATTTTTAATAGACGGAGATCCTACTAAGCGCATCAAATGCACGCTGCAAAATTGGACGGGCATTGTTTATAAAATCCCAAGAACAATGATAGAAGATTGTAAAGAGGGCAATGGCGATATTGTTAAGCATTTAAAACAAACGGGCATATATTTTCTCCTTGGAAAGAACGCCGAAACCGATAGTAACTCAATTTATATCGGGCAGGCAGTTGTTCGCAAAAACGGAGAAGGCTTGCTTTGTCGTTTGCAGGAACATAAGAGGAATAGCAAGGAAAAATATTGGAACGATTGGAATGAAGCCATAGTGTTAACAACGCAAAATAATTCTTTCGGACCAACCGAAATCAGCTACCTCGAGAACAAATTTACGGATTTAGCAAGAAAAGCCAAGCGATATGATATTCACAATGGAAATGAACCAAATCAAGGTAATGTTACCGAAGAGAAGGAGAGCGAATTAGAGGAGTACATAAATTATGCACAAATGATAATAGGTGTTCTAGGACATAGTGTTTTTGAACCTATATTAAAATCATCGGCGGATAAAGAACGGAAAAACAAGGTTGAGCCTACCTTTCACTATAAGGGAAAATTTAATGCAAATGGTGTTTTGACAAGCGAAGGCTTTGTATTGTTAAAAGGAAGTCAAATCAACTCAACAGTAAGCAAAAGCGCACAAGGATTCACAATTAAGGCGAGAAAACAATATGAAAACAAAATTAATTCCGAATATTGTATAACCGAAGATATTCTTTTTTCAAGTCCGTCTGCTGCGGCAGGGTTTGTAGGCGGATGTAGTTTGAGCGGAAACGTTATGTGGATTTCCGATGAAGGCAAATTTCCTAAAGATTATTAATACGTATTATAAAACTTTGAAAAGGTTTACCATAAAGGAAAAACAAATAAGCGCTTTGCGTAAGTATAGTAAAAGAGCGGGGGAATGGGTTCCTCCGCTCTTTTACTGTAATGTTTTTTGTTTGTTTTCTAAATACACCCGGCCCCGCAATTTTTTCAAAAGTCCGCCTATAAGCCCGTTATCGGGTGTTTTTTGCGTAAAACGACAAGTTATAAAACAGCGTTTAAGACAGCATTACGCTTTTAATGGACTGTTTGCCGATTTTTCTTGAATACACGAAGGTAATAATTTCATAGGCAATAATAAAAACTACGAGGGAAATTGCCAAAGCTTTAAAATCAAAATTATAGGTCGGCATGTTTTCGTAGTCGGCAAAAATTACGTCCACCATAATTCTTAACAATCCGTACTGATAAAGGGTGCCGATAACAAAGCCGACGTAAGAGGCAGGCCGATAACCGCCGAGAATGGAACGGGCGCACTCTTGTTCGGAATATCCGAAAACTTTCATCATTGCAATGGTTTTTGTGTTTGCCTTAATCACGCTCGTTAGGGACATTAAAAGTGTGGTAATTGCCAAAACAAGGCCTATGGAAATTATCATCCAGGCGAAAGTTTCGCTTGATAAATCGTTCATAGACATCGACATTTGCGTCATCGACGAAAAGCAAAATGCGGAAAAACCGATAAAAAAGACCAAAATCTTATGGCTTTTAAGGGTAATCGATTTTAATTCCTTTAAAAACGGAAAATCTTTTGCCGACGTTTTGACCTTTTTGGTTTTTACGGGTTGCATTTCTTTAAGAAGCCCTATAACGGGGCTTTTCAGCTTTATAAATGCGTAAAAAATCGCCAAAAGCATGAAAAACAGGGCAGGAAGAATTAACAAGCAAATAGTAATCTCGGGGTGAAACTTGGGCAAAATTTCAGGCAAAAAACCTTCGCGGTTCTGAACTTTATAAAAAGTTGGCATATATGCGGTTGCGCCTGCAAAGCCCAAAAGCGAGCCAAGCAGTACGCTTAATCCGAAGACCCAAAAGTGGACGCTTACTTTCAGGTTTGAATACCCAAGCGACTTTAAAATTCCGAGTTCCTTTTGGTGACTGTCTATATACAGTTTAACGTAAAATATCAGCATTACAACGGTGGTTAAAACCAAACAGCCACCCGATACGGCGGATACCACTTTGCCCGTTGCGACCTGCGCATCATAAACGACAAGCGCTTGCGGCGTGGTGATTTCATCTTTTATGCCTGCGATGTCGGCGTTGTAATTTAAAAACAGATTGCACACGAAAGCGGCGCAACATATAACGATTGTAATCGCAAAAAGTTTTGCTGCGTCTTTTATTCCGACGATCATAACTTCACCACCCGATCTCGTAAGCGGATTTACGGGTTTGGTTTTTGGTAACTTCCTGAATTTTTCCGCTGTTCATTTTGATAACCGTGTTTGCCATTTCCGCAATGTTAGCGTTGTGCGTAACCATAACCATGGTAAAACCGTACTCTTTCTGAAGCCTGCAAATATAGTCGAGAACCTGCCTTCCCGTACTTTCGTCAAGCGCGCCCGTAGGTTCGTCTAAAAACAGAACCTTGGGCTTTTTGGCAAGCGCTCTCGCAACCGAAACACGCTGCTGTTCGCCGCCGGAAAGTTCGCTGGGATATTTCAAAAGTTTATCCTTTAGCCCGACCGCCTCTATAACCTCTTTAAAGTCTTTGTTGCCGACAAGATCGGCACCCATTTTGACGTTTTTTTGAACGTTCATATTGGGAAGAAGGTAATACTGCTGAAAGACAAAACCGACCGTTTGTTTGCGAAACTCCGTAAGTTTTGAGTCGGAAAGCAAGGTTATATCCTCGCTGTCGTATAAAACTTGCCCGCCATCCGGACGTTCAAGCCCCGAAATAACATTTAAAAGGGTGGACTTTCCTGAGCCCGATGCCCCCAAAATGACGGCAAAATCTCCGTCAGAAACGGTGAGGGTTACGTTATTTAACACCTGAAAACGGCTTTCACCGCTTCCGTAAAATTTATCAAGCGACTTTACTTCAATCATTTTGCACCTTTAATCATTTTTAAAAGACTTATAAACACTTCCGTCAGCATATTGCTGATTTCCTCTGCGGTAAACAGGCAGGTTTTCGTAGCGCACAGTGCCGCGATGCCGTGCGTGTAAACCCACAAGTGCTTGTATAGTTTTTCCGCGTCCGAAACGGTCAGCCCGTAAGCGCCTGTAATTGAGGCGAGAATTTTATCGTAACTTTCCTCGATTAGCGGAAGCACGTTGTCAACGACCGGTTTTTCTTTGTTTTCGCTCATGAAAAGAAGTTGGAAAAGTTTCGGCTCGTTTATTGCAAACATAATATATTGTGTGCCGACCCCTTTAAAGGCAATATCCTCGCTAAGCTCTTTTTCAACGTAACTTTTGTAAATCTGTTTTGCGGCTTTTATTGCTCCACGCTGAACTTCTTCCATATTTTCGAATACGGTAAAGATAGGGCATGAAGAACTGCCGAGTTTTTTGCCGAGCGCCCTTGCAGTAAGGCTTTCAAAACCTTCCGTTCTTACCAGCTCAAGGGCGGCGGCGGTTATTTCACTTTTTGTAAACTTTGCTTTTGGCGGCATAACTCCCTCCGATTTATAACAATGGTTCTATAACGCTTGTTCTAATATCTTTATTTTAGTACGACCCGCAAACAAAGTCAAGCGGATTTGCAAACTTTTATTAAAAATTTTTATAATAAGGAAAGGGGAATTATTGGAAAGAAAAATTAACAAACACTATACGATATGATTTTTAAGAGGCAAAAGACTAAGTTGAAAGTGTAAATTACCCCACCGAATAGATAGTGGATAATTTTTATAAAAATAGTATATATTTCATGAATTAAACAAAGATCAGTCAAAATAAGTAAAAAGTGGCGAAAACGGGCTTATAGCCCGATTTTTGCCACTTTTTGATAGTTTTATAAAAATTTTATCGAGATAATGAAAAGCCCCGCGAACTTTCAAAAGTCAGAGGAATACCCCCAGAAAATCGGGGATAAGTCGGGGACAGTTCGAGTTGTTTCGGGGATATGCCAAAATTACCCTAAAAGAATCAATTACGCTTGTTTTTGTTTTTTAAGGTGAAATTTGGCTGAAATGAAGCAATATCGAAAAATATATTGTGAATATATTTTCGTTTATAAATTGCAAAATTACTCTTCATTTTAACGCAACGTGCTTTAAAATTAGTTCGTGCTAAAGTTAATGGATTACTTTCTCTTAATAGGGATCCAAACGGCGCTGTGATAGCCGGCGTCGGTTGTTTCACCGCTTGTACCGTCGTACCATTCCACGCTGGCGTTAAGGGAAAGTTCGTATTCTTTGTTTTGTGGCAGCCATTCTCCGAAGATTTTATTAGTAAGTGCCTGAAGTGCGTCGGGCATAGGTCCAACGCAATCGAATACTGCCCATTCGCACATAGGAAATTCGTATAAAGTCATGCCGTCAGGAACCTCTCCGCCGGCATATTTACCGGCTACCAGATATCTGAAGTTTCCACCATCCAAGTCGTCGATGCAGATACCGTATTCACCGATGCAGTTGTCGATAACCGCCTTTTCATAAGGGGTCGCAGGTGAGTTGCCGTTGTAAACGTTTTTAAAGTACTTTGCGGATATCTCATCCCAAAACGCGGGAATTTTCTTTTGAGAAGTCTCGCTTGAAAAGGTTCTTTCAAATCCGATAACTTTGAAAGTGGGCATTTTTGTGATTTTATAGTTCATATTACTACCTCCCGTGAAATATTGTAGCCAAACATTACTAAAGGTCTGTCATTTTAAATTTGATTTGTCGCCGCTTGACTTAGCTGAAACTTTTGTACAAGACAAAAAGTCAGCCTATAAGCCGATTCAAGAAGTAAATTTGTTTGCTTGCAAGGACAAATTTACGCCGTCGACAAATTGGTGTCATACAGCAAGTTTTCTTGCTTAGGCGTGCGAAGTGCGCATAACTGGGTCTTGACCCAGAGTATGACACCTGATTTATTATCGCCGCTTTTTTAATACAAATTAAAGGTTTTCCCAATCGATTTTGCGGTCTTTAAAGTAGTAAATTTTATCTTTTTCGCTGATATTACGCAAGACTTTACAAGGGTTTCCGACCGCAACCACGTTTGACGGAAGGTCCTTCGTTACAACGCTTCCCGCGCCGACAACGGTATTGTCCCCAATGGTTATGCCCGGAAGTACTATAACGCCTGCGCCGAGCCAGCAGTTTTTGCCTATACGAATGGGCATATTGTATTGATAACCCTTTTCCCGAAGCGTCGGCAAAATCGGATGCCCTGCGGAAGCTAAGGTTACGTTAGGACCTATCATAGTGTTATCCCCAACGTAAATATGGGTGTCATCCACAAGGGTAAGGTTAAAATTTGCGTAAACGCTATTGCCAAAGTGTACGTGTGCACCGCCGAAGTTTGAGTGTAGCGGCGGCTCTATATAACAATTTTCACCGATTTCCGCAAACATTTCCTTTAAAAGTTTACTGCGTTTTTCCTGTTCCTTCGGGTGGGTAGCGTTGTAATCGTACAAGCGTTCCAAGCAGGATAATTGCTCGTTCATAATTTCATCGCTGCAAGGATAATACAGTTCGCCGGTGTGAAGTTTTTCTTTCATAAAATAAATCTCCTTAGTATTGAAAGTGGGGCTATAAGTCCGTTATCGGATGTTTTTGTGGGGTTATCGGTTAAATTCGCCCGTGCTTAAAGGCTTAGCTTCAAGTCGTTTAAAGGTTTTAATAAGCACCATAAGGGCGGCAAAGGCAAGTATTACTTCCGACACGAGTTGTGCGTATGAAAGCCCGTAAAGGGGGAATAGTCTGTTAAGTATAAACAGTGCGGGAATTTCAAACACGATTTTCCTTAGTATCGCAAACACAAGGGACTTCCCGCCCATGCCGCAAGCCTGAAATACAGCAACGCCGATAAAGTCGAAACATAAAAACGGCAGGCTTAAAGAGTACCCTCTCAAAAATTGTTTGCCGTAGCCTATAACTTCGGGTTCGTTCAGAAACAGGGAAGTTATCGGTGCGGAAAACAGGAATAAAGCAAGCGACAGTATGGTTATTAGCGACATGGAAATTGCCACCGTAAACTTTAAAGTCTTTTTCATTCTCGGAACGTTACCGCTCGCGAAGTTGTAGCTTATAAGCGGCATAATGCCTTGAGAAAGTCCGTTTGATACGTACATCGGCACCATCGCGATTTTGTGTGAAATCCCCATTGCGGCGGTTGCTGCGGCATTTCTGAACGCTGCCGTAAAGTTGTTGAGTATCGTCATACCCGTTACGTTTAAAAGGTTTTGTATGGACGCGGGGATTCCCACTATAAAAATATCTTTTGCAATCCGCTTGTCAAAGGTGAATTTGCGTGGATCGACGCATACGAAGGTTTTGCCGCGTTTTACAAACAGCAAAATGCCGAAATAAGCGCACGCCACTACGTTTGAAATAAAGGTCGCAAGCCCTGCGCCTGCCGCACCCATGTTAAGCCCCCAGGGTAAAATGAAGATGGGGTCCAAAATGATATTTAAAAGACAGCCGCTCATAGTGCCTATGCTTGCGTGTAGCGCCGAGCCTTCCGCCCGCACGAAGTAGGCAATCGTTACGTTTAACACCGCAGGCACTGTTCCCAAGGACACCGTCCAAAAAAGATAGTCACCGGTGGCAGCGGCGGTTGTCTGATCGGCCCCTAGAAGATTTAATAAAGGATTTTTACAGACTGTGCAGAGCGTGGAAAACAAAAGCCCCAAAATAAGCGTGCAGTAAAAGCCGAAAGCGCTCGACTTATACACGGTGTCGTAATCTTTTAGTCCGAGCGCGCGACTCATTTTGCTTGAAGTTCCTACGCCGAAAAGATTCGTTATGGCGTTAAATGCAAGTAGTACCGGCGCCGCAAGGGTTACGCCTGCGTTTTGTATGGGGTCTTTAAGCGCGCCGACGAAAAATGTGTCAGCCAAGTTATAAATTATCATTACGAGCGAGGACAAAACCGTCGGCACGCAAAGAAGCGCTACCGCCGTAGGAATCGGTTTTGATTCAAATAATTCGATTTTGTCCGCCTTGCTGCTCATAAGACTGCCTCACGTCAACTTTCATTTTATATTATGATAGCACAAAACCGAAAAAAGCAAAACTAATTGCATTGCGTTTGACTACAAAATTTTTTTTTGACAAGCCCCTTCCTTTTTGGTAAAATGTAAAAAAAAGTCCGGCAAGTTTCGTTGCCGCAAAGTAGGCTATTTATGACCCATTTTATGAAGTTAAACAAAGATCCATTTTATATGATAGACGGCGGTTTAAAAACCGTAGAAATCCGCCTATATGACCGAAAACGGCAAAAAATAAACGCTGGCGACAGCATAGTTTTTACCGAAGTCGGAACCGAAAACTCTATCGAAGCCGAAGTTTTAAAGGTGGTAAGATTCGATTGTTTTAAAGATTTATATAAGGCTTACGATTATAGGGTTTTAGGCTATAAGGAAGGGGAAGCGGCGAAGTATTCCGATATGTATGCTTATTACACTAAAGAGGACGAAGCCCTTTACGGCGTAGTTGCAATAGAGATAAAAAAGCTGTATTGATATAATTGCTTGCCGATATAGATTAAACGAGAAAGTGATAGCGGACTATGCTATCGCTTTTTTATGAGGTTTTAGGCGGGTAACGTTATAAACCTTACTATTTAGCATAATACTGTTATCGAACCGTTCAAAATTGCGGTTCCGCTTTAAGAAAAAAACGCAAAAAAGCCGATTCAACTGCATTGACAAAGGCCTGCCCGATAAATTTATCTAATGAAAATTTATTCATTTAGTATATTCCTAAAAGGCTCTGTTTGGGCTAAGTTTTATGTAAAAAGGTAGAAAGAAGCAGATTTGATTCGTTTATATCAGTTTTGGTGATTTCCGAAAATAACTCGAACTGTCCCCCCACTAAATCCCTGCTTTCAGAGGGTATAGACCTAACTCTTGAAAGTTAAAGTTGTTTTTCTTTATCAAAGCACAATTTTGTCAAAAATGTTAAAAATCTAAAAAAGTTGACCTATAAGCCTGTTATCGCCACTTTTTGCCTAAACTGGCTAATTTTTGTTCAAATATCGTATGATATACTAAATTTGTGAAAACTATCCGCAATCTATTCAAAGAGATAATTTACAACTAACAGGGAAGTTCCTTATTCTAAAATGAATTGTAACAGAATTCGCTGTGCCGCACACAAATTCCATTGGACGTTTTTTAAAAAATTGCAACAAAAAAAGACGGGCAAGGGGTGTATTTCATAGGGAATTTGGGAAAAACACTAAATTTTATATGAATACACCGTAAATGGGGCAAGTCAAAGGAACAAGGATTTGATATTTTATCAAGTCCTTTTTCTTTTGCTTGAAATTCAGCCTTAAATATGATATAATTAAACTAATTCTTACGAGAGGTGCAGCTATGCTGTTGCGGCAAATTAAATATTTTGTAGCGATTGTTGAAACGAACAGCTTTACCGAAGCTGCCGAACAATGCTTTATTTCTCAGTCGGCTATATCGCAACAAATTTCCGCATTGGAAGAAGAACTCGGCGTAAAGCTGACAAAGCGCGACGGGCGCAAATTTACCGTTACACCTGCGGGCGAGTTCTTTTATAAGCGCGGTAAGGCTATATTGCGCGATATAGAAAATATAAAGAGCGAAACAACCCGTATCGGCTCGGACGACGAATTGCATTTGAATATCGGGTATCTTGCAAGTTACGACGGAACGGAGTTATCGGAAGCCATAACCGAATTTTCAAAAATCTATCCCGAAGTAATAGTTACAGTTTTCAAAGGTACACATGAAGATTTGTACCACGCATTAAAAGACGGTAAAGCGCACATTGCACTTAATGATCAGCGCAGAGCTTTTTCGGACGAATACGAAAATTATATACTTAATCAATGCCCTGCATTTATAGATGTATCGGCAACGCACCCCATAGCGGAAAATGAAATAGTTACAACAACCGATCTTAATGAGTTTCCGTGTATTTTAGTGGCTACCAAAAGCAGGGAAAGCACCGAACAGGACTTTTACGAAAATACGCTCGGTATAGGGAAACAGTTTATATTTGCCGAAAGTTTGGACGAAGCCCGCCTAATGGCGATGAGCGGTAGAGGTTATATATTAGTTGAGAGCGTTAAGAACAATGTGCGCGATTCGCTTGTGAGGAAAGAAGTGCGGCGGGCAGATAACGTTCCTATTGTAAGAACGTATTGTGCTTTTTGGAAAAAGAAGAATACAAACTATTACATAGAAGAATTTGCAGATCTATTGCGAAAAAAGTTTACCGAATAAAAAATAGGCGTTCCGAGATGGAACGCCTATTTTTTATTCATAAGTACAGCTTATCAATAAGCGCAGAAATTGAGATTGATACTCTTACGAAAAAGTAATAAAATAGAGTCAGCATATAGGAGGTCATGTTATGTCTAATTTGATTGTGTACTATTCGAGGAAAGGTCAGAACTATTGGAACGGTAGCATTAAGGATTTGAAAAAAGGCAACACCGAAATTGTTGCAGAGTTTATTCAAAAGGCTGTCGGCGGAGATTTGTTCGAAGTGGAAACGGTTAAACAATATTCCGCAGATTATTACGCTTGCATAGACGAAGCACAGAAAGAGCTACGCGCAAACGCCCGTCCCGAAATCAAAGGCTATCCCGAAAACATTGAAAACTACGACGTGATTTTTATAGGTTATCCGAATTGGTGGGGAACGATGCCTATGGCAATGTTCACGCTTTTGGAAAAATGTAATTTGAAAGGCAAAAAGATTGTGCCGTTCTGTACGAACGAAGGTAGCGGAATGGGTAGCAGTGAACGCGATTTGAAAAGGATTTGCGTGGGTGCGGAAATTTGCAAAGGCTTGCCTGTTCACGGAGCGGAAGCGGCGAGGTCCGAAAGAGCCGTCGCAGAATGGGCAAAGAGAAATATCAATAAATAAAGGAGTATTTGTATGGATTACATAACTTTATCCAACGGAGTAAAAATGCCGCAACTCGGTTACGGCGTGTATCAGGTAAGCAAGGAAGAATGCGAGCGTTGCGTTCTTGACGCTCTCAAGGTGGGATACCGACATATCGATACGGCACAGAGTTATTTTAACGAAGAAGAGGTTGGAAACGCTATAGCGAAATCGGGAATACCCCGTGAAGAAATTTTCTTAACAAGTAAAGTATGGATTGAACATTACGGATATGGGGAAACCAAGAAATCTGTTTATGAATCATTACGAAAGCTCAAAACTGATTACATCGATCTTATGCTGTTACACCAACCGTTTGCGGATTATTACGGTGCGTGGCGTGCTTTGGAAGAGCTGTACGAAGAGGGCAGGTTAAAGGCTATCGGAATATCTAACTTTTATCCCGACAGAATGGTTGATATTTGCAGTTTTGCAAAAATCAAGCCTATGGTAAATCAAGTGGAAACGCATCCGCATAATCAGCAGATAGAAGCACAGGAATGGATGAAGAAATATGGCGTTCAAATCGAAGCATGGGCGCCGTTCGGAGAAGGCAGGGGCGGACTGTTCACGAACGAAACGATTGCGAAGATTGCCGCTAAATACAATAAGACAGTAGCACAGGTAATTTTACGGTGGGAGTTGCAACGTGGAATTGTGGTTATCCCAAAATCCGTTCATATCGAAAGAATGCAAGAAAACTTCGACGTGTTCGATTTTGAACTTTCCGACGAAGATATGGCTATAATGGCAAGCCTTGATAAAAAGCAGAGTTCTTTCTTCTCGCACTACGATCCGAATATGGTTGAATGGTTTGTGAAAATGGTCGAGGAACGCAAGAACAATAACGACCACAAAAAAGAAAAGAAAAATTGGTAAGGAGTCAATATCATGAAAAGATTTTTATCTATTATTGCAACAGTCCTTTGCTTCGTATTTATGCTCTCGCTTGTTGCCTGCAATGGGAACAACGGCGGAGATAATCCCCCGTCAAATGATTACACTCGTCCGTCGAATGTAAATATTGACGAATCGTTTACGCCGACGAGTAAAACGCTCGTAGCATACTTTTCCAAAACGAATACTACAAAAAATGTAGCGGAAAAGATACAAGAACTGACCGACGCAGATATTTTCGAGATTGAGCGTAAAGAACCGTACCCCGATGCTTACACCCCCACGACGGAAGTGGCAAAGGATGAGAAGGACGCAAATGCACGTCCCGAACTTGCAGTTTATTTGTCCGACGAGGTAATGGAACAGTATGATACGATTATTCTCGGCTTTCCTATTTGGTGGCACACCGCACCTATGCCTGTGCTGTCTTTCCTAAATTATTATGACGTGAGCGGCAAAACTATTTATACGTTTTGCACGAGCGGCGGCAGTGCCATCACTGAAAGTACGGCGGACGTTCGTACCAACGCAAAAGGAGCGACCGTAGTAGAAGGTAGAAGATTTTCGAGCGGATCGGATAGTTCTATTGAAACATGGCTTGACAGCCTTGATTTAACGGTAACTCCCGAACAGCCCGATAATCCAAGCGGCGGAACTACGACGCCCGAACAGCCAAATGATCCGAGTGCATTTAATCCGCCGCAGGATAACAGACCGGGCAATGAAAATACAAATACGCTTGTCGTTTATTTCTCTATGCCCGAAACGACAGATCCGAACAATATGACTACCGAAGAAGCAAACAGCACCGTAATCATTGACGGGGTTGTACTCGGAAATACGCAATATATGGCGTATGTTATACAGGAAACGGCGGGTGCAGATATTTTCCGCATTATACCCGAAGTTCCGTATCCTACCGACCATAGAACGCTTGTAGACCTCGCAAGCAACGAAAAAGCACAAAATGCACGTCCCGCAATCAAAGATAGTGTGGATTTATCCGAATATGATACCGTATTCGTAGGCTATCCGAATTGGTGGGGAGATATGCCGATGATTATGTACACGTTCTTCGAGGCTTATGATTTTTCGGGTAAAACGATTGTTCCGTTCAATACGCACGGCGGTAGCGGATTTTCGAGTACGATTTCTACGATAAGAAGATTAGAACCGAATGCAACTGTTAGGGACGGATTATCTATTTCGCGCAACAATATTCAGGATGCAGAGCAGGAAATCGTAACGTGGGTAACGGGACTCGGTATTGTTTTTACGAAACCCAACCAAACGCCCGAACAACCGACGGAAAGCAATATTTTGATCGTATATTTTACTGCGGAGAGCGGTAATACCGAAAGAGTAGCAAATTATATTCACAGTCAGGTTGGCGGTGATATCGTTAAAATCGAAGCGGCTGATCCCTATACATCGCAAGATTTGAATTATAGTATTCCGAATAACCGTCCCGAAGTGGAAAAAGCGGAAAACGCCCGTCCCGAAATCGCACAGTCAACTTATAATGCGATAGATATGAGCAAATATGATGCGGTGTTTATCGGTTATCCGATTTGGTGGTGGACTGCTCCGATGATTGTCGGCACGTTCTTGGAACATTATGATTTGACGGGAATCGATATTTATCCGTTTTCGCAATCGGCGTCAATGAATACAACGCAGTTTAATACGTCTATGGAATTTGTACGTGAATCTGCGGCGTTGCAAGGTACGCCTACTGTTCACGATGGATTGTTTGCAAGAGCAACAAGCTCTGCCACAATAGACGCTTATTTAAGAAACAACGGATTTATGAATTAAGGAGGAAATATCATGAGTAAAAAAGTTTTGATATTATCGGGCAGCCCGCGAAAGGGTGGCAATTCGGATATTCTCTGCGACGAGTTTATGCGCGGTGCAGAAGAGAGCGGACATAGCGTTGAGAAAATCAACGTAGCGGAAAAGAAAATCGGTTATTGTAAGGCTTGTTACTTTTGCAAAAAATCTAACGGCAAATGCGTAATAGATGACGATATGGCGGAGGTTTTACAAAAGATGATTGACACAGACGTTATCGTTTTGGCGAGTCCCGTTTACTTTTATTCGATAGACGCACAGCTCAAAGCCGTGATTGACAGAACGGTTGCACGTTGGCTTGAAGTCAAGGACAAAGAATTTTACTACATAGTGACTTGTGCGGATGAAGAAAACGAGTCGTGCGAAAGAACGCTTGAATGTTTCAGAGGATATGCTGATTGCGTAAACGGAGCAATCGAACGCGGTGTGATTTACGGCACGGGTGTTTACGAGAAAGGGAAAATCAAAGATACGCCTGCAATGCAACAAGCCTTTGAAATGGGCAAGGCGGTGTAAAGTGAAAGAGATCAAGACGAAAGCAATTTTGAGTATTGGCGAAGTAAAGATTGAAATAGGTCTATACGATACGGCTCTTGCACGAGAAATTGCTGAAAAATTACCGCTTTGCACGGTAATGGAAGAATTCGGCGGCAGAGAATACTGCGGAGAAGAGTTGCCCTTCGTACCCGAAAACAAGCAAGAAAATCAAACGTATTTCGACGTCGGAGATTTTGTGTATTGGGGCAAAGGCAATGCACTTGCGTTCTTTTATGCGGAAGGAGAAAGTAAAGCCGTACCTTCGGGCGTAGCGGTAATCGGAAAGATATTGTCCGACTTAACGGAACTGAAAATTATGCCCACGCAATTAAAGGTAACGCTGTCAAAGCAATAGGAGGTAATATGCGAAAAAGAATAGCATTTATCTTGTGCGCCGTTTTATTCGTCGTATCAATGTTTACATTTGCAGCTTGCACGGACGATTACGGAAGCGGAACGACAAATAACGGAGGCGGAACTGTGGATGGAGAATATCAAGGGAGTACCGTTCCCGTAAACGGAGAACTTTATAACACGTCGTCCGTGTATGCGGAAATCACAATCACGGCAGGAAACACGACACTTAATGCCGTGCTGTTCGATAACAAAACGGCGAGAGCGGTTGCGGATATGTTGCCGCTGACAGTTTCTACTTGGCATCCTGCGCCAGATTTTGCAAGAGCTTTTGACTTACCCAAAAGTTTTTCGTATTTTGCAGACGAGCCGCCGCAGATGAGTTACGAACTCGGATCGCTTGCATATTGGCAACCGGGTCCGAGCATAGCAATGATTTATAAGGCAAGCAGAACGCAAACGGTTGTACCCGTCGTGCCAATCGGTAAAATAACAAGCAATTTGAGCGTTCTTGAAAATTACAGCGGGAATTTGGTTATAGAAATAATTTAGGAGCAATGTTATTATGTCAATCAGTGAATTTTTAAAAGATTATCATGAAAAAATGTTTCCGGGTTACAAATCTAAATTTTCGGAAACCGATCCCGAATTTGTTGAGCGTTTTGATAACTTTGCTTTTGACGAAGTAATAAATCAGGATAACTTGGACGAAAAGACGAGATTTATCGCAATTCTCGCAACGCTTATCGGCTGTCAGGGAATCGACGAATACAAAGTTATGCTCGGTGCGGCGTTAAACTTCGGTGTGTCGCCCATTGAGGTAAAAGAAGTCGGCTATCAATCGGTTGCTTATCTCGGTATAGGTAGAGTTTATCCGTTCCTAAAAGCAACTAACGAAATCCTGACTGAGCGCGGAGTAAAACTTCCGCTTGAAGGGCAGGCAACTACCACAACGGAAAACCGTCTTGAAAAGGGCGAGCAAGCGCAGATAGATATTTTCGGCGAGAGTATGCGCGGCTTTTCCCAATCAGGTGCAGAGGAAGTCAGGCACATAAACAAGTGGCTTGCGGATAACTGTTTCGGAGATTACTACACTCGCACGGGACTTGACTATAAACAAAGAGAAATGATTACTTTTTGTTTTCTTGCGGCGCAGGGCGGTTGCGAGCCGCAACTTATATCCCACGCAAAAGCCAATATGCGTATAGGTAACGATAAAGCATTTTTGATTAAAGTAGTATCTCAATGCCTGCCGTATATCGGCTATCCGCGTTCGCTCAATGCTTTGCGGTGTGTAAACGAAGCAGCACAATAATTATGGAGGAATTATGAAACGGTTTAAGTTTATCTCAATCATACTAATATTCGTAGTGAGTTTGGGGCTTGTATTAACAGGTTGTAATAACGGTAATTCGACACCTGATAACGGGACAGGAACTTACTACACAGTAACGTTTGACAGCATGGGTGGAAGTGCGGTTGATAGTCAAAGTATTTTGGAAGGTAATCCCGCACGTTCGCCCGAAGTTCCTACAAGGGAAAATTATTCTTTTTTCGGTTGGTATAAGTCATCGGACGATAATGCAGAGGAATGGAAATTTGCAACAGACAGAGTAACTTCTGACATTACGTTATATGCGAAATGGCAATCGTCGGAAAGTCAAACGCCTACCGAAACGCTTACCTTTGAACGTAAAGGCGAGGGCTACGTTGTTACGGGTGCAAACGGACAAGAAGAAAGAATTATTATTCCTGCCGAACACGACGGCTTGCCCGTAACCGAAATCGGCGAGAGCGCATTTGCTTACAGCCGACACACGAGTGATATTACCTACGTTTCTATTCCCGATTCGGTAACAACAATCGGCTTAAACGCTTTTTATAACCGCTCGGAACTTGTTACGGTAGACATAAGCGGCGCAAGTAAACTTACAAATATCGGGCGCAATGCTTTTTCAGGTAACGGCTCACTCAAAGCGATATATCTTCCGCAAGGTGTTACGGAAATAGGCGATTCGGCGTTTAATAACTGCGGATCGCTTGACAGTATATCTGTGGCTACGGCAAACACAGTTTATTCGGGTGAAGGGAACTGCCTTATAGAAAAGTCATCGAATACGCTTTTAAGAGGTAGTAACAAAAGCGTTATTCCCGAAAGCGTAACTGCTATTGCGCAGGCAGCGTTCCGAAAAGCAAACGGTATTACTTCGCTGTTTGTTCCTTTGTCGGTTGTTACTATCGGAAATTTCTTTATTGCCGACAGCACTATTGTCGAAATCAATTACGAAGGCACGGAAGAACAATGGAACGCTATCGAAAAAAGCGCAACAATGTGGAACTACGGAAACCGTGATGTCGAAGTGAAATATTCCGCAAAGGTAACAGCAAATATTTTGATTGCGTTTTTCTCACGAGCAGATGAAAATTACAGCGTCGGCTATATCGAAAAAGGAAATACTCATATCATTGCCGAAATGATACAAGAGGAAACTCACGGCGATTTATTCCACATTCAGCGTTCAACGCCGTATCCCGCAGTATATAGCGAATGTACCGCAGAAGCGCAGAGAGAAAAGAATGCAAACGAGAGGCCCACTCTGTTGCAGACAACGGACATATCCGATTATGACATAATTTTTCTTGGCTATCCTATTTGGTGGGGCGATATGCCTATGCCTGTATATACTTTTTTGGAAAGTCAGAATTGGAACGGCAAAACGGTCATTCCGTTCAGCACTCATGAAGGAAGCGGACTTTCAGGAACGGTAAACACTATCAATTCAAAATGCACGGGCGCAACGATTTTGGAAGCTCTTTCGATGCGTGGTGCAACGGCACAGAATAACCGCACACAAGCAAAAAACGAAGTATCCGCTTGGTTGAACGGTTTAGTTTATTAAGGAGTAAAGATTATGAGAAAATGGTTAATAACGGGAGTTTCATCGGGATTTGGTTACGAACTGACAAAACAGCTTTTGGCAAAGGGCGATACGGTTATTGGAACTGTGCGCGACGCAGGTAAAGTTAGGGGATTTATCGAACAGTACGGAGATAAGTTCGATTGCAGAATTTTAGACGTAACCAATGTAGCTTCGTTACAAAAAACGGTAAATGAGAGTTTTGAAAAACACGGTAAAATAGACGTGGTTATTTCAAATGCGGGCTATGGGTTATTCGGTGCGGCAGAAGAACTTTCCGACGAGCAGATAGACCACATTATAGCAACCAACCTTACGGGCAGTATTCAGCTCATAAAGACTTCATTGCCCTATATGCGCAAGCAGGGCGGCGGAAGAATTATTCAGATTTCGTCTTACGGCGGACAGGTGGCTTACGCCGCAAACTCTATGTACCATGCAACAAAATTCGGTATAGAGGGCTTTTGCGAGTCGGTCGCGCAGGAAGTCGCAAAATATAATATCGGCGTAACGATTGTTGAGCCGGGCGGGGCAAGAACGGAGTTCCGATACGGAAGCGCAAAGGTGGCTAATCTTACACCCGAATACGAACACGTTCACGGCTTTCTGAATATGCTCAATCCTGCAAACGGACTTGCACCGGGCGATCCCGCTTTAATGGCACTGAGAATAATTGAAAGCGTTGATAAAGATCCCGCGCCTTTAAGAATGGTTTTAGGCAGTCAGGCACTTTCGGCTACACTTACAAGATTAAAAGAGCGCATTGCCGATTACGAAACTCAAACAGAACTTGCGGCAAGTACGGATATAAAATGTTAAAATTTTTTAATAATGTTGACATATGATGTCAACATTATTATGTTATAATGGCAATATGAAGTACTATTACAACAAGGCACAACCGAATATCGAATACGGAATGTTAAGCAGTCGCAGTCTTAACAATCCGAAGCGCAAACCGAATGCGGACGGTCTTGTTACATACTATTACATTTCCGTTGAAGAACCGCTCGGCGGAACGTATTACCGCAATCGGGATTATTATATAATTCCCGTAAAGGTAACGCCCGTAGTGTATGCCCAGCTTACGAAACGGGACAAGAAAGAACATAACAACAATCATAAGCACGATAGGCGTTATTTGGACGTGGAAAGATATTACCGTCAACGTGGCGAAATCGACGAGGACGACAGAGAAACAAACGCTTGGGAATGTGTAGCGGATAAGAAAACGCTAAACTATGAAAACGACATCATAGAAGAATTGGATAAGCAAGCGTTACTTTCTACTCTATCGAAATCGGACAGAGTAATTGTCAAACTTTACGAAGCGGGTGTTGGGCAAAAGCATATTGCAAAGAAAATCGGTAAGACGCAAAGCTATGTATCAAAGCTCTTGGAACGACTATTAGATTTAATCGAAAGCGAACGACTCAGTGACGGAAGTCGTACGAAAAAAGAAATAGAGTTCGAGATTGCGTGGAAAAAGTTTATTTATTCTCATAAGATGCCGAAAGACGTGGACGTAATATTAGAAACATTTAATCACCTTATCGGCGAGAGAATGCACGAGGAATTACTTATCTACTTTTACTCTTTTCGAGAGTATTACCGTTATTCTTATCGCTTACTTTATCTTTACGAATACAACCCTGATGAAGATAATTTAGAACGAATAAACGAACTTCCGCTTATCTTCCGAAAGATATTTTACTATCAGAAGTTAGACGAGCAAGCGGACGTATTTATATGGCTCTACTACTGCCTTGTAACGGAAATGGAACGACGCAAAAAGATAACTCCCGATCCTAATCAAGCGGTATATGAAAGACTGATTGACGAGCAAGAAAAAAGAGCGAAGCGCGTTGAAATGACAAGCGAACAGTTTATGGAAGAACGCTTTGTTCCATATGTCGCGACCATACTCAAAAAAAGAACGGACGATTTTATACGGGCAAATAACGTATTCATATTTGATGATGACGTAGATATTGAAGCCGAGTTGAAAAAGTTGTTTGGAGATCCGAAATAAAAAAATTCAAAATATTTTTTCGGTATTGGAATATATCGGGCGTTTTGGAGTGTATATAAGTGAGCGGTAAAATTCTACGCTCTAAAAACTAAATAACAACTGTTGACTCACGGCAAACCGCCGTGAGTTTTTCGTTGCTCGGAGGTGGTAATTATGGACGATTAAAAGACTTTGCGGACGGTCTGTAAATGTTCGCGTGTGGACTAAAACTTTGAAAGACTTGACTGTAAGGAAAGGAAAACTTGATACAAAGTATAGCCCACTATACTTCGCAAGCGAAGTGTGGGCTCTGCGAGGCTTTTGTCCACTGTGAAAGACGGAATACAAGGAGGAAATATAAAATCAGTTATTTAGTATGCCATATGGAAAAGTATCATAAGACGGATATTTGTCCTGTGGAAAAGGAAAACGAGAGAGATGAAAACTATGAAGCGAGCAATCCGCAAATAGACAGCGAAAGAACAAAAGACAACTACCATACCTTTGCAAGATACTGTTCTTATACTGAATTTATCAATAAGCGGATAGCCGAATTGAGTTTACCTACAAAACCGAGAAAGGATGCGGTGCTTATGGCATCGTTTGTAATCGGCTCGGACGGAGAGTTTTTCAAAAGGTTAACGCCGGCAGAGCAAGAAGATTTCTTTGCTCAATGCACACGTTACTTTGCGGACAAATACGGGAAAGAAAATATCATATCCGCAGTCGTCCACATGGATGAAACGACACCGCACTTGCACTTAAATCTTATGCCTATAAGGAACGGAAGGCTTTGCTGTAAAGACCTGTTTAACCGTGCCGAACTGACGAAATTGCAAACAGATTTTCACGAGGCCGTTGGTAAGCGTTGGGGCTTGGAACGTGGTCGAGAAGGCAGCCCGAAAAAGCATTTGTCCACAGCCGAATACAAAGCAAAGAAAATTTTATTGAACGCTTGTACCGAAGCGGCAGACATAACGGAAACTGCTCAGTCTGAATTACAGCAAATCAATCAAGCGGTGAGAAAAGCCGAAGAACACTTTGACGAAACTATCGGACAGATACATACCGCCAAAGTCGAGCGAGATAAAATCGTTGCAGAGCGTGATTCGGAAGCGGACTATTCGGCAGCATTGGAACAAGCAAAGAACGGCGAAATAGCTCACGGCAAAAGCGGTCTAAAAGCACAGGTCGTTGCACTCACGGTGGAAAACAAAAGTCTTACCGAAGAAAACACACGATTGAAGAAAGACAATAGTTTTCTATTCGAGTCCTACCAAAAGGAAAAGAAAACACACAACGACCACGATAAAGCGTTGCGCGCTATATCGCTTTTCAGAACGCAAGAACCCGAAGCGTTTGCAAGAGTATTCTACCGTGCTACTTCGGTGTTGCAACCTTTCTTACCTATCGGAGAACAACCTGCACCGCTTGGTAGAAATCGCTTGCAAGAAATCGAAGAAGAAATCCGTAAGGAACAAGAACAAAATGCCCCTACACCACGCAAGAACAATTACGGCAAAGCAGATTAGAATACAAAGTCGTATTAACATTCGTAAAACACTTGACTCTTTCTGCAATAGTGAGTATAATATAGTAAATCGTATAGATACGACGCATATATTTTCGGAGGTTTTTATGGAAAAGAAAGACAGATCGGTTAAGGACAAGCGTTACGAAGAACGACACAGAGAAGAACGTAAAGCCAAATGTATGGTTTGGGGAACGAGTGTACCGAGAGAGAAAGCCGAACAAATAAATGAGTTTTTAAAAAAGTACGGCTACACAAAGGTACAGCTAATCGAGGCGGGATATAAAGCATTATTAGACGATGCCGCCGAACACAACCTGTCGTTAGGTAAACTAATGGATGGGTACGACGATTTTTTCGGTTTTGAGGAAATCGATAAAAAGAAAACTGAATAACTATTAAATCTTTTCGTAAAAAGGGAGGAAATGCGATGAAAAGAGAACATAGTATTCAAAGCTATAAGGACGCGGAGTAATTCCGAGTTATCGTCCGAATAAGGAATATTGGAGAAAAAGCAATTTGAATACACTACTTCCTTCTGCGGTACGGAGTACGCCGTAGTAATACGCGAAAGTGATACCGCAAAGGAAAACGTAAATAACAAACTGAAAAAGATTTTACTAAATGACTTGTTTGATAAGGTGTATTCGGGAGGAGATTCCGAATGAACAATTTATCAGTAACCAATAACAATACTTATTATAACGGAGGTGATATTACCGCTCTGTATTGCCGATTAAGTTGCGATGACGATTCACAGGGCGATAGCAACAGTATAAAAAATCAAAAAGCCATATTGAGCAAGTACGCGAGCGAACACGGGATGACTAATCCGCAATTCTATGTGGACGACGGATATTCGGGAACGAACTTTAACCGTCCCGACTTCCAACGAATGATACGCGACGTGGACGCAGGACTCGTAAAGACCGTTATCGTAAAAGATATGTCGCGCTTGGGTAGAGATTACTTGAAGGTCGGCTATTACAGCGAAGTTTACTTTAACGAAGCCGACGTTCACTTTATAGCAATCAACGACGGCGTGGACAATCAATTTGAAACTGATAGCGACTTTACTCCTTTTCGTAATATCATAAACGAATGGTACGCAAAGGACACGAGCAAGAAAGTCCGCGCTGTATTCAAAGCAAAAGGCAATTCGGGTAAACACTTGTGTACCTGTCCGCCGTATGGCTACAAGAAAGACGAAAGCAACAAAGAACAATGGATAGTGGACGAAGAAGCCGCAAAGGTCGTAAAGGAAATATTCTCGCTCTGTATGAAAGGCTACGGGCCGACGCAGATTGCAAGAATACTCACCGAACGCGGAATAGATACGCCTACAATTCATAACCGTAAGTGCGGCTTGCCTGCAACTTCGCTTAAAATGGAATTCCCGAATATATGGAATACCGAAGCAGTCATACATATTCTTGAAAATATGAATTACTGTGGGCATACCGTAAACTTTACTACAAAGAAGAAATCGTACAAGAACAAAAAGAAAATCCGCTTGCCGCGAGAAGATTGGGTAATATTCAAAGACACGCATGAAGCGTTGATTGATGAAGATACCTACGAAACTGTACAGCGGATAAGACAGTCCAAAAGGAAACAAACAGATATGGGCGAAATGAGTGTATTTTCCGGAATAGTCTATTGCGCGGATTGCGGAAAGAAAATGTATCTATGCCGTTGCTCAAAGTCCACACAGAAAGAATACTTTAACTGTTCTACATATCGCAAGAAAAGTAAAAGCCTTTGCACATCACATCAAATCACGGTGGAAGCCGTAGAGCATATTGTTCTTAAAGACTTACAGCGTGTATTTGGAATGGCAAAGGCAAATGAAAAAGAATTTGTCGATATGTTACAAACAGCCAAGAGTAAAGAAATACGCAAAGACTTATCTGCAAAGACGAAAGAATGCGACGAAGCCGAGAAACGAGTAAAAGCACTTGACCATATTATTCAAAGTTTGTACGAGGACAAAGTTTGCGGTAATCTTACGGACGAACGATTTGTAAAGATGAGCAAATCATATGAGCAAGAGCAAGCAACCTTGACTGAACGGATAAAGAGTTTACGAAAAGAACTCTCAACCGCAAAAGAGCAAGCAGACAATGTAACAAAGTTTATGCGGCTTGTAAAGCGATACACCGAAATAACTGAACTTACGCCCGAAGTCGTGAGAGAGTTTATTGAAAAGGTAATCGTCCATCAAGCCGAGAAAGTAAACGGCAAGCGTAGGCAAGCTGTTGAAATCATATACAACTGTGTGGGAGCAATTCCAAACCCCACGCAAGAGTAGCACAAATATCCCAATAACGGAAAAGTGGCATAGCTTTTCGCTATGCCACCATCCGAAGGGATTAAATAATCCCTATGAAAGACACCGTAAACCCGTCCTTTTTAATATATGAAATCAATATTTAGAGTTTACACGCATAGCGTTCAAAATTGCTATAACCGCAACACCGACGTCGCCGAAAACGGCAAGCCACATATTTGCAATACCGAGTGCGGAAAGAAGCAGTATTATAAGTTTAACCGCAATAGAGAACACGATGTTTTGCGAAACAATGCGCATGGTTTTTGCCGCAATCTTTTTTGCCAAGGGGATACCTTTAAGGTTATCCTGCATTAACACAACGTCAGAAGCCTCGATTGCCGCGTCGCTTCCCACGCCGCCCATAGCAATACCGACGTCGGAACGCATTAAAACGGGTGCGTCGTTTATACCGTCGCCGACAAAGCAAAGAACGTCGCCACGGGATTTTGCGGCGAGCGCATTTTCGACCTCTTCCACTTTGTTTTGTGGAAGGAGTGAAGCCTTGTATCCGGTAAGTTTAAGCTTTCCTGCAACGTCGGAAGCAATTGCTTCGTTGTCGCCCGTAAGCATAAAGGTTTTAGCTTTAAGTGCGGTAAGCGCAGAAATAACCTCTTCCGCCTCTTCTTTTATCTGATCGGAAATGACCATCGAACCGACAAATTCGCCGTTTCGTGCGACGTAAACAATGGTGCCTGTGTCGGTTACGGGGTTGAAAGCAATGCCGAATTTATCCATAAGTTTGGCGTTACCGCACAAAATAACGTCCCCGCCACGTTCCGCCGAGATGCCTGCGCCCGCAATATTCGTAAGGGTGTAGCCTTCCTCGATGGAATCGCCGTACTCCGCGACGATGGATTTTGCAATCGGGTGATTGGAATCCTTTTCCGCAATGGCGGCAAGGCGCAAAATCTCTTTTGCGTTTTCTTGGGGATAAACCTTCGTTACTTTAAAACTGCCTTTAGTGAGCGTTCCCGTCTTATCGAAGTAGAAAATATTTGCTTTACCAAGCAGTTCAAGATAGTTGGAACCTTTAATCAGTATGCCGAACCTTGACGCATAGCCAAGGCCTGCAAAGAAGGAAAGGGGAATGGAAATTACCAGTGCACAGGGGCAGGAAACAACCAAAAAGCTGAGCGCGCGGTATATCCAGGTCTGCCAATCCCCGGTAATTAGCGAGGGAACTATTGCAAGAAGCAGTGCTGCAAGGCAGACCGCAGGGGTGTAGATTTTTGAAAACTTCGTGATAAAGTTTTCGGATTTGGATTTTTGCGAGGAAGCGTTTTCCACAAGGTCCAAAATTTTTGATACCGTGGAATCGTAAAATACCTTTGTAACACGTATTTGAATCTGCGTGGTAAGGTTTACGGACCCGCTTAAAACATCTTCACCCAAAGCCGCCTCTTTGGGAACCGATTCGCCCGTAAGCGCCTTTACGTCCAAAGTGGTTTCGCCCTTTACAATCACGCCGTCGAGCGGAACCTTTTCACCGGGGTTTACCACTATCACGTCGCCAACGCTTACTTCTTCGGGGGATACCGTAACGGCTTCGCCATCTTTAAGAAGGTTTGCGTAGTCGGGGCGGATATCCATAAGGGAAGTAATGGATTTTCTTGATTTTCCTGTAGCGTAACTTTGGAAAAATTCCCCAACCTGATAGAAAAGTAGCACTGCGCAGGCCTCGTCAAATCCTTCGGTCTCCAAGCCCGAAACGCCGCGATATATTGCAAGCGCAAACGCACCCAACGTCGCCACGCACATTAAAAAGTTTTCGTCAAAAATCTGTCCGTGCGCAATGTTAGTTACCGCCTTTATGATAACGTCGTAACCTATTATAACGTAGACCGCAAGATACAGTAAAAAGGGCAAAACCCAGCCGAAACTTCCGCCAATCAGGCTTGCTAACGTTACTATTTTGTCGGTAATAAAGATTGCCAAAAAAAGTGATAGCGCGATAACGATTCGCAACAGCCTTTTTTTGAGTTTTTTACTCATCGTATACTTTGCCATAATAAACGCCTATTTTATAATTATCTCGCAATCGGGCTCGATTTTTTTGCAGACTTTTACAGCTTCTTTTAATACCTTGTCGAAAACTTCGTCGTCGGCTTCTAATGTAAGTTTCTGGGTCATAAAATTGACGGAAGCAAATTTTACACCGTCTATCTTTTGAATTCCGCTTTCCATTTTAGCGGCGCAGTTTGCACAGTCCAATTCTTCCAAATTATATATTTTTTTCATTTTTTAACTCCTTTTGCGTTAACGCATTTTTACTTTTATTATTGATTTATTGAACAACCGTTCAATCATGCCCCATAAAAAAACAGGAAACCCCGTTTTTATATTTTATTCGGCAAGGTGGGTTAAGGTTAATTCTATGATAGACATAACGTGGTCGTCGTCAAGAGAATACAAAACCTCTTTCCCCATTTTTTCGCTTTTAACGAGTTTTGCGTTCCTTAAAATCCTAAGTTGATGGGAAACTGCGGAAAGGCTCATATTAAGAATTTCCGCAAGTTCGCCTACAAACAGGGATTGCACGTTTAAACAGCACAATATTTTAGCGCGCGTAGGATCGCCGAAAACTTTAAAAACTTCAGTAAGGTCGTAAACGGTCTTATCGTCCGGCATTTTATTTTTTATCTCATTAAACTTTTCTTCGGGCGACATTCGTTTACTCCTTAATATAATTGAACGGTCTTTCAACTGTTCAAGTGTATTATAGCACTGCCAGCACCCTCTGTCAATAGTTTTTAACAAAAAAATAAAAAATTTTTTCGGGGAATAAAACGCCGACTTTTAGTGTGGAGTTTGAAAAGTGGAGTGCGGAGTTGCGGATATGGATTATTTTTTCGTCATTGCGAGGCAATTTATTGCCGTGGCAATCCAGAAGCCCAAGCGGGAAAATTCTCAAAAGTGGAGCTATAAGCCCGTTAATGCAATAAAACGCCGCCGCTAAACTTATATAGCCCACCCAAAACTTTCAACGCTTTTAACCTTCCGTTTTCCCGCCCACCCCACACACTTTTGCGGACGGCGGCGTTTGAGTTCAGGAGTTAAGAATTAGGGGGTAGGGGAGTGTTGAGTGAAACACATTTATAATAATGTATATGAAAAAAGACAGCCCGAATAAGGCTGTCTTTTTTGTGATAATCGGCTTATAGCCTCACTTTTTTTGTGTGGAGTTTGGAGTTTTGAGAGTGGATTGTTACCACTCTACAACGTTACCGTCGGAGTCGTAGTGCCAATAATTTCCGCTTTCTGTCGGCTTTGTTTCGGAATAGTAATACCGTGTAGCATTAATTAAACACTTGTTTCCATTCCCATCAAACAGGTAAAATCTATCGTTCCACAGCGAAGCGGAGCCTTTGTAATACACTTTTTTTAGATTGTTGCAATTTTCAAACGCACTATCGCGGATGATGGTTACCCCTTCGGGGATAGTTATACTTGTAAGACTACTGCAACCATTGAACGCGTTACTGCCGATATCGTCTACTCCTTCGGGGATAGTTATACTTGTAAGACTACTACAACCTTTGAACGTATAATCACCAAGTTCCGTTACTTCTTTGGGAATAGTTATACTTGTAAGATTACTGCAATTTTCAAACGCACTATTGCTGATAGCGGTTACTCCTTCGGGGATTACAAAACTAGACTCCGTTTTACCGATGGCGTATTTAATTAGTTCCGTGCCGTCATAACTATAAAGATTGCCGTCAATAGATTTATAATTTTTATTATTTTCGTCTACATTTATGCTTGTAAGACTACTACAATCTCTGAAAGCGCCACCTTCAATACTCATTACCGATTCGGGTATTGTTATACTTGTAAGATTGGTACAATTTTTGAGGGCGGACCAACCGATTTGTTTCACACCGCGACCGATAGACAGGCTTTTTAGTCCTGTGCAATTACAGAATGCCAGCCCTCCAATTCTCGTTACGCTGTCAGGGATTACAACACTTTCAAGACTACTGCAATTATAGAACGTACTGTCATCAATAACGGTTAGACCGTTACCGATAGATACACTTTTTAGCCCTGTACAATTCTCGAAAGCGTACCAACCGATACTTTCTACACTGTCAGGGATTTCTATGCTTATTAGACTTGTGCAATCCCTGAAGGCGCTCCGACCGATACTTTTTACGCTGTCAGGGATTTCTATGCTTTTTAGTTTTGAGCAGTTAAACGCATCCTGACCGATACTTTCGCCCGATGTTATAACAACCGTTTGAATATGTCTAGGTATACGAGGGATTGCAATAGTAGGACAAGTTATGCTTGTAAGTTTTTTGCAATTTAAGAATACTTCACTTCCGATATCTGTTAAATCGTTACCGATTGTTACGCTTTTTAGTTCGCTACAATCTGCAAAGGCTTTGGCGCCAATACTTATTATTTCGGGAATGGTTATGCTTTTTAGTCCTGCGCAACCGATAAACGCATTCATGCCGATGTTTGTTACGCTTTCCGGAACTTCTACGCTTGTAAGTTTTGTGCAATTTTCGAAGGCAAAACTGCCGATATCTGTTACACCGTTACCGATAGTTGCGCTTTTTAGTTCGCCACAATCTTTGAAGGCTCGGGTACCAATAGTTTTTACTTCTTCGGGAATTTTGATGCTTGTAAGTTGACTACAATTTTGGAATGCAGAATGACCTATATACGTTAAGCTTTCGGGGAAGGCTATGTTTGTAAGCTTACTGCAATTTTGGAACGCAGAATTACCTATATACGTTAAGCTGTCCGGAATAATTACGGATACAATCTCCGAGTCCTTAAAGGCGTCTTGTAAAATACCTAATACCGGCAAATTGTTATAAGTTGAAGCAATGCTAACCTCTGTTTGCGTGCCGGTATAGTCTACAACTGCCGCAAAAGTGCCGTCCGGTGATACGACATACACTACGCCATCTATAGTATTGCCGGTACCCATTCCGCAGCCGGTAATGCCAATAGCAACGCAAACAAGCGTCATGATAGCTAGAATGCAGGTGATTAGTTTTTTTTTTTTTATTTTCCCTTTAAATTTTAAAAGATTTTTGCGGCAAAATATTAAAGATTGTGCCTATAATTAAGTATATTATAACATATCTTTAAAGATTTAGCAAGTACTAAATTTAATAACATGTTATAGAATTCCAATCGGTGAAAATCTCCGCACATTTTATAGAAAAGTATGGTTTTCTACCGCTTAAAATGAAAGGGGCTGTCGCATTTACGGCAGCCCCTTATAGTTTTATATTGTACTTTGTTTTTGGCTGTTACCACTCTACGACCTTTCCGTCAGCGTCATAATGCCAATAATTTCCGCCTTTCGTTGGCTTCTTTTCGGAATAGTAATACCTCGTAGCGGTTGTTAACTTATCGTTGTTCCCGTATAAATTATCTATATTTATGGCATTCCATTCCGCCTCCGTGCCCTTAAAATACACTTTTTTAAGGCTTGCACAATCATAAAACGCACGCTCACCGATACTTTTTACGGCATTCGGAATTATAATACTTGTAAGTCTGTTACAACTTTCAAAAGCACGACTACCGATACTTTTTACGGTGCTACCGATTGTTATACTTGTAAGTCCGTTGCAATCCCAAAACGCATTGTTAGCAATGTCCTTTACACTATCGGGGATTGTTACCATTGTAAGCCCTTGACAACCTTCGAAGGCAGAAATACCGATACTCTTAACACTGTCGGGGATTGTTAGGCTTTTTAGTCTGTAGCAATCTTCGAACGCGGAATCACCGATGTTTGTTACTAATTTCGGAATTATTACACTTGTAAGCCTACCGTAACCATAGAACGCAAAATTTTTGATTTGTGTTGCAGTAGTTATTTTTGCCTCGGTTAGCAGTTGATTATTTACGTACAAGTTTTTAGCGTGACACAAAGGGTTGCTTTTATAATCATAGAAATTTATTTGTACCCATTGGTCGATAGTTCCGGTGTAGTAGACGCTTGTAAGACTATCGCAACCAAAAAACGCATAACTGCCTATATGTGTTACTTCTTCCGGAATCGTTATACTCGTAAGCCTGTAACATTCATGAAACGCATCTTCACCGATATCGGTAACTGATCCCGGGATTGTTATGCTTGTAAGACTTTCGCAACCCCTAAACGCATTATTACCGATACTTGTTACACCGTTATCGATTATTACGCTTGCAAGTCCTGTGCAATAATCGAAAGCACTTTCACCGATACTTGTTACACCGTTACCGATTGTTACATCTGTAAGTTTTTTGTAAAATCTGAACGCATAAGCATTGATTTTTGTGGCGGTAGTAATGTTTGCTTCCGTTAACAATTGGTTGTTTATGTACAAATTTTCAGCGTAAAACAGCGGGTTGCTCTCATAATAGTTGAAATGTATCTGTGCCCATTGGTCGATAGTTCCGGTATAGTAAACGGTTGTGAGACTTTCGCAACCGTAAAACGCAGAATTACCGATATTCGTTACTGTTTCGGGCATTGTTATGCTTGTTAGTCCTGTGCAGTCATAAAAAGCACTATCACCGATATTCGTTACTGTTTCAGGCATTGTTATGCTTGTAAGTTCACTGCATTGATAAAACGCGCGATTGGCAATTGATAACGTACCATCTTTAATTTGATAATCACCCAACAATGTAGTTTTTGCTCTGATTAAATGTTTCCCGATATATAATAGGTCGTTTTCCCAATTGCTATTATCATTATTGTACGCCGTATTATTGAACGCGTATTCACCGATGCTGGTTACTGTTTCAGGTATTGTTATACTTTTTAGACTTTCGCAATTTTGGAACGCAGAAATACCGATAGAGGTTACTGCTTCAGGTATTGTTATACTCGTAAGTCCCGTGCAATCACTGAACGTACCATAGCCTATATTTGTTACGCCATTACCTAAAGTTACACTTGTAAGTCCTTTGCACCAAAAAAACGAGGAACTACCGATACTTGTTATACTATCGGGGATTATTATACTTGTAAGTCCGCTACATCCATAGAATGCAGCAACAGCAATAGTTAGCGTACCCGCTTTAATCTGATAATCACCTGAAAAAGTTTCTCTTGCTTTGATTAAATGATTGCCAATATATAATACTTGGTTTTTCCAATTATTATTGTCATTATAGTATGCCGTATTACAGAACGCATCCCAGCCGATACTTTTAACACCGTTGCCGATTGTTATGCTTTTTAGACTTTCGCAACCATCGAAAGCCCAATTACCGATATCTGTAACGCTGTCGGGAATTGTTATACTTTTTAGACTTTCGCAACCGTCGAACGCACATTCACCGATACTTGTTACACCGTTACCGATTGTTACACTTGTAAGGCTTGTGCAACCATTAAACGCAAGACGACCTATGTTTGTTACGCTGTCAGGGATAATAACTTGTTTTATATTTGATTCCTTGAACGCTCCATGACGTAAGCCCTTAACAGGTAAATCGTTATACGTGGAGGCAA
>CATZIC010000012.1 GCA_958419945.1 uncultured Clostridia bacterium | reverse complement strand
GCATTTCGGGCAGATGCTACAGGACGTTTTCCTGTTTTCGGGCACCATTAGAAGCAATATTTTGCTGCGCACGGAAGGCGTTTCGGACGAAGAGATTATGGCTGCCTGTAGGTACGTAAACGCCGATAAATTTATCGAAAGGACGGAAGGTGGACTTGACGAACCCGTAAGAGAGCGCGGAAACAACTTTTCCGCGGGTCAGCGTCAACTTCTTTCCTTTGCAAGGACCATAATTCACAAGCCGGAAGTGCTTATTTTGGACGAGGCAACCGCAAATATCGATACCGAAACGGAAATTTTAATACAAAATTCCCTTGAAAAGTTGATGAAGATAGGCACTATGCTTATCGTTGCGCACAGACTATCCACCATTCAGCACGCGGATAACATCATAGTTTTATCCCACGGCAAGATTTTGGAACAAGGTAATCACCAACAACTTTTAGCCCTTCACGGCAATTATTACAAGCTTTATACTTTGCAGTACAAAAAGGAACAACTGCAAAATTAAATTTATAGGTTAATGGCAAAATTTGCCATTAACCTGCCTATAGCCCCACTTTTTAGGAGGTACCGAATGTTTTTAGAAAAAATAAATTCCCCTTTGGACGTTAAAAAACTTGCCACTTCTGACCTTACTACGCTATCAAACGAGGTAAGGTCGGCAGTCATAAACCGCATAAGTAAGTTTGGCGGACACAAGGGGCCCAATCTTGGCGTGGTGGAACTTACCGTCGCTTACCACTACGTTTTCGACTCCCCCAAAGACAAAATCGTTTTCGACGTTTCACACCAGTGCTACCCGCACAAAATTTTGACGGGCAGAAAACAGGCCTTTTTAAACGACGACTGTTTTGCCGACGTTACGGGCTACACAAACCCCGCTGAGAGCGAACACGATTTCTTCCTTGTCGGGCATACTTCCACCTCGGTATCTTTGGCGTTGGGGCTTTGCAAAGGCAGGGACCTTAACGGAACCGACGAAAATATCGTTGCGCTTATAGGCGACGGCAGTCTTTCCGGCGGAGAGGCTTTGGAGGCTATAGATTACGCAGGCGAATACGATAAAAACCTTATTATAATCGTAAACGACAACGATCAGTGCATTGCGGAAAACCACGGCGGTATTTACAAAAATCTTAAAGCTCTTCGTGATTCTAACGGTCTTTGTGAGCAAAATATTTTCAAATCGTTCGGGCTTGATTATAGGTATTTAGACGACGGACACGACGTTTGTAAACTCGTTGAATTATTCCGTTCGGTAAAGGGGATAGATCACCCCGTGGTATTACATATCCACACCATAAAAGGCAAAGGGCTTTGGTATGCGGAAAAGGACAGGGAAGCCTGGCACGCAGGCGGACCTTTCAACGTAGAAGACGGCACGCCGATAAATAAGTCCGAACCCGATACGACCGTGCACGACAGCCTTATAGACCTTTTAAAAAGAGACGATAAGGCAATCATTCTGAACGCCGCAACCCCCGTAAGCCTCGGCTTTTATGGCGAGGAAAGGGCGGAACTTATCAGGCTTGGAAGATACGTTGACGTGGGCATTGCCGAGGAAAACGCAATGGCTATGGCAAGCGGTGTGGCAAAAAACGGCGGAACGGCGGTTTTCGGAACTTACGCACCATTCTTGCAGCGTACTTACGACCAACTTTCCCACGATTTATGCCTTAACGACAACCCGGCGACCATACTCGTATTTTCACCCGGCGTTTACGGGTTTACCTCCAACACCCACCTGGGGACCTGCGATATTCAACTTTTCACAAGCGTTCCGAACCTTATATATCTCGACCCATCTTGCACGGAAGAATATCTTGCGATGCTTGACTATGCGACAACACAAAAATCACACCCCGTGGCAATTCGTGTGCCGAATAGGCTATATTGCCGTGGCTACGCAGACCAAACAGATTACAGCGTTTTAAAGTATAGTTTTGTAAATAAGGGAAGCGAAGTCGCTATTATCGCAACGGGCCCGGTACTTAAATTTGCCATGCTAGCATGCGAAGAATTAAAGGTTTCAGGTAAAAATATTACCGTTATAAGCCCACGCTTCTTGTCCGGCGTTGACGAAGAACTTTTAGAAGGTCTTTTAAAAGACCACAAATACGTTATTACCGCAGAGGACGGGCAGGTTGACGGCGGCTTCGGTCAAAGGATTTCCGCATTTTACGGAACTTACGATATGAAGGTTATAAACCTTGGCGTATCCAAAAAATTCCATTCCGACTTTAACCCCGACGAACTTTTAAAAGAAAGCGGAATTTCAAAAGACGGACTAAAAGACCTTGTATTAAAACTTTGTAAATAGTGGAATAACGGGCTTATAGCCCCACTTTTATAGAGAAAAACACGGCTAAGCAAAACGCTTGGCCGTGTTTTTGTAGTTTGCAATTTTATATTTGTTCGTTGTGAACCTTTTTGAGATACTTATTATTTGTTTCCACTATCAATTTGCAAATCGTGATAGCAGGGGTTAAATGTTCCTTAAAAAGTTGGTCAAGGGTAGCTGTAAGTTCCTCTAACGACATTTTTTTGTAATCTTTGTCTAAAAATTCCACCGCACTGTTGATTTTTTCCACTGCGCTTTTGGTGTCGATATTTACGCTTGCGCTAAGGGTGTAAGTTTTTAGCATATTGAGGGTGTTTGTAAGGTCAAGTTTAACGGTTTTGTATAAAAGACGTATTTTGCCAAGTTTCTTTTTCTCGGTAAGTTTATCGCTATTTACAACGTCCGCTATAAGTCCGTCCATGTTTACGATACCGCTAAGTCTATCTATGGTTACGTCAAGCCCGCCCGTGTAACTTTGCTTTTTAAAATAAATTAAGTAAATGATTAAAAGAACGAGCGCAATTATCGGCAGGTAAAACATCTTTAAAAATCCCGTTTTCTGCGGCTCCGTAGTGGCGGGTTCGTAATTTGCCAAAACCTTTCCGTCCTTATAATAACTTAAAGGAAGTTCCACGGTTTTTACGTTGATGCCGTCCGTTTTGTTTATTACGTTTATAACTACGCTTAAAGAATGAGATTTTGTGGGGTCGGAATCAGTGGTCATTTGAAAGACTTCGCTTGCCTTAAAAGTGTCCTCGTCAAAGGTCCAAAACATAGACAGTTCATAGCCCTCGTCCAAAGTGTTGCCGTCTTTTAGTCCAAGCGTAAAGGTGTAATAACCGAGGTTTTGTTCCGCACTATAAGTGTTTGTTATCGTAAAGGAATCGGCGGTAAGGCTTGAGGGATCTAGGACCGCTTGTCTTGCACCGTCCTTTGTTAAGGCACGTGCCTCGTAAAGGTTAGGGAGCCCGAGTGCGAACACCAGCGCAATAACGATTACCGATAAGAAGCCTTTAAAAAAGTAACTGCGTTTATTCATTGTCGGTACCTCCTTCGTTTGACGTGATAACGGGCTTATAGGCGGACTTTTGCGTTTTTTCAGCCGTTTCCGCAACAAAGTTTACGTCAAGTTTGTTATAAGGTATTTCGATATTGTTTTTCTTAAAGGCGTCGAAAACCATTCCCGGCATGCCGTTATATACGTCCCAATAGTTCTCGGTATCCACCCAACATTTTACGTTGAACATAAGGGCGGAATCCCCGTGCTTACACATAAAAACCGAAACGCTTGGGCTTTTGTTGACTTTCGGGTTTTGTTCGAAAGTTTCAGTTAAAACCTTTTCAACGAGTCTTACGTCGGAATCGTAACTTACCGCAAAGTCAAGTGAAACCCTTCTTGTCGGCATTGACGTGTTGTTTATTATAGTGCCGTTTATAACTTTACTGTTAGGAAGTGTTATTCTTCTGTTGTCGGCGGTTAAAAGTTCGGTTGTAAAAAGTTTTATGTTTTTAATAACGCCGTCCACACCGTCGATTTCTATATGGTCGCCACGGCGGAAGGGCTTATTATAAATAATAAGGATACCGTTTGCCAGGTTTGAAAGGGAATCCTTAAGGGCAAGCGAAATTGCAAGCGCAACGCTTGATAGCCCTACAACAAGTGAAGAAGTGGGTATATTCAGAACTCCCGCAACCGCAAAAATAGCGATTATCCACAAAACGACCTTGAGTATTGCAATGTAAAACGCTATTGCAGAGCCGTCTATTTTACTTTTAAATAGTATTTTGGTTATAATCGACGCAAGAATCTTTATTCCCACGAAAGCAATAATAAGGATGCTTATCGATAGCACGATATTCCAGCCCTCGTTGGTTAAAAAATTCATTAAAGCGTCTTTAAAACCGCTTGCTAAAATCATTTTTTAATCCTCTCGAACAAGTTTTTTACTATAATATCATAAGTTGATAAATTTTACAAGAATTTAGGTAAGTTCTAAAAATATCTAACTAAACTTTCACAAAGACATATAAAAATATAGAAAAAGCCGCACGAAAAGGTCTTTTCGTGCGTTGTCGGCATTTGCATTGCAACCTTTGCAACCGATTTTATCTTTCCATTCACACACTCCGCAATATGTGCCGCAATAGGCTATTAAAGATTTATCCATTTAGATAATAACCTTCATTAATTTTTCACGCCAAATTGTAATTTGTTTTACAAGTTAGAATTGTAAAGATTTAGAATTCTATCAAATAGTTCAGCGTTCAATCCGTTGCAATAGATTTTTCTGTCAAGATGTTCTTTGTAATAGGCAAGATGCTCTTCGGGCGTCGGAGTTTGTCCGCCAAAATAATTTTGAAATTCTTCGTTGAATTTTTTCATATAATTCGTGCGTTCTTCGGAATAAAGAATATCGAAATGACCTTTGTCTTCATAACGGATAAATTCAAAGCGTTCGTCGTCTGCGTATTGATTATAATAAAGGTCATAACCGCATTTAATCGGCACAATCGGATCGTCGCCGCTATGGGCAATCAACACGCCGCACTTGGAGTTAGCAAATCCGTCGAGGGCATTTGCCGATGAATATTTACCGCATTTGGCTTTCTCGATTGAGTTGATATATGGCATCAAAAAGCCCATAATTTCACCAACCATCGGTTGTCCTTGCGCTTTTATAAGTCCGCCCGAATGATTGAATCCCGAAATAGCGGCAACCGCTTTAACTTCGGGGTGATAATTTAGCACAGAACATACGGAATATCCTCCCCAACTATGTCCAAACAACATTACAGGTAAATCCTTTACTTCTTCAATTTTTTTTAAATAGTCAATCGCAGAGTTTAAATCCGCCACGCCTTGCGGAAAGCCTATAGTTCCTTCACCGTCACTTTCGTCGTTTCCCGTAACGTCATAAGAAAATACGTCGTATCCGTGTTTGGTAAAATAATAAGCAACGTCCATGCAAACGTTATGTCCGCCACCGCCGAAGCCGTGCGCAATCACTACAACGCCTTTTGCCTTGGTGCTATCCATATAATAGCGGTATCCGACAAGTTTTGTTCCTTTATACGAAGTAAATTCATGCCTGTCGGCTTTAAGCCCTTCAAAATCGGCAACGTAATATTTCGAATATTCGTTGGTTTCATATCTAACGTTAAAAAGGCTATCGTAAAGAATAGTTCCTATCGTAAACGGTGCTGCTAAAAATATGATTAAAAGTAACGATGCTAACACGATAGAAGCAATAATGATTTTCTTCGTTTTCTTTTGAACTGCCATAAAATCTTATTATTCTCCGCTAAATTACTGTTTATCTTGCAATCAATTATAGCGTACCAAATATGAAATTGCAAGTTAAAAAAAGAATTTAGTTTAGTTTGGTAATTTTATAACTAAACTTTCACATAGACTTAAAAAATATTGTATAAAACGCACGAAAGAACCTTTGGTGCGCTTAACGTTTGTTTATAGACTATAAAAAAGATATTATTGCCAAGTAAATTATCTTTTCTCTCTTCTCCTTTATTTTTTATCTGGAAACGGCAATTAAAGTGAAGAGTGAAAAACGAAGAGTACAAAAAAACGGCAACTATCTGTCGATAATTGCCGCTTCTTTTTGGTGGAGACGGATGGGCTCGAACCATTGACCTCCACGATGTCAACGTGGCGCTCTAGCCAACTGGGCTACGCCTCCATAAAGACGCAAAATATTTGCATCTAAAAGTTAAACTAAAGAAGGGGTTACCAATCCTCTCTGTCGGAAAGTTTAACGTCATCGTAAAACTGACGATAGGCCTTTTTAAATTCCTCCGTCTTTTTAGCGCCTTGGGTTTTGGTAACCTTTTTCACCTGAGGTTTAGAGGAATTTTTCAAAGCATCGTCCTTATTTACGCCGTCTTTTTGCATAGATTACTTGTTTTCGCTATCCGTAGCCTTTACCTGAACGCCGTTGTAGTAACCGCATTTAGGGCAAACCTGATGTGAAGCCTTAAGTTCGTGGCACTGAGGGCATTCTACGAGGTTAGCAGAATGAGCCTTATAGTTGGAAGCGAATCTCGTGTTTCCTCTCTGTTTGGAAATTTTGCTTTTTGGTGTTGCCATAATATATACCTCTCAATCTTTATTCTATATGATGACCGCAGTCGCCGGTGTTTAAGTCCTGCCCGCAAACGGGACAAAGGCCTTTGCAATCCTCTTTGCACAAAAGGCTAAGCGGTAAGTCCGTCAAAATAAGTTCGTTTATAAACGGAGTAAGATCTATTTTGTCGCGACTGTAAACGAGTGCGGAATCCTCTTCCTCCTCGGCCCTATTGTCCGGCAAAAATCTTTCGTCAAACTTAACCGCTTTTGTAACTTTAGAAACCTTTAAGCACCTCGAGCAAGGCGCAGTGATTTCGTAGGTTAAAGTTCCCGATACGTAAACCTCGTCAGGGTAGACCTCAACGAGAGCGTCAATAGTAGCGGGGGCGGAAAATTCCGCAGACGGTATGGACAAAAGGGATTGGTTCGGGAGATAAGAAAACGTGAAAGATTCCTCGTCTTTACCCTTTAAACGTAGTTTAGAAACGTCTATAATCATAAATAGCCTTGATATTATATAATAAATACTTCGCTTTGTCAAACGATTTTAGCGGATATAAATCTAATTATCCCATTATTGCCACCCGATACCGCAAAAAATCCGCGTTTTTTAAGTGCAAAACGCATTTACGGTATCGGTTTTGGCAAAATAAGGCAGTTACGCCTGGAAATTATTTGAGATTATTAACGATTGCCATGGTATCCCTTGCGATAACGAGTTCTTCATTCGTGGGGATAACAAGCACTTTAACTTTGCCGCCCTCGGCAGTAATATCGTTTATTCCGTCGTGAAGATCTTTGTTTTTGGCTTCGTCGATTTTAACTCCCATAAATTCAAGACCTTCAGATACCTTTGCTCTTACGAAAGCGTCGTGTTCGCCGATGCCTGCGGTAAAGACGAGGCAATCAATTCCGCCCATAGCCGCAGCGTAAGCGCCGACGTACTTTTTGCAGGAATAAGTAAACACTTCAAGCGCAAGTTCGGCACGGTGGTTTCCTTCTTTTGCGGCGGCACTTAAATCTCTGAAGTCGCTCGATACACCGGAAAGCCCCGCAACGCCCGACTTTTTGTTAAGATAGTTAACGCACTCTGCGGCGTCAAAGCCGTGCTTTTTGCACAAAAATTCCACGATAGCGGGATCTAAATCGCCGGACCTTGTTCCCATAGGAACGCCGCCAAGCGGGGTGAAGCTCATGCTTGTGTCAACCGATTTACCACCGTCGATTGCGGAAATTGATGAGCCGTTTCCTAAATGGCAGGTAACGATTTTAAGATTTTTACCGTCTACGCAGAGATATTTTGCCGCTTCTTCGGAAACGAAACGGTGGCTTGAACCGTGGAAACCGTAACGACGGATTTTGTAGTTTTTATAATCTTCGTAAGGGATTCCGTACACGTAAGCCTTTTCCGGCATGGTGGAGTGGAAGGCCGTATCGAATACCGCTACCATAGGCGTGCCTTCTGGCATAACCTTTTTGCAAGCGGAAATACCCGTAAGGTTAGCCGGCTGGTGAAGGGGAGCAAGCTCTGTGTTGTTTTTGCAGATCTCTATAACTTCGTCGGTCAAAAGAACGGATTTGTTAAAATCTTCACCGCTATGGACTATTCTGTGGCCTACAGCGTCGATTTCCTTCATGTCGGAAATAACGCCGTATTCTTTAGAAACGAGCGCGTCAAGCACTAATTTGATTGCAGCTTCGTGATTGGACATAGGGGATTCGATTGTAACCGTCTTGCTTCCGGAGTGTTTCAAAAAGGAACCGTCAAGTCCTATTCTTTCGCAACCGCCTTTAGCGATAGCCTTTTCGGTTTCCATATCGATAAGTTGATATTTTAAGGAAGAACTTCCTGCGTTGATAACTAAAATTTTCATTACTGCTAAAATTCCTTTACCTTTATTTTTATGATTGATTTTTTAAATAAGTCGGCCTATAGGCCTGTTATCGAACTAAATTTGGGTTTGAAGCGCAGTTATTGCAACCGCAACAACGATATCTTCCGCATGGCAACCGCGGGATAAATCGTTAATAGGCTTAGCAAAGCCCTGGCACAACGGACCTACTGCCTGGAATCCGCCCAATCTTTCGGTGTTTTTGTAGTTGGAGTTACCTGCGTCAAGGTCGGGGAAAATTAAAATGTTGGCGTGTCCCGCAACAGGGGAGTCGGGCGCTTTGGTTTTTGCAACGTCGGGTACGATTGCCGCGTCAAACTGAAGTTCGCCGTCCGCTTTATATTCGGGTGCGATTTCCTTAAACATCTTAACCGCTTCCACAACTTTGTCTACGTCTTGGTGTCTTGCGGAACCTTTAGAGGAGTGAGAAATGAAAGCGATTCTCGGTTCAATTCCCGCAATGGCCTTGGCGGATTTAGCCGAAGAAAGTGCGATATAAGCAAGCTCTTCGGAAGTGGGGTTTTGGTTTAAGCCGCTGTCTGCGTAGATATAGCAACCGTCCTCGCAGTATTTGTTGCCTTGTGGGGGTGCGATCATCAAAAAGTAAGCGGAAACGATTTTTTCGCCGGGAGCGGTCTTTATTACCTGAAGACCCGGGCGAAGGGTGTTTGCCGTGGAGTGGCAAGCGCCGGAAACCATGCCGTCTACGTCGTCGTTTTTAAGCATAAGCGCGCCGTACATCGTGTAATCTTTTAATATGGCAGCTTTAGCGTCTTCTACGGTAGAAAATTCGGGATTGCCCGTCTTTTTATTGATCTTTCCTTTTCTTGCATCAAACAAAATCTGCGCGTATAGGTCGGTTTTCTCGTAATTTACGGGATCGATTATGGTTATGCCGTCAAGATTTGCTTCGGGGTTATTCGCCTTAATTTCTTCCATACTTCCAAGTACGGTAACGTCGGCAAAGCCCTGTTTTACGATTTCTTGCGCAGCGGTAATAACCCTTTTATCTTCGCCTTCGGGAAGTACGATGTTTTTGTGAAGAAGAGCCGCTCTTTCAATAATGCTTTCAACAACTTTGGTCATAAAATTCTCCTTTCAATTAAAAATCCTTGAAATTTTTTAAGAAATGGTTTACACTTTACGTGTAGTACTGCGGTTACCTGTCAAACGGAATTTACATATGATAGTAAGTAGTAAAAACTTACGATAAAAATTCCGCCACTTTCACCGCACCTTTGATTATACTATAATAAGCCGATAAAGTAAAGAAAAAACTTTAAAATTTTCCGCTTTTAGGGTAAAGGTTATGAAATCACTCAGGTTATCTGTTGCCGTGTGCGAATACAACCCCTTCCACAACGGACACAAAATTCATCTTGATAAAATGCGGGAAAACTCTCCCGACGCCGTTGCCGTTATCATGAGCGGTAATTTTTGTCAGCGTGGGGAGGCGGCAATACTTGACAAGTACACACGTGCCCGCCACGCAATCCTAAACGGCGCGGACGTTGTTTTCGAACTTCCCACCGTGTTTTCGGTTGCCCCTGCGGAAATTTTTGCCGGCGGCGCAATTAAACTTTTAGACTCGCTTAAAGGGGATAAAACCTTATTTTTCGGCACGGAAACGGGCACGAAGGAGGACTTTTTAAAAATAAGTTCGCTGCTTCTTACCGAAACAGCAGAACTGAAAAAGGCGTTAAAAATTAAACTTAGTCAAGGTTTACCGTACGCCGCAGCAAGATTCGAAGCCTATAAAGAAACCTATCCCGATTGCGATTTTTCGCTTTTGACAAAGCCAAACGGGGTGCTTGGAATAGAGTATTGCAAGGCGCTTATTAAAAACGGTTCAAAAACCTCGATACAGCCTATTTTAAGAAACACCGATTACAACGGCACCGAGCTCGACGGCGACTGTTGTTCCGCCCTTGCCGTGCGGGCCTTAATTGCCGACGGCAAACGGAAAAAGACCAAAAATTACCTTCCGTCATGCGTTTACGGGGATCTTCCCGAACGTTTGCTTTCCTTTGACGATCTTATGCTTTACGGCGTTTTGCGCTCGGAAAAACGGCAGATAAGGGAAACTTTAGATTGCACCGAGGGGCTTGAAAACCGACTAAAGGCGCTAGCGCCCGTATGTGGGGATATGGAGGAATTTATCGCAAAACTCGAAACACGCCGCTACACCCGTGCAAGGCTCAGGCGTATCGTTACGGCAAATATGCTCGGCATTACAAAAGAATTCACACAAAAATGTCTTAAAAGCAATCTGTATCTGAAAGTTTTGGCTATTGCAAGCGACAAAATGCACCTTCTGTCTGCGTTTTCCGGCGGAAAAAACAAACTTATTACAAGAAAGTCCGACGCCGACAATCTTACGGGAACCCAAAAACTTTGCTTTTTAAAAGACGTTTACGCAAACGACGTTTATAATTTGGTAACAAAAAAGCATACCAACGAATTTGAAATGAAAATTGTAAAAAGATAATAAAAGTGTAGGCGTAACTGTTGCCACCGCTGACTATTTTAGCGGCAAAACGTTGCGATAAAGTCGCAAAGTCTCTCTCATAGTACGGCAAGTACGATTTCGTTCGACTTTCCGCCTTTCTCTTTGCGTTTTATCCGTTAAAATTGCTTCGCATTTTTAAAGAACGTATTTTTCGTCTTTAAAGAGGCAAGACTGCGCAGGCGTACTCGATGTACGGCAAACAGGCTTAACAAATTTAAAGGCAAAAAGACGCCTTTAAAAAAGTTAGTGATGACAATAGTTACGCCTAAGCCTGTTATCAGGGTTTTTACCCAATAAAATATCGGAGATTTATAATTATGAAAGGATTTAAAAATGCGAACGTTTACGTTGAAAATAAAGGCGTAATAAAAACCGACGTCGGTTTTTCCGACGGCGTTATTACAAAAATAGGAAATATCGACTGTGACTGTTTCGATTTGCCGGAAGGCTGCGTTGTGGTTCCGGGCTTTATCGACGAGCATATTCACGGAGCTATGGGCGCAGATACCATGGACGGCACTATTGCCGCCTTAGAGACCATGGCAAACGCACTTCCTTCCGAAGGCACGGTGGCGTTTTTGGCTACCACTATGACGCAGAGCAAGGAAAATATTACCAAGGCTTTAAAAAACGTTAAAGAATATATGGCGCTAAACAAGGATACGGGTGCGGAAGTTTTGGGCGTACACCTCGAAGGTCCGTACATATCACCAAAATTCGTAGGTGCACAGCCTCCCGAATACGTGGTAAATCCAAATTGCCGGGAGTTTGACGAATATAACGAGGCAAGCGGCAACGCCATAAAAATCGTAACCGTGGCCCCCGAAACCGAAGGCGCACAGGAATTTATAGCGCACCTTAAAAGTAAGGGCGTTATAGCATCTTTCGGTCATACAGCGGCAAAACGTTGTGATATTGAAAAGGCAATTTTAAGCGGTGCTTCAAACGTTACACATACCTATAATGCACAGTCCCCACTTCATCACAGAGATATTGGAACGGTGGGTTCCGCCCTTTTATATGACGAACTCAACTGCGAGGTAATTTGCGATACCGTTCACGTTTCCGTTCCCGCAATAAAACTTTTGATAAAGTCCAAGCCACACGATAAAGTTACACTTATAACCGACGCAATGCGTGCAAAACAGATGCCGGACGGGTTGTCGGAACTCGGCGGGCAAAAGGTAATAGTAAAGGACGGCGAAGCAAGGCTTGAAAACGGAGCCTTGGCGGGAAGCGTCCTAAAAATGAACGTTGCCGTATCTAACCTTGTCAAAAACGGCGTTCCGTTTACGGACGCAATAGATTTTGCAACCCAAAACCCTGCCAAAAACCTTGGCATTTACGACAAAACGGGTTCAATAGCCGTCGGTAAGCGCGCGGACTTTACCGTTTTAGACAGCAATTTCGAAGTTTTGCTAACCATAAGGGCAGGCAAGGTCGTTTACAAAAAACAGGCGTAAACAAAGGCCGAAAAAATAAAAAAATTTATTACTTAAAATCACCGTTAAAAGGGTTGAATATTAAGTAAAAATGTTTTATCATAATAGTAATTTATTTTCGGATCGTAAGGGTATGGAAACGCACACTACCAAGAAAAAATTTACCGCTGTTTTAGAAGCCTCGCTCGTAATACTTGCCGCTGTTTTGTCTGCTTTGGGGCTTCACGTTTTCGTGTATCCCGCAAAGTTTGCGCCAAGCGGTGTGGACGGAATTTCCGCAATGCTGCAGGAGCTTACGGGAATAAACGCAGGCGTATATATGGCTCTTTGTAACTTGCCGCTTCTTATCTGGGCCTTTTTCAAGTTAAACAAAAAGTACGTCGTTTATACCGTGATATTTACCATTATATCATCTGCCCTCGTTTTTCTTTTCGAAAAGATCGATTTCTACGTTTACGTTTCCGAAACGGACAGGATTCTTCCCGCTATTTTTTCGGGCATAATTTTGGGCGTAAGAACCGGTCTTATGATAAAAATAGGAAGTTCCACAGGCGGCATCGATATTATAGCTTGCATGATTCAGTCCAAAAAACCACACGTGGATATAGAAAAGTGCATTTCGGTAATATGCTATTTTATAATCTTTCTTTCCTACTTTGTTTATAACCAGGATCTTACTTGCATACTTTTATCGATAATCGAAACTTTCGTGCTTGAAAAAAGCATAGGTTTCGTTTTAAAGGACAGTCGAAACGCCATAGAAGTTAAAATTGTCACAAAAGATCCCGATCGCTTAAAGGAAAAGATTTTATTTAAATTAAAACACGGCGCTACGGTCATTGGCTGCAAAGGCATGTACACCGACGAGGACCGCTTTTTGGTTATTACTATAATAAACATAAGGCAACTCGGCGAACTTACGAACATTATAAAGGAACTACCCGATACCTTTATATACTACTGCGACGTTACGGGTGTACGTGGTAACTTCAGGTGGAAAAAGACGGATATCCCGCACTAAAACGTTGCAAAAACAGGCTTATAGCCCCACTTTTCACAAAAAATCAACCCATCGGCTTAGCCGATGGGTTTTTAAAATTTAAAGTTGCCAATTTATAGGCGTTTGGTTTGTTTTTGTCAAAAAGTCGTTGGTTTTTGAAAAATGGCGGCAACCGAAAAATCCGTTGAACGCAGATAGGGGGGAGGGGTGCGCGCTTTCAAGAACTTTATGTCTTGTGGTATCGATAAAGGCTTTTTTGCTTCTTGCGTTCTGCCCCCAAAGTATAAACACCAAAGGCTTTTCACGGGTGTTTAGTATTTTTATGACTTCATCGGTAAACTCCGTCCAGCCGCAGTTTTTATGGGAGTTCGCTTGCCCGCGCCTAACGGTTAACGTGGTATTAAGCAGCAGTACGCCCTGTTTTGCCCACGGTGTAAGGTCGGTTTTATTGCCGTTGTCTACGCCTATATCATCTTTCATTTCCTTGTAGATATTGGCAAGCGAGGGCGGCATTTTCACCCCTTGTCTTACCGAAAAGCAAAGGCCGTGTGCTTCACCCGGTTCGTGGTAGGGATCCTGCCCTAAAATCACCGCTTTAACTTCCGAATATGGCGTAAGCTTAAAGGCGTTAAAAATCTCCTGCATAGGCGGGTAAATTTCACGGGTAAAGTATTCGGTCTTTAAAAATTCTCTGATTTTTCGGTAGTTTTCGCCGTTTATAAGATCATTTAAAACATCGTTCCAATCGTTTCCGAAATCAACCATGATATTCCTCCGTTTGCGGTTATATACCTAATTATACTCCGATATACCGCACTTGTCAACGGTTACCGAAATTTTACTGTATAAGCGGCGGCTTTAAAAGCTTGCCATCACCAAAAAAGGCAGGCTAATATCCGGTAAATTATTGCAAAATAAAACTTAATGTGTTAAAATAAAATTTATGAGAATAGAAGATTTGCTCAAAAAAGCGGAAAAACCCGCAAGATATATAGGCGGAGAGTATGGCTCCGGCGGTAAGGAATTCAAAAAATATAACTATTGTCTTTGCTTTCCGGACGTGTATGAAGTGGCGATGTCCAACCTCGGCATAAGAATAGTGGAAAAGGTCATGGCGGACGTCGACGGCGTTTTCGTGGACCGCTGTTTTGCCCCGTGGGATGACTTCGGCAAACTTTTAAAGGAAAACGGTTTGCCTCTTTACGGACTTAATTCCAAACGCCCGCTCAAAGATTTCGACGGAATAGGCTTTTCCATGGGGTTCGAACTTTGTTACACCACCGTGCTTTATATGCTTGATTTGGCGGGAATACCCCTTTTAAGAAAGGAGCGTGGAGAGGACTATCCCGTAATAGAGGCGGGCGGACCTTGTACCTGCAATCCGGAACCTATGTCGGATTTTATCGATCTGTTCATATTGGGCGACGGCGAAGCCATAAACGACAAACTTGCGAGGCTTAGACTAACCTGTTCTTCAAAAGCGGAATATCTTGAAAAAGCAAGCAAGATTCAAGGGGTTTACGTTCCGTCTATGATGGAAGTAAAATATGGAGATAACGGGCTTATAGAGGGGTTTTCGGGAATAACCGAAGTAAAAAAAGCGGTAATAGATAACCTTGACACGGCGAAATTTCCGGCAATCCAACCGGTCGGAAATATCGAAGCGGTTTTCGACCGTGCGGTGGTTGAAGTAATGCGTGGTTGCCCACGTGGTTGCAGGTTTTGCCAAGCGGGCTATATTTACCGCCCCATAAGACTTAGAAAGCCCGAAACCATTACGGCGCAGGCAAAGTCCATAGTGGAAGGTTCTGGCTACGACGAATTAAGTTTAAACAGCCTTTCGACGGGGGACTATCCCTGCCTTATACCTTTACTTTCACAGCTAAAGGAGACACTTCCCGACACTAAAATTGCCCTTCCTTCGCTCAGAATAGACAGCTTTGACAGCGAGTTTGTTTCGGAATCCAAGAAAAACAGCCTTACTTTTGCGCCGGAAGCGGGCACGCAAAGACTTCGTGACGTTATAAATAAGGACGTTACCGAAGAGCAGATAGAACGCTGCGCAACCGCCGCTTTCGAGCAGGGTTATACCTCAATAAAACTGTACTTTATGATGGGGCTTCCCACCGAAACCGACGAGGATTTAAACGGCATTGCGGACATTGTTTATAAAATAAGGGAAATTTATTCCAAGCAAAAGAAGCGGCCGAGAGAGCTCCGCGTAAGCGTAAGTTGCTCCACCTTTATACCAAAACCCTTTACTCCTTTCCAATGGGAAAGACAGATTTCCGAAGAGGAATTTAAGCAAAAAATAGCCCTTTTAAAGGAAAGACTTTTCGTCAAAGGTGTGTCTTTAAGTTGGAACGATTTTGCCCTTTCACGCTTAGAGGCCGTGCTTGCACGTGGGGACAGGCGGCTTTCGCCCGTTATACTTTCGGCATATAAATTAGGCGCACACCTTGACAGTTGGTCGGAATTTTTCAGTGCGGATATCTGGCGCCGTGCTTTTGAAGAAAACAACGTAAATCCCGACCTATATACCCGTAAACACGACTTTTCTGAAATTCTTCCGTGGGATTTCGTGAACGTTTTCGTTGATAAAAGTTACCTTAAAAAGGAAGCTGAAAAGGCGGTTTCGGAAAAGGTTACGGGAAGTTGTTTCAGAGGTTGCAAAGGCTGCGGGATCAATAAAGAATTCAGGTGTCAATTATGTTAGTTGCAAGGTATTGTAAAGTTGACGGTGCGGAATATATTTCCCACTTAGATACTTTAAGGCATCTACAAAAAATACTTATCCGTGCTAAAATCCCCGTGGAATATTCCAAGGGATATAATCCGCATATGCTTGTGTATATGTCCGCGCCGCTCGGCGTAGGCATTAAAAGTCAAGCGGAATATTTTGCCGTGGAAACAAACTTTGACGCCAAAGACTTCCCGGAACTTTTTAACAGGTTTTGCCCTTCGGGGTTTAAGTGCCTGTGCGCCGTGAACACACAAAAAAAAGTTAATCTTCAAGCGGATATGGACAGTGCCGAGTATTTGATTACGGGCATAAACGACTTTGATTTAGACGAAATTTTAAACGCTCAAGAATTTAAAGTTATAGATAAACGCGGCGAAGAAAAGGAAGTCCGTGAAAGAATTTTAGGCTTAAAAAAGTGCGATAACGGTCTTATAGCCACACTTTCTTTCGGAAACTACACCCTTAGACCCGACGTTTTCGGTGAAAGCGTCGCCAAGCTTTTCGGTGGAGAGGTTCAAGACGTAATAAAACTAAACGCCTATATCTCCGGCATGAAGGTAGAGGAGCGGTTTTCGCTATGAAAAGGATATTTATAGACAGTTACGCCGGAAACGTGATTTCCGCACTTTCCGACGATAAAAAGCTTCTTGAATACCAGACCGAAAAGTTAAACGGAAAAGTAATAGTCGGCAGTGTGTTTAAAGGCAGGGTGGAAAACGTTCTTCCCGGAATGCAGGTGGCGTTTGTCAATATCGGCCTTGAAAAAAACGGATATCTTTATACGGGTGAAAGTTTGGTAAGTAAAGCCCAGCTCGAAGAAGCCGTTAGCCTTCCCACAAAACTCGACGTAAAAGAGGGGGACGAAGTTATCGTTCAGGTGGTAAAAGACACTTCGGGAACAAAGGGCGTAAGGCTTACGACGCATATATCTTTTGCGGCAAGGGATCTCGTTTACATGCCTGAATACGACTTCGTGGTGGTTTCAAGGCGGATAGAGGACGAAAACCTTAGGGAAGAACTTTTGAAAATCGGCGAAGAAATAAAGCCCAAACAAGGCGGGCTTATCATGCGCACGGTCGCAAAAGTCGAAAACAAGGAATTTTTTATAGAAGAAACGAAGTACCTTGAAAACGTGTATTCGGAAATTCTTTCCAAAAGCAAGGAAGTCAAAGCCCCCGCACTTTTATACGAGGACGGAAACCTTGCAAAAAGAATGCTTCGTGACGTTTACACGCCGGACGTAGGCGAGATAATCGTTTCCGACTACAAGCTTTACTGCGACGTAATGGACGAGGCAATAAAGCGTGGCGGACCTATCGTCGAAAAGGTAAAATACTACGACAAAAAGCGTGATTTGTTCACGGACTACGGACTTGACGGCGAAGTTGACGGAATGCTTCGTAAAAAGGTCAATTTGGAAAGCGGTGCGTATATTATAATAGATAAGACGGAAGCGCTAACCGTTATCGACGTAAACACCGGCAAGTATATCGGCGAGGACAGCCTTGAAAAAACCGTTTTCGAAACCAACCTTATGGCAAGCGACGAGATCGCGCGACAGTTAAGATTAAGAAATATCGGCGGAATAGTCGTCATAGACTTTATAGATATGGAGGACGAAACCCACCGTGAAGCGGTCGTTGAACGGCTTAAAAACGCATTAAAAGAGGACAGAACCCGTTGCAACGTGGTCGGCATGACAGGTCTTGGACTTGTGGAACTTACAAGAAAGAAGATGAGAAAGGAAAGCGTTTCTTCACTCGTTAAAAACTGTCCGTACTGCAAGGGTGAGGGTGTAATTTTCAGTAACGATTATATAGTTACGAAAATCCGCTGTTCGCTACTTGACGTGTTTTCGGAGGACCATTCCTGCGCAATAGTGGACTTAAACAGCGACATTTGCGACTTTATTTTCAAAACGGGCGCGCTAACCAAAGACGTAACGAAAATTTGGCGGGATAAAAGGATATATCTTATTCCGCACAGAACCTATCATCAGGAATATTTCAGCGTTAGAGGCGACGACCGCAAGGTTTTGGACCTTCCCGATAAGGCAAGGCTTTTGTACTAAGGTTTTTGTATTAAGCCGAAAAACTAAAATTAAAGAACAGGCGGAATTACGCCTTAAAAATAAAAATTCGAAAGGAGATAAAAATGCAAGTTATTATTACCGAAAATTACGAAGAAATGAGCAAAAAGGCATCAGAAATTATTATCGACCTTTTAAAGAAGAAACCCGAATGTGTTTTGGGCTTGGCAACGGGCACAACGCCGATTGGGTTATATAAAAACCTTATTAAAGCCTATAACGATGGCGAAATTTCCTTTAAGAACGTTACCACCGCAAACCTTGACGAATACGTTGGTTTATATAAAGAACACGACCAAAGTTACGACTACTTTATGCACCACAATCTTTTTAACTACGTCGATATATTAGAGGAAAACCTTAATATCCCCGATGGCTCGAAGGAAGATTTGGAAAAGGAATGCGCACGTTACAGCGAATTTTTAAAGACCCACACGCAGGATTTGCAGGTTTTGGGTATCGGCAGTAACGGTCATATCGGTTTCAACGAACCGGGTACGGCGTTCGACAGCAAAACCCACGTCGTAAACCTTACCGAAAGCACTATAAAAGACAATTCCCGTCTTTTTAACGACCTTTCCGAAGTTCCGACCCGTGCGGTTACTATGGGTATAGGGGAAATTATGAAGTCCAAAACCGTGCTTATTTTGGCAAGCGGGGCTAACAAGGCAAATGCGGTATATAATACCGTTAAAGTTGCTCCTTCCGAAAACTGTCCTGCAAGCGTACTTCAAAATCACCAGAATTGTATTCTCATTGCGGACAAGGAAGCGGCTAAATTATTGTAATCAATTTTTAAAAAACGCCGAAAACGGACTTATAGCCTCACTTTTCGGCGTTTTCATTACTTCTTACTACAATAAAAATAAAAAATGAAAAAATTTTTCACAACCAAAGGGGAAAATTTTCACAACTGTGAAATTTGAAAGAAAATTTCAATTCGGTATTGACAAAGGGTTAAATATAGGTTAAAATAGATATGTTGCATCGCATTTGAGGAAAACCGTTGTTATTTTACGGCCAAAATAGTGCGGCAAAGGAGATTATATTTATATGGCAACTGTAACACTGAAACACGTTTACAAAGTTTACCAGAACCAAAGCAAGAAAAACGAAGAAGTTAAACCCGCCGTATCCGATTTCTGTATGGAAATACAGGATAAAGAGTTTATCGTTTTCGTAGGACCTTCCGGCTGCGGTAAGTCTACAACCCTTCGTATGATAGCGGGCCTTGAAGAGATCACCGACGGTGAAATTTTCATCGATGATAGACTTGTAAACAACGTTGAACCCAAGGACAGGGATATCGCAATGGTATTCCAGAACTACGCTTTGTACCCCCACATGTCCGTTTACGAAAATATGGCGTTCGGTCTTAAACTTCGCCGTATCGACGACATTAAGCGTGATAAACAAGGCAATCCCGTTTTAGACGCAGAAGGCAAGGAAATCCCCATTAAGCGTAAATACACCAAAGCCGAAATCGACGAAAAGGTGCAGGAAGCTGCAAAAATACTTGCTATCGAAGAATACCTCGATCGTAAGCCTAAGGCGCTTTCCGGCGGTCAACGTCAACGTGTTGCTTTGGGAAGAACGATAGTCAGAAAACCCAAAGTATTCCTTCTTGACGAACCTTTGTCAAACCTTGACGCTAAACTTCGTGCAACCATGCGTGCGGAAATTATTAAACTGCATGAAAAATTAGGCGCAACATTTATCTACGTTACCCACGACCAGGTAGAAGCTATGACCATGGGTACCAGAATCGTCGTTATGAAAGACGGTTTTGTTCAGCAGATAGGCGCTCCGCAGCATCTATATGACGATCCCGAAAACGTTTTCGTTGCAGGATTTATCGGAACACCGCAAATGAACTTCTTTGACGGCTACGTTACACCCGACGGTAAAGTTACGTTTGCAAACAATCAATCAATTAAACTTCCTCCTGAAATTTTTGCTAAATTCGACAGTGAAAAGATCGGTAACGGTTTAGATATAGTTCTCGGCATCCGCCCCGGCGATATCAAAGTTTCCGAAACATTTAACGAAGGTTCAAGCGTTACTTGTAAAGTGGAGGTTATCGAGGCTTTAGGTAACGAAACCATTATTTACGCCGACTGCGACGAAAATAACGACGTTACGATGGAACACTCTCCCACCGCAATAACCGCAAGCGTTAAACTTAGACAGAATCCTTCGAGAGGGGATAAGATATTCTTCGATTTCGACCTTGAAAAGGTTCACCTCTTTGATATGGAAACCGAAAAGACCATTAAAAAACAATAATATAATAGCCGTTAAGGCGTAATACAAAAAAAGCGTTTTTCTTTGAAAAGCGCTTTTTTTGTGCGTTAACGGGCTTATAGGCGGACTTTTTACGAAAACCCCCTCGGCAGGAGACCGCCGAGGGGGGGTGGTAACTATAAATAGTTTTTAATTTATTGGTTTTATTCTTCTACGTAAGCAACGACCTGACGAAGGCAATTTTCCGTTCTATCACCGCTACTATACCCTTGATAATCGTTTTGGTCAATGTCGGTGTAGTTGACAAATTCCACGGTGAATTCCACGGTGTAGGTGGTGCCTTTTGTGGCGGTAAAACTACCAAGTTCTATTTTGTTAGGTGCCTGTTCCGCCGTGTAATAAATACTATTTTCGGGGGGCGTTGTCAAAAACTGTCCTTCACCCGCCTTCGTTCCACTTGAAAGCGTAACAGAAGTAATTTTCAGTTGCGTGCCTAAGTAGTAATAACGCTTTTCCGTCGTCGTAGAGCCGTCCGCGGCAGTAACCGTAACGTCTTTGGTAAGGGGGGTGTCGTTGCCGTTTAAATTTTCAAAATACACCTTTACCGTGCGTTCGATATCAGAAGTGCTTTCATATTCCGCTTTGATTTTTACGGTATCGCCGGGGGAGATATTCTCAAAAAGATGCGCCCAAGTGGTGATTTCCGCATATTCGTCGGTACCTTTTGCGGCATAGTATTTATCCGTAATACCAAGTTCTTTTAATGTTACGGAAGCGCCGTCGGCGCCGACCTGTTTGTTGTTTGCAAACCAGGCAACGGAATTATTCCAAAGAATAATTACGCTTAGTCCGAGAAGGCAAAACAGCGCCACTATATACGCACCGTGCAAAAACAGCGGTGTTGCTTTTTTCGTGAACTTCATAAATTTGCCTCCTTTTAAGCGTTATTAGCTTAGCGGAACGTCTTTTTCCCGTACGTTGTCCGCCACACGAGAATACTGTACGATAAGTACGTATTTATCTCCTTCCAGGCTAAAAGTCATTGTGGAAAGACTTGGCGTGTCATTGTGGTTTGTGTCAGAATCAGCCGTCGTGTCGACGTATCGTCGAACTTTTAAAACTTCGTTATTGATTGAAACAAAGGTTGGATTATCCGCAGTAGAACCCGCAAGTTCTTGAGAGTTGTTAAAGTACAGCAAGCAGTAAGAAGGATAGTAAGTGTTGTAATCTTCATTTCCGTTCTCATCCGTAGAAGAACTGTCCTTTACCGTAACGATCGTGTTATTGTAATCGTAAACAAAGTCAATGGTACCGATTTGGGACCCCGAAGCGCCGTCACGACCGGAGGACGCAACGCCGTCTGCCGAAAAGTAAACTATTTCCATAGGTACATTTTCTACGGTGTCGCCGTTAGCGTCAATACCGCTCATACCCAAGCAGTAAACGCCTGTTCCGTCAGCGGAAGCTGAAGTGTCGACAACGAACTCGTGTGCAATAAGTATTCTGTCGCCGTTGAGATAACAACGGTAATCAGCATTATTGTATTTTACGGTAATATGCTGTGCATCGGCTGCCGAAGTAGTAGGTTCGTATGGGTGAGAACGCAAGACTTCAAAGCGTTCCAGGTAACTGTTTGCATTAAATATTTGAATGATACTTTCGCCCGCAGCTTCCATTTTCCAAAGGTTAAAATATCTTGTGTAGTCGCCAAGGTCGTATTTTAAGGTTTCGCCTTGCTTCTCGCCCGGATAGTACTCCGACACGGCTACCGAAAGAATAACCCTTATTTTGGCTTGTATATTAGGTTTGTTAATCTTAAAGGCTATACAAGCTTGTGGTATGTTTGCTTCTACGCCGTCGGTGCCGACGGGGGCGGTAATAATACCGCTTGAGCCGAGCGTACCATTCAAAAGGTTAAACGATGCACCAAAGGTAATACCTTTAATCATCTTAAACTTACTTAATAGGTCGGTTCGCGAAAGCGTCTGACCAAAACCATTGTTCCAACTAAGTTCTTCTAAAGAAGTAACTACGTAGTCTGTTGCTTGCGTTTGCGGATCTACTTCGGCTTTAAGCACGTATTCGCCGGCGCTAAAGCTGTAACTGTCGGTATCGCTTGCCGGATCGTCGATAGGATCGTATGTGATACGGCCGTAGGCAATATCCTGAGTGCCTTCTACCGTGTAAATGCAAAGTTTTGTGCCAGCGCTGGCGTTTGACGCTGCCGTGTTGAAAGCTGAACCTGTAGAGTTTACGTAAAGCCCTGTCGAACCTATGGAATACTGTATATAGCAGGTGCCGTCCGGAGCAAAACGCAAAGTTGCTTCCGTACTGTTTGAAACAGTAGGGGTAATTGTACCACCAAAAGAATGGTTAAAATTGGTTGCTGTATTTGCCGCGGTATTAGAACCATTCCAAAGAGCATAGTGTGTGCCATAGGATATAAGACGCTGAAATGTTGCTTCAACCATTCTAAGGTATTTATCTCCGTTGGAAAAAGTGTAAGTTGGGTATCTGTCCAAAAGTACGCCGTTTTTTCCGTCCGACGATTGGTATATAGGTTGATCTGAAGTAGATTTGTTTCCTGTGTCAGTCAGTTGACCAAGCGTATACGTCCCGCCACCAGTGGAATGTGTATAAACTTTTTTGCTCTCGTCATCTGTTCTTACGTCGTTGTAGAAGTAGTACAAAGCATCTCCTGTAGCGGGCTTTGTAAGTGTAGCGCCGTTTGCATTCGCAGTGCTATTGGTACTATAAAAGTTGCCGTCAGTTTTGTTGACTAAAACACCTGTTTTACCATTATAGGTATATACGTTTTCATTTGCCCATTTTTCCGTAGAAATAGTGTTATTATTGAAATAATCTGATGGACCGTTCCTTGTTTCAGAAATTACAATGCTGGCTTCTACACCTTGTTGCAATGGTTGCCAATAGTAAGTATATACTTCATAAGGGATAGGTATTATTGGTGTAGATCTTGTTTCAGTAGTGTAGTAAAAATACCCAGCGTAACCACTTTTAGCATAGTCGTAATATTGCTGTATGGTACCATCAGCATTAACACTAACCGGTGTGTCTCCCACAAAATATTTGTGATTTCCCGTAACCGCAGGATTGATTTTATATTTCAGTTTTAAATCGTCTAGGGTTACACCTGAACTTGTAATACCAACGTTAATGGCTTTAAGTTCTCCGCTTTTTAGGGCGTTGGCTAATTTATTGACATCTTTGTATTCGTTAGTTATATCGGCAGGTAACTGTGCAATTTCCCCGCTAATATAAGCGTCTGCAAGAGCATTGACAAGTTGATCGGAAGCAAACTTTTGAGTGGTTCCGGGGGTGGTGTATTTTTCGTTAAAATTACCGCTTCCTGCAGTGGACTGCTCGTAAAGGGACATCAAGAACAGACTTTCCGCGCCTTCCTGCATTACAAAAATCTGATCGCCATTATTGATGGCAGTCTGAAGGGCCTCGTCGTTAGTAACCTTTTTAACGTAGGCAACGACCGCTTTATTACCTTTACTGGTGTTTGCTTGCCACTTTGTATCGTCGTTTTGGCCGATTGTAAAATCCGGAATGTCGTAACTGTAGTTTCCGTCGACCATAACGGGGTTGCCGCTTTCGTCTTTAACGATATTCCACGTCGGTTCGATAATATCTTGTTGATCGGAAAGGGCGAAGGTAAATACGCCGTCGTAAAAATAATATCTTCCCGTACGCTGGGTGCCCCAAAGTATTCTGTCACGCACCCATTCGGTACAAAGCGCATTTCCGTCTTTGTCAAGTGCGTCCTTTATAAAGATCGTGCCGTCGGTGTCTTGGGTAAGATTACCTGCCGCACCCGTATAGCAGAACTTTTTATACATTTCGCCCGCTAAAACGTAACCCGCTTTATCGCCGGACAAAGCTCCGCCGCCGCCAACACTGCCGTAGGAAAGTTCGCTCGTGCTGTCGCCGGAACCTGCCGTAATGGTTACTTTGCCGGTTGCTTGATTGATTGTTACTTCGGGGTTAATGTTGTTAATATAGCCTAATATTCCGGTCGAAGAGAAGTAGTTTGCTTTAGTGCCGCCTACGTCCGTGGTATCTTTAAGGTTGATTGCAACGACGTCGTCAGAAGAGTAGTAAACGCTTACGTATTCGATTTTTGCATAAGAAGCGTGTCCCGCAAGTATACCGATATGGTGGTTTTCGTGGGGGACTTTATCGTAGTCTGCGGTGCCGTGAAGTTCGGAAAATGAAAACTCATGCCCATTGGTGGCGTTTATCATTATATCTTCCAAAAATGCGGTAACAGCGTCCCAAGCGGAAGAATCAACGGTTACTTGTATGTCGGAAATTACAAGGTTTGATACTGTGGAAATCTGCCCTTCAAAGGTCGGATTGGGGTTTTCGGTAGTAATCTCGGGAACGGTTCCCAAAAAGCCTATTACACCGAAAAGCCCGACGTCGGCGTTTTGGGGGTTGCCGGTAACTTTTACGTTGGTAATAGAGGAAGTGTCGCATTTTTTGCCGTTAACATCTATTGATACCGTAGTATCTGTATTTTGAACGCCTTTTACCGAGCCGATAAAGGGGTATTTATCCGTTCCGATGGCAGTAATACCTCTAAAGTTAGTACCGTCTATCAAGGCTGGTGTGTAGTCGGGGGTACAAACCAAAAAGTAAGGTATTTTGCTGTATTCGCCCGCCGCATTTTGGGATATAAATTTCTTATCAAAGTAGCCGAGTCTTTGAAGTTCCGAAAGGTTGTATAAATGGCGTACGTTGGAAATAACGAAGGGGTATTCTTTACTTCCCCAATCCGCATTTTTGTTTGCAGCTACGGTATCGCCGAATTCGGCTTTAAGTACCGGATCATAAGCCGCAACGCCTTTATCGTTTAATCTGTCAAATAAAAGTTCTACCTGTCCGCTTAAGTAGCCGTCGTAAATTTCCTTTTTGGAAAAATACGCGTAGGTAACCACTGCGGAGGCGGCAAATATAACGCCCAAAAGGCTTACAAGCAATATTAAGGTGATTTTTCGTTTTAAAGTCATACTATTGCTACCTCGTTAAAGCGGATTGGATTCAAAGGTTGCGCCTACGTTAAAGTACATGTAGCAGGGCATTATGTCCGAAATGTATTCTATGGAATACGCAAATACCGCAAGATTAGGAATTATTCTTATATATACGTACCAGTTTCCGCCGTCCGCAACCGTGCTGAAGTTTTCGTTTTTAAGTTCAAGTGTGGTGCCGGCGGGGTTTGTTTCATAATCGTTAAATTTGGTAAATTGCTTTTGGTTAGCGTCGTCAAAAGTAATCGTTTGTTTTATAGCGGTTGCCGCACAATCTTCGTTAGATACAACTGCGTTATAAAGCAAAAACGTGTCGTTTGCGTTTTCCGCATTTTCAACCGCCACAAGACTATTTAGCGTGGCTTGATCGGTTACCTCTTCCGTTCCCGTAACGGTAAGACCGTCAGTATCGTAAAGGTTTTTATATAATTTTATAAAACTTGCCGAATTATAGTGAAGGTTAAGTTTTACGGTGTCGCCCAATTCCTTTGGAACGGTAAGGCGAAGGTATACGTAGTTTTCGTTTTTAAGCTGAGCAACGTTATCTATTCTGCCGAAGCTCATATTTGAAAGGGTAACAGTGCTTTTCGTAGGTGTAGTCGTTGTCGCACCCGGTGTCGGATTGTCTGTTTCTATTATAAAGTCCGTAAGCTTTGTATAAGTCCTTTTCCCTTCAATCGTATCTTCGGTATCAGTATCTGTTATGGTAGTGGTGTCGATCTTCGCAATTTCAAGGGTGTAAGGGGAAAGTTCGGTTGCGGAAAAATCGAAATCACCGGTTTTTTTATAGTTTACAAGCCAGGCGTAAGAAATAGTGGAAAAAACCGCCGTAATAAGTATTACGACTGCCATTATAAACGCATATACGGTTTTTCCTAAAAGTGCCTTTGACTTCATTTAAAAGTAAACTCCGAAAAAAATAAAATCAGCCCGTTTAACGCGATTAAACACGGAAACTGGCTGACTTAATAAGTCCCTATAGCTTTGCGTCATTACATTGCTGTAATTTTGCCCTTCTATCTCTATATCTGTATGCTAATTTTACAGTAAAAATTTATCCTTGTCAAGGATTTTTTAAAGAGTGTAAAATATTTTTAAGGATAAAATACTATTTTATATATAATAATATTATCCTTTTTATTCGGCTTTTAAGTCGGCTTTTTTGTTGGGTTTCCGCTTGGGTTTAAGTAATGCTATAAACCTATTCTGTGCAAAACTTAAAGGATAATGTTAAAAGACCGAAAACCAATAGGCTCTACTTTATAATATTGATAATGCGGCGGTATCTTCCCGCCGTTTTTCCTTTTTTTTGGAGGGTTTTGTTGCTTGTTGTCAATTTACGTCTATCAAATTATTTTAGATTAGTTACAGGTATAAAAAGTAAAATCACGGCAATAATTTTTACAGTCATTAAAAAAAGGCAGGATTTTTGTATGAAAAAATTATGTATAAGTTTGTCCCTTATCCTCATAATAGTTGTGTCGGCGGTCATTTTACAAGGAAGCGCCGAAAAAACCGAGTATTTACGTATTCATATACGTGCCAATTCAAATACCGAGGCGGACCAAAATATTAAATATCAGATAAAAGACTTAGTGGTGGCTTATCTTACCCCGATTATCGAAAATGCAACCGACAAAGAGGACGCAATTTCTAAAATCGAAAAGGAAAAAGATGCCGTTAACAGGCTTATAGACCGATATTTATATGAAAATCACTTTAATTACAGGTCGAATATCGCAATTAGAAAGGAGCAGTTTCCTACCCGTGTATACGGCGATTTAACCCTTCCCGAAGGGGTTTACGACGCAGTAATTATAGAACTTGGAAGTGCCGAAGGAAATAATTGGTGGTGCGTAGTGTTTCCGCCCCTTTGTTTTACGGAAGGGGAAGTAAAATATCGCTCGGTAATAGCCGATTTTTTCAACAGGTTAAAACAAGGAGGATAAATGAAAAAAAGGTTAATGATAATTGCTATCGTGCTATGCCTCACGACTGTGATTACAGGCGCTACGGCATCGGTGATAGCAAACAGACAAGAAACTAACGACTATGTTTATACCGCGGTTTTAAAACAGGGAAGCCAAGGGGATTTAGTCAAAACCGTTCAGACAAAACTCAAAAATTGGGGGTACTATAAAGGCGCAGTTGACGGCATTTACGGTGCCAAAACCAAGGCTGCGGTAATCTACTTCCAAAAAAGGAACGGACTTACACCGGACGGTATCGTGGGCGCTAAAACCCTTGCGGCGCTCGGCATCAGGGACACAAGTCAAAGCCAAGGCTCTTCGGGTGGAGTCGGTAAATATTCGAGTGCTGACGTTCAACTTTTGGCAAGGCTTATTTACGGCGAGGCAAGAGGTGAAAGTTACACCGGTCAAGTAGCAGTCGGCGCAGTGGTTTTAAACAGAATTAAAAGTTCTTCTTTCCCGAACACAATATCCGCAGTAATTTATCAGCCGTACGCCTTTACGGCGGTTGCGGACGGGCAAATAAATTACACGCCTAACTCCACCGCATACAGCGCCGCCAAAGACGCAATAAACGGTTGGGACCCAACCGGCGGTGCAATTTACTATTACAACCCGAGAACGGCAACAAGTGCGTGGATATATTCACGCAAGGTTACCACCACTATCGGCAATCACGTTTTTGCTATATAAGGAGTAAGTTATGGAAGAAAAAAATAACGCAGTAGAAAAAGTGGAAAACTTAACCGAGGACAATAAGCCCGAAGTTAAAACCAAAAAAACCGCTACGGGAAAGGGCAAAGTTACTACAAACCCCGTAAAAACGACAAAAAAGAGATCTTCGACAAAACAAGACGAAAAGAAGGAAAAAGAGAAGATTTCCAAGGCAGAACGCACAGAAAAAGCACGCAAAAAGCGTGAAGCGCACGATAAAAAAGTAGCCGCTAAGATGCAGAAAAAGGCGGACAGAGAAAAGGCAAGAAAGGCTAAACAGGAAGTTATCAAGAAGAAGAAAGAGGAATACAAAACCGAAAAATTGAGAAGAAAGGAAGAACGCCTTGCCCGTCGTGATATGCTTAAACATGAATCAAGAGAGGAAAGGGAAAAACGCATTGCCGCCGAAAAACAGGCGAAAAGGCGTGCGAGAGAAAATTCCAAACTGAACAGAATCAAGCTTCGTGAACAAAAGGCTTCCGTCCGCCGTCAGAAAATTGCGGACAGGCGTGCTTTAAAAGAGCAGAAACGGGAACTTAGAATGCAGAACCGCCGTGAAAAGCGTAATCGCGGGCTTGGCGGTTGGCTTGCGGCGGTTATAGCTCTCGGTTCCACCACCTTGGTTTTGGCAACGTTGTTTACTTTAAGCATGACTAACGTGTTTGACGGCATGAAAATCAACGACCGTGCGGACGTTGCGGAAAGTTATTACAACCTTGTCGACTACGTTGACAATATGGACGTGAGCATGTCCAAACTTATGGTTTCCAACGATAAAGCTCAGCAGCAAAGGCTTTTGGGTAACCTTACCACGCAGGCGAGTTTGGCCGCCGACGATATTGCTAGAATTCCGTTAAAAGACGAAAGCAAGTATTACACGACCAAATATATAAATCAGGTTGCGGATTACTCAAAATACCTTAATAACAGGCTTATAGACGGAGATTCTATCACGGAAGCGGACAGAGAAAACCTTAGTTCGCTCTACAGTATCAACACCGTTTTAAAAGAGGAACTTTCCGCCCTTAACGCGGAAATGGGTTCGGAATTCGACTTTAACACCATTTTAAACGAAGGCGACGACAATATGTTTTTGGCTAAGTTTAACGCACTCGAAGAAAAGGCCGTGGACTATCCGAAACTTATTTACGACGGTCCGTTTTCCGACAGCGTGGATAAGGAAGAGCCCGAAAAAGCAGAAAGCATTACAACCAGAGAAGCAGAGAAAAAATTTTCTTCGATCTTCGCCGGTTACGACATTAAAAACGTGGAATCGGTAGGGGAATCCGAAGGCAAAATCGACTGCTACAACGTGCGTGCGGATGCAGTTGACGGCGAAATTTACGCATCACTTGCAAAAACCGACGGAAGCCTTATAATGTTTAACCATTACGCCGACTGTAGCGAACAAAATTACAGCCTTGAAGAATGTATCAAAAAGGCGGACGAATTTATGGTTCAGTCAGGACTTTCGGACATGACCGCGGTTTGGGCGACCGAGAACGGCGCAACGGCGTATATCAATTATTGTTATACTCAGGGTGGCGTAATAGTTTATCCCGACATGGTTAAAGTTACCGTTTGCAAGGAAAGGGGAATAGTATCCGCTTACGACTCTACGGCCTACTATCTTAACCATAAACAGCGTGAAATCGATGAGCCTACTATTTCCCAAAAAGAGGCGTTAACCGGCTTATCGACCGACTTATCGGTATTGGCGACAAGACTTTGCCTGATACTTCGCGGGGAAACCAAAGAGGTTCTTGCGTACGAAGTTTTCGGTATGGCAGGCGATGCGGAATATTATATTTACGTTGATGCCAAAACCGGAAAAGAGGTTCAGATCTTCCGTGTAGTATCCACTTCCGAAGGGGATTTGTTGATGTAGGCAGTTTGTTAAAAAACAATATTTAAATATAAAAAATGACTTTCCCGTACGGGGTAACCCGTGGGAAAGCCGTTTTTTTATACGTTTTTTAAATTCTGAAGCATTTGTGCAAGGTTTTGTATTCGCCCAAAACAAACAGCGTCATATCGCTCGTAAACACCGTTTCGGGGGTTATGGACGGGTTCATTTTGCCGTTTATCTTTACCGCAAGAATGCTTATCTTGTACTTTCTGCGGATATCGATCTGCCCGATGCTCTTTCCTATCCAGTTATCGGGTACGGATACTTCGAAAATGGAAGTGTCTGCGTCAAGCTCGATATAGTCGAGAACGTGGTTGGAACTGTATTTTATGGCCGCCCAATTTGCAACCTGTTCTTCGGGGTAAACGACTTCGTCGGCACCGTTACGAAGAAGAAGATTTTTCTGTACGTCTCTTTCCGCACGTGCAACAACAAGTTTTGCGCCCAGTTCCTTTAAGTAACTCGTCGTTATAAGCGAACCCTGAAAGTCGTTTGAAATGGTCACAAAACATACGTCGTAATTGTCGACGCCCAAAGTTTCCAAAAAGCTTTTGTTGGTGCTGTCGCCGATCTGCGCGCTCGTAACGATTTCCAAAACGTCGTTTACACGCTGTTCGTCTCTGTCAATAGCCATTATCTGGTGGCCTAATTCGTTAAGTTTTTCTGCAAGATGTCTGCCGAACCTTCCAAGTCCGATTACCAAAATTGATTTCATAATAACCTCATCCGACGGTGATTTTTTCTATGGGGAGTTTGCCTTCCTGCAACGGCCTTGATGAAAGGGTTGCAACGATTAACGTCAGACCGCCGATTCTTCCGACGTACATAAGCATTATAAGGATAATTTTCGATAAAACGCCCAAAGTCGGCGTTATGCCAAGGCTTAAACCTACCGTCGCCATTGCGGAAACGGTTTCATAAAGGCATTCCACAAACGGGAGATTTTCATAGCGGCTTATAACCAAAGCGCCGATGACTGTTGACAAAAGATATATAAGAAGAATCGAAGCGGAAGAAAAAACAACTTCCGAACTTATACGCCTACCTATAAGTTGTGCGTCCCTTCTTCTTTTTATAACGGCGATAACGCACGCCAAAAGCACTGCCGCGGTGGTTATTTTCATGCCGCCTGCCGTGGAGCCCGGCGCACCGCCTATCATCATCAGTATTGCGGTGGTAATTTTGCCTGCTTCCGAAAATTCGTTAAGGGGCGTGGTGTTAAAACCTGCCGTCCTCGGCGTTACCGCCTGGAATAGCGAGGCGATAATCCTTTCCCCGATAGGCAAATCGTTATATTCCAAAAAGAAAAACAGGGTTGCGGGCACTAAAATTAAGAGCGCCGTCGCAATTAGTATTACTTTGGTTTGCAGTCTGTACTTTTTAAAACGGAATTTGTTGGTTCGTAAATCGTCCCAGGTAAGAAAACCCAAACCGCCGATAATTATAAGTAGCATAATTACGGTGTTTACGTAATAATTCGAAGCATACTTTGTTAAAGAGGAAAACGGCGTTTCTATTCCCAAAATGTCAAGCCCTGCGTTGCAAAAGGCGGAAACGGAATGGAAAATCCCCATCCACACACCTTGTAAAAAGCCGAAATCTTTTATAAACACCGGTGCAAGAAGAACCGCGCCTGCAAGCTCAATTATAAACGTGCCTTTAAGGATGAAGCCGGTAAGCTTTACTATGCCGCTTATCTTCGGCGCTGCAACTGCGTCCTGCAAAGTGCTTCTTTGGTGAAGCCCTATCTTTTTGCCGGCAATCATCATAAACGCCCCGGCAACCGTTATTACGCCAAGCCCGCCGATCTGAATAAGCAAAAGTATTATTATCTGCCCGAAGGTCGACCAATAGGTGCCTGTGTCCTGCACGACAAGCCCCGTAACGCATACGGCGGTGGTTGCGGAAAATACTGCGTCGATAAACGGGGTTACGACGCGGCTTTTGGTGGAAATAGGCAGCATCAATAAAAGTGCGCCAAGAAGAATCACACCTAAAAAACCAAGTGATATTATCTGAAAGGAATTTAATCTTATCCTCAGTCTTTTTCTTATTCCCGTCGTTTTCGCCATAAAGTCCTTCGCTTTAAAACGGCTTTTGCCGTTTATGTAATTATACTACTATTTTACCCGAATTGTAAACTATATTTAACTCATTTTTAAATAGTCGGGCATTTTAGGCTTGCGTGCGGGCGGTAAAATTTTTTCGTTATAGCCGTTTGTTTTGACAATTTTTTTGTAATTCATTATAATATTTTTGCTGTCTTAAATTCAGACAATCTCTTTTAAGAGGATTTTATGAAGTACGATATTTCCGATGAATTAGGCTTTTTTAAAAAATTTACGCCGCCCTTTAACAAACTGATAGTCAACCTTTGGGCGGGGCTTATAAATAAGTCCTATAAGGTCCTTTATAAGAAGGGTTTTAGGGAAGAGATTACCGTTAAGAAGTTAGACTTGGGCGATTTTTGCATTTATCTTGCAAAGCCGAAAGGGCTTGAAAAGGTGCCTTGCCTCGTTTATTTTCACGGCGGCGCTTTCGTCTTTCCCGCATACAAAAGCCATTATAAAACAGGTGCGCTTTACGTGAAGCATGGTAAAGTCGCGGTGGCTTTCGTGGATTACAGGCTTGCCCCTAAAAAACCCTTCCCGTGCGGTGAAAATGACTGCAAAGCCGCCCTCGACTATATTTTTGCACACACAGACGAACTTTCTTTGGATAAAAGAAAAATCGGAATAATGGGGGATAGCGCGGGCGGAAATTTAGCCGCTAAGGTAAGCGCTTACGCTACATATAAGGGTTATCCTTTGGCGTGCCAACTCTATCTATACCCCGTAATCGATCCTTTCGTAGACACCGAAAGTAAGCGGCGGTTTAAGGACACGCCCATGTGGAATTCCGTGCTTAACGAAAGAATGTGGAAGTTTTACTTTAACGGTAACGACCCGTATCTTAGCGGTTACGAAGATATTTTGTCGAATTATTCATCTAAAGCCCCCGCTTACGTTGAAACCTGCGAGTACGATTGTTTACGGGACGAAGGCCTTTTGTTTTATGACAGTCTTATAAAGCAAGGGGTTGACGCACAGAGTTTTACCGTCAAAAACACGATGCACGGGTTTGAGATAAAGGACTGTCAAATTACCCGTGATGCAATAAAACGCAGAATAGATTTTTTCACCAAAGCTTTCAAAAACATTAGATAACGGTCTTATAGGCCGACTTTTACCGCTTTTTTGGTTTTTTGTGATAATTTGTGAAATTTATAATGCCATACTAAAAGGTTGACTTTTAGGCGGTTTTTATGTATAATGGCAAGGATAGGTAAATGGTAGCCGCAAGTTTATTTCGGTTTTCTCGGCATAATTTAAATATGATATAGTGGTGGTATTATGACTAAAACGGAAATAGAAAATATGGTAGCGGCTCAGCGTGAGTATTTCCTGAAAGGCAATACGTTGGACTTAATAAATAGAAAGTCCTATCTTGCTACTTTATATGATACTATAAAACGGCATGTTGACGAGATTTACGATGCTCTATATAAAGACCTCGGAAAATCCGCCCGTGAAAGTTATATGTGTGAAATCGGGCTTACTTTAAGCGAAATTTCATATTTAATAAAGCATTTTAAAAGTCTTACCGCCAAAAAAAGGGTTAAAACCCCGCTTGCACAGTTTCCCGCAAAAAGCGTTATTTATCCGTCGCCGTACGGCACCGTGCTTATAATGAGCCCGTGGAACTATCCATTCTTACTTTCGATGGACCCTTTGGCGGAAGCGATTGCCGCCGGCAATACGGTGGTTTTAAAACCGAGTAATTACAGCCCGCACACGGATGAGGTTATGAAAAAAATCATTTCCGAAGTTTTTCCGCCTGAACTCGTTTCCTTCGTGGAGGGGGGAAGAGAGGAAAACACCGCGCTTTTGGATACAAAGTTTGATTATATCTTTTTTACGGGAAGCAAAATGGTCGGAAAGCTTGTTTACAAGAAGGCGGCGGAGCATTTAACCCCCGTAACCTTGGAACTCGGCGGAAAGTCGCCGTGCATTGTGGACGAAAGCGCCAAAATAGAAACTGCGGCAAAGCGTATAGTTTTCGGCAAGTTTTTAAATGCGGGACAGACCTGCGTAGCGCCCGATTATATACTCGTGCACGAAAGTGTTAAAGAGAGGTTTTTAAAAGAGGTCAAAAAGCAGATTTTGTTGCAATTCGGAAGCGAGCCTTTGCAAAATAACGCTTACGGAAAAATCATAACCAAAAAGCATTTTGATAGGGTTAACGGGCTTATAGCCCAAGATAAGGTAGTCTGCGGCGGAAAATCCGATGCCGATTTACAAAAAATAGAACCTACTGTTTTACTAAACGTCGACTATCAAGATTTATGTATGCAAGAGGAAATTTTCGGCCCCATAATGCCGATTTTAACCTATACCGATATTGACGAAGTTATTAAAACCGTAAACGGCGGGCCGAGTCCACTTGCCCTTTATATATTTACCGAAAACAAAAAACTTGCCGAAAAGGTTATAAAAACCTGTCGTTTCGGCGGTGGCGCAATAAACGACGTGGTTATACATTTAGCGACCCCCTATATGCCTTTCGGCGGATTCGGCGACAGCGGAATGGGCAGTTACCACGGCAAAAAGGGCTTTGAAACTTTCAGCCATTATAAAAGCATCGTGGATAGAAAGGGAAGTTTTGATATAAAATTAAGGTATCAGCCCTATAAAGATTCCGACGATAAAATTGTAAGAAAATTTTTAAAATAAATTAGATTTGTACTGAAATTACTCATACGTAGGCGCTTTTTTGCGCCGATTAAGCCGTTTAAGGCAAATTAAAGAGGTGAAAATATGTCAATTAAAGTTGCTGTGGATTCCGCTTGCGATATTACACCACAAGAGGCGGAAGAATTAGGTATTACGCTTATTCCTATGGAAATCACTTTTTCTGACGGAACTTATTATGACGGCGTGGATTTAAGCCATCATGATTTTTACGAAAAACTGGATAAGTGCGAAAAAATACCTTCCACAAGTCAGGTAAACGAATTCAGATTTAACGAGGCTTTCGAAGCCCTTACCGCAGACGGAAGCGAGGTTTTGTGCGTAACTATGTCCTCAAAAATGAGCGGAACTTACGAAAGGGCCGTTTCCGCCGCTAAAAAGTTCGGAGGACAGGTGGAAGTCGTAGACAGCCTTAACGTTACGATAGGCGAAAGAATTTTGATTCAGCACGCTATGTCGCTTATCGAAAAAGGACTAACTTTAAAGCAAGTTAAACAGGAACTTGACGGCAAAAAGCACAAAATTCAGCTTGTGGCTTTTGTAGATTCCTTAAAATATCTTAAAAAGGGCGGAAGATTATCCGCAACCGTTGCCGCCGTAGGTGAAATTCTCAACATAAAGCCCCTCGTTTCCATAATTTGCGGTGAAGTTAAAGTTATCGGCAAAACCCTCGGCATTAAAAAGGCGATAGCCACCCTTTGCGAAAAGGTTAAAAAACTGGGTAACATAGATTTCAGTATGCCGTTTGCGCTCGGCTACACCGGAAACGACAAGGCAAACTTAAATAAATTTATAAACGAAGCCGACGTTTTCCAAAAGGGTAAACCGGTACCTTCTTATCAGGTAGGTTGCACAATAGGCTCCCATATAGGAAGCGGTGGCGTAGCACTATCCTTTTTCTCTGCAAACTAAACTATTCTAAAATACAAAACACCCCGAAAACCGACCTATAGGCCGACTTTCGGGACTTTTTTTGTCACTAACAAACCAACCAACTATGCAGGTGGTTGCTGAATCTATTAATGGAGCACTAAAAACACTACATATTGTAGTTTTAGATTGACTTTACAATATAAAACAAGTATAATTATTATTAGAATAACACTTATGGAGAAAATTTAAATGAAAAACACAAAAGATATTGTTTCTACATATCTGAAGAAACTTTATGCAAGTACAACTTGGACTCATAAAATACAAGAGAAAGAAAGTGACCGCTTAAGGAATATAGATATTTTCTTAAAGGCTTGTAGCATAATTACTTTAGCATTGTCTGCTTCGGGGCTTTTCTCAATAATTTTTGTTACCAAGACTTACTTAACTATTGCAACAACTATTATTTCGTTTATTAGTTTAATTGTTAATCTTGTCACGATGAGTTGCGATTTTAAGAGTTTGAGTAATGCACATAAGCAGTCGGCGTTAACATTTCTATCGTTAAGGAACAAGTTAGAAGCAACTTTGACAGATATTGATTATGGCCGATTTTCTGAAGAAGAAATGATAGCAAAAAAAGATTTTTATGAACAAGAATATACGAAATGTTGTCAATCATCTTTAAGCGCGTCAAAAACGGCGGTTAAACGAGCAAAAAAGGCTCTTTACGATGATAAGGACAACACTTATACAGCAGAAGAATTAAATGCTCTACTGCCAGCGCATTTAAGGAGTATCGATGAAGATTGAAGAATCATTTAGTAATTTTTACGATGAAATACATTTGGAAGATACTTCTACATTTGATAGTGCAATAAAATCAATCACAAAAAAGTTAAACGAAAAGTATTACGCAACTGACGATATTGACTTAAAAACAGCAAATAGCGTTATAGTTGGCTCAATAGGACGTGGTACAGCAATTAAGAATACGAGTGATGTAGATATGTTGTTTGTTCTTCCTTGGAGCATATATCATCGCTTTGATTCTTATACATCAAATGGACAATCTGCTCTATTGCAAGAAATAAAAGCAGAAATAAGCGAAAGATATCCAAAAACAGATATTAAAGGTGATGGACAGGCTGTTGTAATTGAATTTGAAAAGTTTTCTATAGATTTAGTGCCTGCCTTTGAAAATTCTAACGGCTCTTTTGAATATCCAGATAGCAATAATGGTGGAAGTTGGAAAAATACCAATCCTATACCTGAACAAAATAAAAGTTTGAGCATTAACGTGTCTTCCAACAATAATTTTGTGCGTCTTGCAAATATGATACGTTGTTGGAAAGACAATGAAGGTTTCATATTTGGTGGTTTGTTAATTGACACTTTAGTATGCGAGTTTTTAGATTCAAATGCAAAATATTGGGAATCTGGGTTTGATGAATATATAGATATAATTAAAGATTTTCTTAAGTTTTTAAGCGAAAAAAGTGAAGATGCTACAATCTGTGCTTTAGGAAGTAGACAAGTTGTCTATGATAAAGGGAATGGTAAATATATTAAAAAATCCAAAACCTATTATGACAAATTAAGCAATAGCAATTCTATAACAGAATTAGAAAATATTTTTATTGCAATGTTTGGAAATAGATTTAAGAAAAATATGGTTGAAAGCGTTTCTAATTACGTTATTAAAAGTTTTATGCAACAGTACAGTTGTGATAATACGGAAGAGTTTATTGAAGACATCTTCCCAATAAATATAAGATATTCGCTTAGACTAAATTGTAATGTTACCGCTAAAGGTTGGCGAATAAAACTATTAAGAGATATAAAGATGATACCTTTTCAAAGGAACTTAGAATTTTACATTGAAAGCACAAACGCCCCCAAACCATATAAAATCTATTGGAAAGTGCGTAATATGGGCGAAGAAGCGTATAAACGTGATCAAATTCGTGGACAAATAGTTAAAGGTGAAAATACTAAAAAAGAAAAATCATCTTTTAATGGCCCGCACTATGTAGAGTGTTATTTGATAAAAAATGGCATTTGTGTTGCACGAGATATCATTACAGTAAATATTCAAGCGGGCGCAATAGACGGATTAGAAGTAGTATGATAAATGAGTAAAAGCCGAGAAAACTTCTCGGCTTTCATACTATCTATTTCCTTTTGCTTTATTATGAGTTTTGCATAGCATTTGACAATTTTTAACAACTGTTGCACCGCCCTTACTCCAAGCAGTAACGTGGTCAGCATCCATTTCAGAATATTTCCATATTTTGTTTTTGTTATTATTATTTCCAATAGCACACAATGGGCAATTTGAAACACCTGAGTTTTGAGCTAATTGTGTTTGCTTATTATATACACTTTTTTTATCTGGCTCGCTAAAAATACGTATGTATAGCAATTTGTAATCAACACATCCACCCAGTATGAATTCGTAAATACCTTTTTTATCTGTAACATATATATCAGATAGTAATTCATGTACTTTTTGAGAAACTTCGCTCGGATTATAAGCCTTGTAATGATACTTTTCATACAGGGCACCCCAAGCAAGACCTCTCATTGTAACGTCAGTATCTATAAATACTGACGCAGTCCAATCCAATACAGAATTAAAATATGCTTTTAATTCAGATATATTTGTGTCCCATCTATGTGCGCTCATATAAGCTTCAATATTTCCTTTACTTATCCAATCCAATGCGGTTTCTAAATAACCTTGACGATTTGCTTCGGCTTTTATATAAGCGCTCCATTTAGCGATATTAGAATTTTGAGAATTACTAAATTCTTCTTTTGCCAACGTAACAAAAGAGCCAGAAAATATTGCA
>CATZIC010000011.1 GCA_958419945.1 uncultured Clostridia bacterium | reverse complement strand
ACTTCCTTCTATGGACTATTCTTTGGTTCATTTTTACGGCAGATGGGGGGCTGAAAGGGGGTATACCGAAAGTCCATTACACGACGGTACGCAGATGGTTTCCACAAACCTCGGCAGAAGTTCTCATATGGAAAACCCGTTCTGCTATCTCAAAAAATCGGACGCGAATATGAACTACGGCGAAGTTATCGGCTTTAACCTTATTTACAGCGGAAACTTTTGCTTCAGGGCGGACTGTGCGGAATTTAGAAACGTAATGATTTCTTACGGAATAAACGACGAGGATTTTGAATGGGCGTTAGAAAAAGGGCAGAGCTTCGTTACCCCGCAGGCGGTTATTTCCTATTCCTATAGCGGCGTTGATAAAATGTCCCAAAACTTCCATAAATTTATTAAGGACAACCTTATTACTTACGATAAGGATAAAGAATATAAGCCTATACTTTTCAACTCGTGGGAGGGCTGCGTATTCGATTTCAATACCGAATCCATAATTTCTTACGTTGACGATGCTTGTACCATCGGTACCGAACTTTTCGTGCTTGACGACGGCTGGTTCGGCGCCCGCTCGGACGATTTCAGGGCGCTCGGCGACTGGTACGTAAATAAATCCAAAATAGACCTTCACAAGGTTATTGCACACTGCAAAGAAAAGGGAATAAAATTCGGTATTTGGTTTGAACCGGAAATGATAAATCCTGACAGCGATTTATTCCGTGCTCACCCTAATTACGCCTTAAAGAGCGCGAACCCCGACTTTATTTCCCTTATACGCCATCAAAGACACCTTGACTTTGCCAATCCCGAGGTCGTAGAAAACATCTATAATCAAATGAAAGCCTTCCTCGAAGAATATCCCGTCGACTACATTAAATGGGACTACAACAGGACCGTAGGCGAGCATTATTCGGAAATTCTCGGCGACAGGCAAGGGGAGGTCTACCACAGGCTTGTAATGGGCTATTATTCCCTTATTGGAAGGATTCGTGCGGAATATCCCGATATTATGATAGAAGGCTGTTCTTCGGGCGGCGGCCGCTTTGATATGGGTACCCTTTATTACACTCCGCAAATCTGGACGAGTGACGAAAGCAACCCCGCAAGAAGAATGATCATAAACTATAACACTTCTATCGGCTATCCTTTGTCCACAATGGGGACTCACGTAAACAACAGTACGATTGCGTCCTATAAAGAAAAGGCGATTTTGGCACTTTTCGGAACTTACGGGTACGAAATGAATCCTAATTTACTGACCGACGAAGAAAAGGCGGAAATCAACGAAATTGCCATAATTTACAAAAAATATCATAATTCGGTTGTCAATAACGGCACTCTATATCACATCGTTTCCCCGAACGAGGGCAATTTACTTATAATGCAGACGGTCTCAAAAGACAAAGACGCATCGCTTATTTTGGTAACTAATAAGGTAAACGAACAGGATAAATTCCGCTTCGTTAAGTTAAAAGGTCTTGACGAAAACGCATTATACAAAAACAGTTTTGATGGCTCCGTAAACACAGGCGACTACTTTATGAACGTCGGATTAAACCTGTCAAGAGAGTGGATGAACGAGTTTTCTTTTAAGTTAATCATTCTCGAAAAGATAAACTGATGGTGTAAAATATATACAATTAAATTGTATTTTATTATTTAATTTAAAGTAACAATAAAAAAGCACTGCTTGATTTGGCAGTGCTTTTTTTTGCTATAAAACAAAGGTTTATAGGTCGGTTATTGTATACCTTCAAATAATTTGAGTTTGCTTTTTCTTAAAAACCAAGCGATAATTTTACCCGCTTTTTTAGGTGCGATTTTGTATAAAAAATTCATAAATTTTGCGTCTTTGCCAATAACTTTTCTTGCCTTTTTACGGTCAATCGCTTTGACAATTTTAGTTGCACATTTTTCCACGGATATGGAGACCTTATCTATAAGTTTTTTATCTTTATCGCTCATATCTATGGAACGCATAATGTTTGTTTTGCAAAAGCCGGGCATAATAAGTCCCACGTAAAAATCCGCTTCGGTCTGCAAAACTTCGGTAAAACTTTTAACTGCACTTTTAGATAGGCAGTAACCGCCTTGACCTATTACGGGGCAGAGCGCCGAAGAACTTGAAATATTGATTATTCCTTTCTCGCTCTCTAAAAGTGGCAAAACGTATTGCACCGAATATATAACGGACGTAAGGTTGGTGCTTAAAATTTTGGAAAAAATCCTCTTTATTGTAATCCTTGATTTTTACAAACGGAAGCATTATGCCTGCGTTATTTATAATTATATTCGGTTTTATGTTTTGGGTTTTTATAAATTCTGAAAGTCGTTCCCACTCACTCTCTTTGGAAACGTCGCAGGAAAAGGGCGTAAATTTTTCACCGAGGAGTTTTTTTACCTTTTCAAGTTTTTCCTCGCTTCTTCCTATTCCTAACACGGTGCAGTCAAAGTTTTTAATAAGCTGTCTTGATAATTCCAAACCTATTCCGGAAGACGCACCGGTAATTATAATAGATTTACCGTTCAAAAATGCCATAATGTAAAAATTCCACGGCTTAAAAGCCGTTAAAAGGTTAATATATGTAAATATAATATCATATCTTACTTGATTTAACAATGATTTTGTGTTACAATTACCGTAAAATGAGAAATTCTACCCAAAGTGGAGAGGTTTATATATGGAAGATAAACAGGTACTCGGAAATTATCCGATATTGATTATAAGGGGAAAGGTGTTGTTCCCCAATATCTATACCAATTTTGACGTTTCGCGCCCCAAATCTCTTGAAGCGGTCGTAAAGGCAATGTCCGGCGGCAGTAAGATCTTGGTCGTTACTCAAAAGAACGCTTTTGACGATGACCCCAAGCCCCAGGACTTACACAGGGTGGGCGTCATTTGCCGTATAAAAAAAGTGCTTAAAATCAGCGAAACAAACCTTCGCGTTCATATACAGTCGGACGAAAGGGCAGTTATACAGTACATCGAGCAGGAAGATGGCTACTATAAAGCAACCGTTCTTTCTGCCCCCGATATCCGCGATTACAGTGAGGAAGAATTGGCCTATTTGTCGGTTGCCAAACAAAAATTAGCGGAATACACCACTTCGAGGACCGGTTTCACGCCCGAACTTAAGGACGCACTTTCCGGTATCGAAAACCCTGAAGAATTCGTTAACGTAGCGGCTTTCAATCTTCCCATTACCGAAAGCGATAAACAGCGCATTTTGGATGAAAGAAAGGTCGCAAAACGGCTTGAAAGCCTTCTTGTAGCTTTAAGCGCCATCGTTGAAAGACAGGAAATTGAAAAGACCATACAGGAAAGGGTTCAAAGAAATGTAGAAAAGAACCAAAAAGAGTACTTTTTGCGTGAGCAATTAAGGGCTATCCACACAGAGCTTGGCGACGACGAAAGCGAAATAGAAAACTTGCGTGAGCAAATTAAGGCTAAGCAGATGCCAGAAGAGGACAAAAACAAGGTTTTAAAGGAACTTGACAGAATGTCGAGAATGTCCTCGTCCTCGCCCGATTACACCGTTTTAAGGACCTATATCGATTGGATAGTAGATCTGCCGTTCGGCGTTAATTCCAAGGACAGGGAAAATTTGAGCGAAGCCATAAAAATACTCGACGGCGATCATTTCGGACTTGAAAAGGTAAAAGAAAGGATTATAGAATACATTGCCGTTTTAAAACTTACAAAAAAAGTGGGCAGTTCCATTTTGTGCCTCGTAGGTCCTCCGGGGGTCGGTAAAACTTCGGTTGCAACCTCTATTGCCCGTGCCTTGGACAGGAAATTCGTAAGAATGAGCCTCGGCGGCGTTAAAGACGAAGCGGAAATCAGAGGACACAGAAAAACCTATATAGGCGCAATGCCGGGAAGAATCATTTACGGTATCAAAAATGCAGGCGTTTCAAATCCCGTGTTCCTGCTTGACGAAATCGATAAACTTTCCTCCGATTTAAGAGGGGACCCCGCAAGCGCACTTTTGGAAGTTTTGGATCCCGAACAGAACAAAACCTTCCGTGACAGATATATCGAAATACCATACGATTTATCGGACGTATTGTTTATAACCACGGCAAACTCGCTTGAAACCATTCCTGCACCGCTTTTGGACAGAATGGAAATAATCTCTCTCGACGGATATACCCGTGAAGAAAAGGCGGAAATATCAAAGCGTTATCTTATTCCCAAAAGACTCAATAGAAACGGCTTGACCGCCAAAAACGTCGCAATAACCGACGAGGCATTGGACGCAGTTATAAAGGGGTACACGTTAGAGGCGGGCGTCAGAAACTTAGAACGCCAAATCGACGCCATTTTAAGAAAGATAGCAACCAAACTTGCCGAAAAAGGTAGCCTGAGAAAGCAGACGGTAAAGCCTGAAAATCTTGTGGATTATTTAGGTTCGCCAAGGTTTTCCGACAGTGAAAACCTACAGGATGACGAAGTGGGTGCAGCAAACGGTCTTGCCTGGACCATGTACGGCGGTACCACCCTTACGATAGAGGTAAGCGTAATGCCGGGAAAAGGTGAAATCCTTTTAACTGGTAAACTCGGCGACGTAATGAAGGAAAGCGCGCGTGCCGCCATAAGTTATATTCGTGCGCACGCAAAAACCTACGGTGTAGACGAAAAGGCCTTTACCGAAAAGGACATTCATATCCACGTACCCGAAGGCGCAACCCCGAAAGACGGACCGAGTGCCGGCGTTACCATGGCCACTGCAATACTCTCCGCACTTACCGAAAAGAAGGTAAGAAAGGATATTGCCATGACAGGGGAAATCACGTTGCGCGGAAAGGTTTTGCCTATCGGCGGATTGAAGGAAAAGGCGCTTGCCGCTTTCAGAACGGGCATTTACGAAATAATAATACCTAAAAAGAACCTTAAAGACGTAGAAGATATTCCTAAAAACATTGCAAGCAAAATGAAAATCATTCCCGTGGAAAATGTTTCGGAGATTTTCTCTATTGCAATTCGCGATATCGGTTAAAGGTGGATTATGAAAATCGTAAACGCAACTTTCATAACGTCGGCGGCGGATAAAAAGGGCTTTTTAAAATCCGATAAACCCATAATTTGCGTTGCAGGAAAATCAAACGTTGGCAAAAGTTCATTTATCAATATGCTTGCCAACCAAAAAAAGCTTGCCAGGACTTGCAATACACCCGGAAGAACGAGACTTGTAAACTACTTTGATTTCGGTGAATTCATTCTTGCAGACCTACCAGGTTACGGCTTTGCAAAAGTCAGTAAAGGTGAAAAGGAAAAATGGTCTAAAACTTTGAGCGACTTTTTTGCCTTTACGGAAATTACGCACGCAATATCGCTTGTCGATATCCGACATGATCCCACAGAAGAAGATAAAATGATGATAAAGCTTTTGTATTCGGAAATAATTCCGTTCACCCTTGTGGCTACAAAAGCTGACAAAATCGCTAAAACAAAGGTTAAGCCTCAGGCGGCGGCGGTTGCTTCTAAACTCGGGCTTGCAAGCGGCAATATTATAGCGACTTCCGCAGAAACCAAACTCGGCAGAGATGAGGTTTTAACGGCAATAGAAAACGCCCTCAACGTTAGACTTTCCGCGGGCGAAGATGACGAACAAATAGAAGAAGATGGTGATTAAAATGAACGTACGTGATTATCTTGATAATTCATATACCGCATACCATACGGTAAAATATAGCAGAGAATTTTTGCTTGAAAACGGCTTTGTACCTTACGATGACGGAGTAACGGCAAAGGTCGGCGGAAAATATTTTATAGAAAAAAACGGCAGTGCGATTATCGCAATAAAAGTAGGCGACCTAAATAATTACGCTTTCAATATTGCTTTGGCGCACACCGATTCACCCGTACTTCGCGTTAAGGGCAGAAAACTTTTGGATAGCACGGAAGGCAAGCGTATAAATGTGGAAATCTACGGCGGACTTATAAGATATTCATTTATGAATATTCCGCTCAAGATTGCAGGAAGACTGTTTGTAAAGACGGAAACAGGCCTTAAAACCGTGCTTGTTGAAAGTGATTTTACGGTAAACGTTCCGTCCCTATGCATACATCACAATCCCGAAGTAAACGAGAAGGCAACACTTTCCGTCCAGCAGGATATGTTACCGCTTATCGGTGGCAAAGAAGAGGATTTGTATAAGATAATGTATCCGGACGGCGAAGTGGTCGACGGTGATCTGTTTGTCGTTCCCGCAGTAAAATCCTTTTATAGCGGTTTAGAAAATCAGTTTTTGTGTTCACCGAGGATTGATAACCTAACAAGTTGCTACGGCGCCCTCCAAGGCATTGTAAACGCAGAGCCGAAAGGGGTTTCCGTATGTTGTCTTTTCGATAACGAGGAGATCGGAAGCCACACAAAACAGGGGGCCTATTCCGACTTTTTGCCTTCGGTTTTGAAGAGAATAAACACAGATCTTAATAAAACGCAGACCGAATATTTAAAGGCATTAGCTAACGGCTTCGTGCTTTCCATAGATAACGGACACGCCGTTCACCCTTCTCACCCCGAAAAGAGCGATCCCATAGAAAGGGTTTATATGGGCGGCGGAATAGTGGTTAAGCACCATACAAATTATTCCACCGACGGCTATTCTTCTGCGGTTATCAAAACCATAATGGAAAAGGCGAATATAACTTATCAGGATTATTATAACAATTCCGATATACGCTGTGGCGGAACCCTCGGTCTTATAGTAAGCGCAAATCTTCAAATGAATTCCGCAGATATAGGCTTAGGTCAACTTGCCATGCACGCTGCCATCGAAACTGTTTGCTCTAAAGACGTAACGGCTATGTGCGAGTGCGCTAAAGCCTTTTACGAAACGGCTTTAATCGGCACCGGAAACGATTTGATTATTAAGTAATAAAATAGGCTAAATTCTGCAAAAAACGAGGAATTTTAATAAAAAATAAAAACGACGGTTAAAATAAACCGTCGCCCCGCACATGCCGTATAAGGAGAAAATCAACCCGCTTAAGTGCAGGTGGGTATCAAGCCTATAGGTATCTGCCACCCCATGGAAATGACTTGCACAAAGACAATAGTCGAGGGTTTAGCATAACAAACAGGACTCCGATTCCCTTTTTAGTGATTGCGGAGAGAATATAACCTTACCACGCACACAGCAGAAAACTTTATTTACATACTAATTCTAACATACTTACGACTGTAACGCAAGCATATTGAATTCTTTTTGCTTTACATTTTTTGGATAAAAAGGCGGTAAAATGTTGACTTTAAAAGTTCTCGGAACAAACGGGCTTTTTCCCGACGATAATAATCCGACTTCCGGCTACCTTCTAAGCTGCAACGATTTAAACTATTTGGTGGACGTCGGCAGCGGCGTTTTCAATAAGGTTACAAATCTTCTTCCGCCGGAAAATCTCGACGGGGTAATCATAACCCACTACCATTTCGACCACGTGTCGGATATAGGCGTGTTAAGCTATTATCTTCAGACTAAAAATAAAAAACTGAAAGTTTACGGTCCTGACGACGGTTCTTATTATCAAAAACTTATTACGGGAAGTCCTTATTTTGATTTTACACCTATTGACGGCTGTATAGAAAACGGCGACTTAAAAATTTGTTTTTACAAAATGAACCATTCGGTATTAACTTACGGCGTAACCTTTGAAAGCGAAAATAAAAAATTTGCTTATACGTCTGATAGTAATCTTTGCGAGGCTCATTCGCTTCTCCTTAAAAACGCCGACCTTGCCGTAATTAACTGCGGCTGCCTTCAAAAAGATTGGAACGAGCAAAAGCCCGTTCTATCTGCCTACCATGCAGGGCGTTTGGCAAAAGAATACGGAATTAAAGCCCTTATTTCGCACTTTAATCCCGCTTTATCCCGTGAAGATATAATCAGCGAAGCAAAAAGTCAGTGCCCGTCATTGGAACCGGCAGAGTACACAGATTACCTCATATGAAAAGAATCGTAAACAACAGACCAATCTTTTTCAGTGCATTGCTTTTTGCACTCGGTATGATTGTTTCGGTAAATTACGTCGTCGCCCCATATCTTTTATATATTGCGCTCGGTTTGTCGTTTATTTTGGTTCTTTCCGCGTTCTTTATAAAGCCCTTAAAGCCCTTAAAAATCGAAATTATGGTTATATGTGCATTTTTCCTTTTGGGATTTTTGTACACCAACCATAATGTGAAGCTGTACAACGGCGATGCGGTTTACAACGGCAAAATCTGTACGCTAAGCGGCACGGTTTCGGAAATCAATGAATACCACTCGTTAAATTACGTAACCATTACCGACGTTAGTGTGGAAGGTGATAAAACCTATGGCGACGTAGTCTTTTTTACTGAAAACGATAACCTTAAAAGGGGTGATAAACTCAGTATTTACGGCAAGGTTACGTTTAATCCGTTTACTGTATCTGACTATGCAAATAAGCGTACACTTTCCGTCGACGCCGAAACCATTTTGAAATCAGGATCTTCCTTTAATCCATTTTACAGTGTTTCCGAACGTTTGAAAAACAATATTTTGACAAACGTTCATGGCGATGAAGGCGCTGTTATGGTTGCGCTTTTACTTGGTGATACTTCGGAAATAAAAACGGAAACTTTGCGCAATTTCAGATTGTCCGGCATAAGCCATATTTTTGCTGTTTCCGGGCTTCATATCGTTTTCTTTTCCTCGCTAATTTGTCGTATTTTGTCGCTTTTGTGCATAAAAAACTACAAAAATACCATTATCACTGCGCTGTTTACCTTGTTTTACGCAGGTGTTTGCGGCTTCCCTGTGTCCGCAGTAAGGGCTGTTATAATGAGCGTAACTTTAAATTTCGTCAAAAATGCGGGAAGAAAATACGATCTTCTAAACTCTTTATTTTTGAGTTTTATCGTTGTTTTGTTGCTGTTTCCGTATTCCTTGTTTACGTACGGTTTTATACTGTCTTATACGGCGGTTTTCGGAATCGCACTTTTCACTAAAGGATTCGAGTCTTTGTTTTCCTTTTTGCCGGAGTTTATAAGATCGTCGCTTTCGGTAAGTTTCGCGGTTACCACGCTAATGACGCCAATTCTATTTAGAATGTGGGGATATTCTTCGCTTATAGTGGTGTTTTTAAACGTTATTTTAGTTCCTATAGTGAGTGTTTTATATACGCTTATATTCACGGTTTCCATAGTTTCATTGATACCGTTTATGTCGTTTTTATGGAAACTGCCATACTATGTTGCATACTTTATTAATTCCGTGCTTGTGGAACTTAACGTATCATCCTTTACGATTTACGCCACCGCGTCAACCGTTTTCCTTATAATATATTACTTGCTCGTACTCGTTGCATGCGACAGAACGAATTTTAAAAAACCGACAAAAATTTGTTGCGGCTCGCTGTCAATTCTTGCACTGATACTTGCAATCGGGGGTGTAATTTGAAATTCGAAAATCTGAAAAGTTCTCTTAAAGAGGAAATTTATCCTATTTACCTACTCGAAGGCGAAGAAGATTTTTTCCGTGAAAGAGGAGAAGAAATTATTAAAAACGCTGCGATTTCAGAACCGCAACTAAACTTTGCATCTTTTGACGGCACTTTTGTAAAACAGGGGGTAGACAACCTTGTAAACCTTTTGTCAAGTTGTCCGTTTATGAGTGAAAGGCGCGCAATTACCGTTCGCGAATGGTATCCGACGGCGCAGGAACTTAAAGGCGCGATTAAAAATTACCTTGAAAAACCTTTCGATACTTCGGTTTTAATAATTGTCAATTCCAAAAAATGCGAGGCGCTCAAAAAGTTTAAAAACGTAACCACCGTTGATTGTTCAAGGGGCTCTATTGAACTTATTACAAAGTTTATTCGTGCCGCTTGCTCGAAAGAAAACTTAATTATTTCAACTTCCACGTGTAAACTCATTGCCGAATATTGTCTTTACGATATGACGAGGATTAACGGCGAGGTAGAAAAATTAATATCATATAAAGCGGGCAGAGAGGATATCAGCGACGAAGACGTAAATTTAATGGTTTCAAAAACCTCGGACTATAAAATTTACGAAATGGTGTCATTTATCGCAAATAAAAATTATGCCCAAGCGTACAGGATTTTAGAGGAACTAAATTCAATTTCCGACCGCCAAATGCTGTTTGCGTCGCTATATTACCACTTTAGAAGGATGTTTTTCGTTTCTATGTCAAATAAATCAGATGACGACTTAGCGGGAATTTTAGGCGTTAAAGAATTTGCTGTCACTATGGCACGGAGACAGGCTAAAAGTTTTTCTTCCAAAAGATTGAAAAAGATTATGGATAAATTAGCGGAATGCGAGCGTGGCTTTAAAAGCGGAGTTATTTCTTTTGACGGCGCTTTCCTCTCGGGAGTATTTAGCGTTTTGTGTGAATAATTTATTTTTGTTTAAATTACTTAAAAATACTTTATTTTTAATGATATTTGTGTTAAAATAACAAATAGTGTTGATTGATTTTACGAGGATGCAATAATATGATTGATAAGTTGAAAGATGCATTTGCTTCCTTTTCCACCGTTCAGGGAGGCATAACGGAAGCGCTTCAAATCCTTGCGATAGCGGTAATGATTTATTTCATGATTAAGATTATTTTTTCTAACAACGCCGCTCCGCTGTTTTGGGTTTACCTGTGTTTTACGATAGTATCGGGTGTTTGTTTGTTCCTTTCCGACTATGAATACGCAGGCGTTATTATGCTTTTGTTCCAACTCTTTTTCTACGTCGGCGTGGTCGCGCTGTTTTCTACGGAAATCAAACGTACCATCTGGCAAGGGAGATTCGGCGAACATAAACACGGCGACGGAAGCACTAATTTCGATGCCGACGCCGCTATAGAGGAAATAATCAAAGCCATACAAAATATGTCAAAAAACGACGTTGGCGCTTTGATAATTCTATCTAACGGCAACCTTCCCGCAGGCGTTTTGGAAAGCGGCGTATATCTTAATGCGGACGTTTCCGCACAACTTATCGAAAGCATTTTCTTTCCCAAATCCGCTCTTCACGACGGTGCGCTAATTTTAAAGGATACGAGGATTCAGGCAGCCGGTTGCTTTTTACCGCTTGCTCAGGAATTTAATTTATCCAAAGACCTCGGTTCAAGGCACCGTGCGGGTATTGGCCTTACGGAAACCGTAAACGTTACTGCAATTATCGTTTCCGAGGAAACAGGTATTATTTCCATCGCAAAGGGTGGAAAGATAATAAGATTCGTTGATACAAACGTTTTAAGGGAAACCTTAAAAGACTTTTATTGGCAAGATTTAATTCGTTAAAGGGGGAGTAAAAATGGCTAAAGAACCTTCAAAAGCAGGCAGAATATTTTTAAAACACATTCTTCCGGCGTTTGCCGCAATAGCGATATCCCTTTTCATCTTTATCGTTGTAAAAGGCGCTTAAATAACTTACTTAATATGAAAAAGCGAGGCTTAAGCCTCGCTTTTTCATATATTCATATATATAGATTTATTGTTTTCTTAAGTCTGCGCCGACAAAGTTTATCGTCAAAGTGTTTTTGGAAGTAAGCCTGGAAAACAGCCTGTCTCCGTAACGAGCGTTTATTTCGTTAAGCGTAAGATTGGTTGTTATTAAATATGGCTTTTTTGCCTCGTTTCTTGCGGAAATCAATACGTAGAGATTTTCCACCGTTATTTTATTAAGAAGCCTTTCAGCCCCCAAATCGTCTATAACGAGGAAGTCGCAGGTCTCTAAAATATCGTTTGCTTTTTTAGCCTCGTAAGGGGATGAATACATATTTTCTATGTAAACGTTGTTAAGTCCAGAAGCAGTTAAAAACAACACTACGTTATTGTTTTGAGAGATTTTTTGTGCGATAGCCTGTGATAAAAAGGTTTTTCCGGTGCCCGTTTTTCCTGTAAATATAAGATTTTTGGAATCTTGTCCGAAGCTTTCGGCGTACTTTTCCAATTTTTCAAAATATTTTGAAGTTCCGTTTTTTACCGATAGGGTGTCGTCTTTAAAGGTTACAAGATTTGGCTTTTGAACGGAAAGTTCATTGTAGCAAGCGTCGGTTACACGACGATAAAAGCAAGAACATTTTCCGCTTGTAAGGTTTCCCGTATCGTTACACAAGTTACAGTCGTACCCAAATTCCGAAAGTCCGTTTTCAGCTTCAATTTTTGCCTTAACTTGTTTAAGTTCTTCGATTTCCTTTTGTAAACTTACCGCTTTTTCTTCGTCCTCTTCGAACTCCGCTTTATTGCAATCGAAAATTGCTACGGAAAGTTTTTCGCAAACTTCCGCATACTTCGGGCTTTTTAAAAGTTGTTCTTTCAGCGTATTAAGTTTGAATTCTTTAGCGTTCCTTTCGGACTGATAAGAAAATTCAACTTCGCCGATAATATCTTTACAATTAATCATTTTTAATTAAAATCCACGTCGTCAATATTTGAAATAAGGCTATCTAATTCCTCTTTGGTGTAGGTCCTTTCGTTCTCGAAATGTGCGGCGGTGTTTTCGGTATATCCTTTTGCGGTCTTGCTATCGGTTAAGGGAAGAGCGTCAGGTGTGAAAATTCCTTTGCTTTTCCAATTTCCGAGTACGGTATTCATATATATCATAGGATTTGTCCTTCCGCCTGAAATTTTCGAAGCCTCTATGACCATTTCGTCTGAAAATCCCCATTCACGCCAATTTGCAAGGTTTTTTCTGTCCCATTCGTTGGGAGAACGCATCGTACCCGTAAGATCAAGTAGTTTTTTAATAAACTCGTCGTCTTTACCGCGTCTTTTTATGTAATCGGCAATATCTACGATTGAAATAAGTCCTTTTTTATAAAGAGTTTTAACGGTGTCGTCCATATCGTCAAGGTTTCTTTTACGCTTTTTAAAGCAGTAATTAGCCAAAAACAGAAGTGTTTCTCCGTCATAGCCTAAGGCTAACCAGGGGTTAAGATAATTGTCAAGCACGGGCTTTATAACCTCGACGTAAACGGACAGTTCCCGTGTGATTTTCTTTGCAAGTTCGATATTTTCCGCTTTTTTTACAAGGTAACATTCGATTTCCTTTTTGGAAAAAACTTTTGCGGAATATAACTCTGTCAAAACTTCGTCAAGTTTTAAAACGCTTTTCGATTTCGTGGTTTTAGCAACGTAGGTAACCACTTCGATCTCAAAACCCAAGTCCTTTACCCATTTGTTGTAGTAATTCAAATCGTCCATATCCGCTTTGCGCTTAAGACCGAGCGAGGATAGAATTTTTTGAATTTCGCTACTCTTGTCGAAGTAATCTGCAAGTTCTATTTCGATTGCGTCAACCGTCGTAATACCACGCAAAGCAAAATCTTTTGCCACGGCAACAATGTATTTTCCGCCGATATTCGGCCCTTTAATGTCCACGCAGTACTTGCATATCATAATCAAGGCTTCCGGCTTAATTTGGTAATCCTCCATCAGCGCAAAATACTCGGCGTACTCGTTTGTGGAAATCATTCTTTCCGTTATTAAACTTTGCAGAGATTTATTGAATTCGTCGTATTTGCCGGCTTTAAACCTTCTCGGCCTTCCGCTGTGCGATAAAGGAAGATATTTAACCGTGAAAGGCTCTTCGGAAATTATTGTTACGCAATCAAAATCCTCCCAATATCTGAAACAGTCTTTAACGGTGTCCTCGTCCATAAAAAGGTTTGCGCAAAATTCCGTAAAATTCAACTCATCAGTAGGATTTTTACAGATGTAAAGCCCGTATACGTAGACTTTGACGGCCAGACCATCCGCTTCGGGGAGATAATCTAATATAAAGGTGTTGTCAAGGTTTGTGGAAAAACTTTTGACGCCTTCTTTGGTAAAGGAACAAAATGCCATGGTTATTTTCTAAAATGACTTGAAAAATTTATCGGTAATTGATATAATAGTCTTAAACCGATATTAAGTCTTATTAAACATTTTAGTTTATTTTTAAGATTTTTTCAAGTTATTTTCCGCAAAAACCCAAAAGTTTTAAAAAGAATGGTTTTTGCAAGCAAAATTTCACTTTTTCAGTGATATTTGCAAATTTTTTAAAGGGAATTTATAATGCGCATTTTACACACTTCCGACTGGCATATCGGTAAAAAATTGGAAACAAAAAGCCGTCTAAACGAGCAAAAAACAGTTTTAGCCGATATTTCTCGAATAGTCAAAGAGTATGAAGTAGATATAGTTTTAGTTGCGGGCGATATTTATGACACATATATGCCTTCGGCGGAAAGTGAAAAACTTTTTTATGACGTTGTGTCCGATATAACCGCTTGCGGGGCTCAAGTCATTATAATCAGCGGCAACCATGACGACCCGACGAGGCTTTCTGCCTCTAAAGCCATTTCGTCTTACGGCGGAGTGTACTTTGCGGGAAGCGGCCTAAATAACGACGTTTCCGATTTTAAAGGTGATTTTTCCACTCGACTTGTCGATTGCAGCGACGATTACTTTATCTTTGAAAAAGAGGGCGAAAGGGTTTGTTTTTCAGCTGTTCCTTATCCTACGGAATTAAGAATGAAGGAAAAGATTAAAGAGGATGAAAGTTACACGGAAAAAGTCTCTCGCTATATATTAAATTCCATTGAAAACGCCAAAGATCTTCCGGTTGTGCTTGTTTCGCACCTGTTTATGCTCGGCGGAACCCCAACCGAAGGTGAAAGACCGATAGATCTTGGAGGAGCAAGAGTTTTGCCACCCGAAATAATTCCGGAAAATTGTATTTACACGGCGCTTGGGCACCTTCATAAACGCCAGATAGTGAGTCACGCACGTAATATTATATATAGCGGTTCCATTATGCCTTATTCTTTTGATGAGGCAGGCGTGGAAAAATCGGTTACGGTATTTGACGTTTTGGATAAAAAGGTGGAAAATCTCGAAGTTGTCAAGTTATCGGGCTATAAAAACCTTTACAGGATAAAGGCGGAGAGTTTTGAAGAGGCCAAAGAAAAAATAAGCGATCTTGACGGATTTGTAGAAGTCTCACTCACGCTTGACAAGCCGACGGGGGACAACATTAAGGAGTTTATTTTAAAACATCCCGACGCTTTCTTGAAACTTACCTTTAAAGGAGTGGAAACCGCAGTTTCCGGCAGAAAAGCGCTAAACGACGTAGATTTGTTTACGGAATATTATAGGGCCCGTTACGGCAAAGAACCCTCGAAAGAGATATTGGAACTTTATCTTGAAATGCTAAACGATATGGGGGTGGATTATGAAGCCTGAAAGATTGGAGTTTTGTGGCGTAAAAAGTTACACTGACAAAACCGTAGTGGAATTTAACAGACTGCTTCAAAACGGACTTTTCGGAATCTTCGGAAATACAGGCAGCGGAAAGTCAACGATTTTGGATTGCATTTTTCTTGCACTATATGGTAAACTTCCCAAAACCAACGAAAGAGAAGACTATATAAACGTTAAGACAGGTAAGTGTTACGTTAAATTCAGTTTTAGCATTGTAATTGACGGTGTAAGAAAGATTTACGAGGTGTATAGAGAGTTTCAGTTAAAGGGCGAGCGTAAAAACGCCCCTCAACCGATTGCAAAATTATGCGAAATCGACCGGGAGGAAAGACTGCCTATAGAGGAAAATGCTTCAAGGGTAAATGCTAAGCTCGAAGAAATAATCGGTCTTAAGATCGAAGACTTTGAAAAGTGCATAGTTCTTCCGCAAGGACAGTTTTCCGCCTTCGTAACTTTAAAGCGTGCAGAGCGCTTGGATATGGTAAGCGGACTTTTTAACCTTAATAAATACGGTGATGCGCTTACCGAAAGGCTTAAGATCAAAATCAAAAATTTCGATGAAGAAATTCAGTTTTTAACAGGCAATCTTTCCCCGTTTTTGGAGGCAACAAAAGAGGGACTTGAAGAACTTGATTTAAAGGTAAAAGAAGGTAAGTTACTATATGAAACAGAAAATGTAAAACTTTCTAAAATTCAAGAAGAATTCAATGATTTTAAAAACGATTATGAAAGACATAAAGAACTTTTGAAGTGTCGTAATGATTTAGCGGATCTTGAATCAAAGCGAGAAGAACAGGAAAGTTTTAAGGAAATAATCCGTAAAATAGAACCCGCTAAAGCATACGTCGAAACCCTTAAAGAAAGGACTTTGTTAAGCAGCGAGTTATCCCGTGATAAAAGCAGTCTTTTATCTTTTGAATCCGCACTTTTAAGCACTCAAGATAAATTAAAGGATACGCAAAACAAGTTGACGGATGCACCTGAAAAGAGCGCCAGAATCAACGCCATAACAGGTGAATTGGCAAATCTTAGTTTACTGAGCAGCGAGGAAGAAGAGAATGAAAAACTTGTTATAAAGCTTGAAGAATTGCGTGTTTTATACGCAAAAGAAAATGATTTATACAAATCATTAAATCTTAAATTAATTGCCGAAACTGATAGACTTACGGCGTTAGAAAATTCCGAAAAGTATAGTAACATAGACCAAAGAATCGGCAAGGAAATCGATAGGCTTATAAGTGTTGCACAAAATTCCTTCCTAAACGACGAAGTAAAATTCCTTTTATCGCTTAAAGAATGCTTAAACGATACGACCTTGATAGATTCCAGAATTGAAGTTTTAAATAGACTTAAATCAGATGATTCAACCGTCGAAGATTGTGTTAAGAGTTTGAACGAACTGTATCTCAGCCTTGACGAGTTCAACAAACTTTCCGCAGATATCCGTTCTTCAATTTCGGAACGTAAGCTTCAAATGGAAAGGTCGCTATCTAAACTTGAAAAAATCAAAGAAAGCGGAAGTTTAATGCGCAGTCAAGTAGATAAAACCCGCGAAAAGCTATTAAAGCTTACGGGCGGCGAAACTTTGGATGTAAAAATTTCGGCATTACAAAATGAAAAAGCTGATATTGAAAAATCGCTTAATGACTTAAAAGAAACCGAAAAAGAGTATTTGGAAACCATTTCGGAAATAAGATTAAAAATCGTTTCGTTAAATTCCGATATCAAAAACAAATCCGACACGTTTACCAAACTATCGGAAAAAATTCAAGATCTCGAAAAGGAATTTGCAGATGAAAATGATGCCAAAGCAATATATTCTTACTATCCGCGCATTGCAAAACTGAAAGAGGCGACAGAGGCGTTTGACCTTAACTATTTATCGTTAAAGGCAAAAGTAAGGGAGCTTTCCGATAAGCTTGGCGACGCAACGTACGACGAAGAAGAGTTTGCAAAAAGAAAGAAAAAACTCGAAGATTTACAGAAAAAAGTTGATGAACTAAATATAAATTATAATAATTTACTAAAAGACTATCAAAATCTCTCGCATAAATTCGAAAAAAGGTGTACAATAGAAAAAGAACTTTCCGTGCTTTCGAAGGACAGAAAAGTTGTTTCCGAACTTTTCGATGCGGTAAAGAACAAAAGATTTTTGGAATACATTGCCGAGGAGTACCTTGCGGAAATTGCGCTTGACGCAAAATCCATTTTACTCGAACTTACAGGCGGTAGATTCGGTTTGGTATATCAAGGCGACTTTTTTGTGGAAGATTTCATTTATCCGGACGGGGGTAAGCGCAGAGTTGACGCCGTTTCGGGCGGTGAGCTGTTTTTGGTTTCACTCTCGCTTGCGCTCGCTCTTTCAAAGTGCATTTACGCAAAATCTTCCCGTCCTATGGAATTTTTCTTTTTGGACGAAGGTTTCGGCTCTCTCGATAAAGAACTTATCGAAGTGGTAGTTGACTGCTTATATAAACTGAAAAATTCGAGTTTTTCGATAGGCATTATTTCCCACGTAGAGGCGCTTAAAGAAAGATTGCCCGTAAGGATAAGCGTTACGGGCGCAAAGGACGGATACGGTTCCAAAGTAAATATAACAGCGTAATCATGGAGTATTTATGGCAAGTAACATTATTTCCCCGATAATTTTATCACCGGTAATGCTATGGGAGGATTTCGACGCTTCACTTCCTTTAAAGGAAAGTAACACGGGCGAAGAGGTCTTCGAAGACGTAGTATACAGAGATATGTACTTTTCCGGACGGGAAACCCCAAACGGAAGGGTGCGTATTTTCGGCGTGTACGCAAAAAGTAAATCTACGGGTAAAAAATCCAATAAAGGCGCAATACTTATATTGCCCGATATGTGCGATACGGTAAATTATGAGGTTATAAATCTTTACGTAAGCCAAGGGTATTCCGTTCTTATGGTAGACTATCGTGGGGAATGGGAAAACACCGAAAACTTTACCAAGTACCCCGATTGCGTTTCATACGCAAATTACAAAAACGTTTCCGATAAAGTTGATTCCGTACCTGTTACGGCAAAGGAGACCTGCTGGTACGAATGGGCGTCGGTAGCTAAATATGCGGTTAGTTTTTTAAAAAGCCGTTTAGAGATTGAAAGAATCGGCGTTCTCGGTATAAGAAACGGCGCAAATATCGGTTGGATGCTGTGCGGCACCGATGCAAGAGTGGACTGTTTCGTTCCGCTTTTCGGTGCAGGTTGGCGCGGTTACAGAGGCGTATTTAAAAACGGTGGGGAAGAACTCCATGCGGACGACGACAGTTTGCGTTTTCTTGCCGGCGTTGACGCCCATGCGTACGCTCAGTACGTGAAATGTCCCGTCTTTTACATGACGGCAACAAACAGTCCGGATTTTGATTTCGACCGCTCGGTCGACACCATGATGCGAATATCCGAAAACGTAATAAACTACACTAACTACACCCCTTTTTACAGGGACGCGTTAAATAAAAATTGCAGAAGAAACATTGACTTATTCTTTGCAAAATATCTTTTGGACTTCAAACTTTTGTTCCCGGAGGAACCTGTTCTAACCTGCATGGTAGAAAATAACACGGTAACTTGTGAACTCGAGCTTGATTACTCCGACCTTAAAAGACCAAAAAACATCAACGTTTACATTGCGGAAGGGGGCGTAAACCCCGCAAACCGTGATTGGAAAACCGCAAAAATCGTTAAAGGGCTTCGTGAAGACAAACGTAATTTCGTCTATACGATAACCGGTAATTGCGACTTCGTTACAATGTATGCGGTTATCGAGTACAGAAGCGGTGTAACGGTAAGTTCCAAAGCGGTATGTAAAAAGGCCTCAAGCGTTTGTCCTTTCCCGCAAAAACTGATTTATTCAACCAAAGACAAACTATCCACGTTTACGGTTTTCGGCGTTAAGGATAAATCGGTTGGCGGGCTGTTTTTCGAAAAGGAAAACGAACTAAACTACATTCCCGGTGCAAACGGAATTTGCGGGATATCATCTCCTTACGGGCTTGTAACTTACAAAATGAATAACCAAAACGTTGCTGTTAACTCGAGCTCTATAGTCCTTGCCGACGTTTATGCGGAGGAATACACCGAATTAAAAGTTACTTTGCTTGTGGAAATTTCCTCCTTGGAAACCATGGATTATTCTACGGTAGTGGAATTGAAAGGTGGCGCCATATGGCAAAATCTTTCCATAAAGGCAAGCGATTTCAAAAATTCTTCAAGACTTTCGGTTAAGGATTTTTCTAAAGTGGTCGGAATCCGTTTCGATGCGGAAAATAAATGCATTTTTAACAATATTTTGATAATTTGACGGCGGTTTATGGCTGATTATTCCAACAAAAACTTAATAGAATACGAAGCCGACGTCAAAAGGGAAAGATTGACGAGTGTTATTTTTCTGCTCTTTATTTGTACGCTTTTGGTATTTTTTATCTACCTTAAAACGGCAGTGTTTATGCTTGTAAGCGTAAAGGGCCATTCTATGTGCAATACTCTGTCAAACGGAGATCTTTTGTTCGCGGACAGAACTTCCAAGGTTTCGAGAGGGGACATCGTGGTAATTTTAAGAAGTGACGTAAACGAAGAAGCCCTTATTAAGCGGGTTATCGGCGTTGAGGGCGACACTTTGTGGTCGGAAGGCGGCTACGTTTATCGAAGCTATCTTGACGAAACCGGCAAAGAAGTTACCGAAAGACTTAACGAAGATTACGTTTATAAACAGGGTTCCACGAAAATTTTCGGCAGATTTACCGTTCCGAAAGGTTGTATTTACGTTTTAGGGGATAATCGGGAAATTTCGTCGGATAGTCGGTCATTCGGCGCCGTGGAGTTAAATTGCGTTCTCGGCGTTGTTCCGAAATGGTCGGTTGACGTCAAAGACAGCAGTTTTATGATTTGGTATAAAAAAGCCGTTAACGGCTAAGATATAACTTATTCAAAAAATTTATTCAGGAGAGACAATGGAAAAATTTATTATTACATCGGACAGCACTTGCGATTTATCGGACAAGCTTATTAAAGACAACGGTATACGCATTATTCCTCTTACTATTACTTTAGGCGATAAGCACTACAAGGACAACGTAGACGTTACTTCGCCGGAAGTATTGGAATTTGTTGACAAGACAGGCGAAATGCCTAAAACTGCAGCAATCTCCGTTTACGAGTATACCGAAGTTTTTAAAGAACTTACCTCTCAGGGATACGGCGTACTTCATTTCGATATTTCGTCCGAAGATTCCGCCTGCTACTCAAACGCATGTATGGCAGCGAAGGAATTTGAAAACGTTTACGTAGTTGATACCCGTCAATTATCCACCGGTCAAGGCCTTTTGGTCATGAAAGCTGTTGATTATCAAAAACAGGGTATGGAACTTAAAGAATGCTACGATAAAATCGAGGAGATAAAGAACAAAGCAAGAACCTCTTTCGTTCTTGACAGACTTGACTTTTTGCACAAAGGCGGAAGGTGCTCGCTTTCCACTCTTTTGGTTACCAAAATATTGAAAATTCATCCTTATATTTCAATGTCCGACGGTAAACTTAAGGTTAAAAAGAAATATGGCGGAAGCATGGTTCGTGCCTGCGAACAATACGTGCAGGATTTAGCGCAGGAATATTCTTCCTACGATAAAACGAGAGTATTTATCACCCACTGTATGGCAAGCGAACAAATCGTATCTGCTGTAAGAAAAAAGGTTGAAGAACTTTTCGATTTCGATGAAATAATCGAAACCACGGCAGGCACTACGGTTTCTTGCCATTGCGGAAGAAACACGATAGGCGTTTTGTTTATCGAAGAATAAAATCGGACGGTTAATTTATGGCTTTAACAAGAAAAGAAGTCTCCGAAAACCTTAAATGGAATACGGGGCATATATACGAAACTCAAGACGCATGGGAAGCGGACTTTTCATGGGTCGAATCTCATATCGATTTTTCACGTTTTCAAGGCAAACTCGGAACCTTGAATGGCGTAAAGGATTGTTTGACGGCGCTTGACGAAACCTCGACCGTATTGGAAAAACTTTACGTTTACGCTTCCATGAAACGGGACGAGGATACGAGAGACGGTTTTTATAAGGGGCTTTTATCAAGGGCTCAACTTTTGTACGTAAAGTTTTCTTCTGCGTCGTCATTTATCGTGCCGGAACTAACCGCATTGGACGAAAATACCTTAAAGGCCTATGCTAGATGCGAAGAGCTTAAAGATTACGATTACGAACTAAAAACCATTTTAAAACGCAAACCTCACGTATTATCCACAGAAACGGAAAAGGTGCTTGCACTCGGCGGGCAGGTTTTCGGCGGATTTAAAGAGGTTTTTGGAATGATTAACAACGCCGATATAGAGTTTCCTACCGTAAAAACTGAAGAGGGCGACGTTAAAGTTACACACGGCGTTTACGGTTTACTTTTAAGAAGTAATGATAGACAGCTTCGTGAAGAAGTTTTTAAAAAATATTACGCATGTTTCGGAAAGCTTTTAAATACCATCACGGCAACCTATGCGGGTAACGTAAATAAGAACGTTTTCATAGCCCGTGCACGTAACTATGATTCCTGTCTTGATATGGCACTTCTAAACGAAGATGTAGAAAAAGCGGTTTACGAAAATCTTATTTCCGGCGTTCATGACAGTTTGCCCCTTCTTCATCGCTATATAAATCAGAAAAAAGAAGCGTTAAACTTAGACGAAATGCATATGTGGGACGTTTACGTTCCCATCGTTGACGAAGCGGAAATGAAGATGGACTATGAGGAAGCTTTCGAACTCGTAAAGAAAGGTCTTTCACCGCTTGGTGAAGACTATATCGCCATGCTTCAAAACGCTCACGATAACGGCTGGATTGACGTAGAGGAAACACCGGGAAAACGCAGCGGCGCTTATTCTACGGGCGTGTATGCTTTTAAGCATCCTTACGTACTTTTAAATTACCAAAAGACGACGGGTGATATATTTACCATTGCTCACGAATTAGGTCATGCAATGCACACTTACTTCTCGAACGGCCATCAACCGAAGAGCAAAGCGGACTACACTATTTTCGTTGCCGAGGTAGCAAGTACGGTTAACGAAGTGTTGCTTTTGAGATATTTATTGAAAAATTCTACCGATCAAAGGCTTAAAAAATTCCTTCTTTCCTACTATACGGATATGATAAAGAGTACTTTGTTCCGTCAGACTATGTTCGCGGAATTCGAGTATATCGTTCATAACGCGGCGGAAAAAGGAACGCCGTTAACCAACGACTTTTTGTGTGCGGAATACCTTCGTCTTAACAAAGATTATTACGGCGACGGTGTGGTTTCCGACAATGAAATTTCTTGGGAATGGTCTAGAATTCCTCATTTTTACAACGCATTTTATGTTTATAAGTACGCAACGGGCATTATAAGCGCAATTTCAATTGCGGAAAAGATTTTGTCCGAAGGAAAACCCGCGGTAGATAATTACAAAAAATTTTTATCTTCCGGCGGCTCGAATAGTCCTGTGGAACTTTTGAAAATCGCGGGCGTAGACTTGACTAAAAAGGAAGCGTACGAAATCGCTATGAAGTCCTTCAAGGACGCTTTGGACGAGTTCGATTCCATCAAACTATAATAAATTGACGGCAAACCGCCGTTTAACTGAAAACAGGTGATTTATGGCTAACAGCATGCCTTATAATCTGGAAGCGGAGCAGTCGGTGCTTGCGTGCATACTGCTCGATCAGGTTATACAAATTGATATAATTTCACAGCTTAAAGAGGACGATTTTTTAGTTGCTTCCCATAAAATAATCTTTTCCTATATGAAAGAGATTATGGCGGATAACAAGCCCGTGGACCTTGTTACGGTTTCCGATATTTTACAAAAGAACGGGAAACTCGAAGGCGTGGGCGGAATTTCCTATCTTACGGAACTGACAAAGGTCATACCTTCTTCGGCAAACTTCGAACAATACGTCGCAATCGTCAAACGCGACGGCATTTTGCGTAAGCTTATCAGAAGTTCCAATCTTATTATCGAAGATTCCACCAAAAGCACGGATAGCGACCATTCACTTGCTTATGCCGAAAAGCTTATTTACGACATAGCAAACACGGATGAGAGGCACAATCTCGAAAGATTAGGCGAGTATTTCGACCCGGTTTTGGATAAGTTTGAAAAACTTCAGAAAGACAAAAACTATTATACGGGTCTAAAAACCGGTTTTACACAACTTGATTACGTTACTAACGGCTTGCATAAAGGTAACCTTATAATTTTGGCTGCCCGTCCTTCTGTAGGTAAAACCACGCTTGCTATGAATATAGTAGAAAACGTCGCCCTAAAAGAGGACGCCGTTTGCGCTGTTTTCGAACTAGAAATGACTAAGGTAGAGTTAGCACAAAGAATGCTATGTTCGGTAGGTGAAGTTCCTATGGACGCGGCACTTAAAGGAAAACTCGACGAAAAGGATGAAAAAGGTTTCAAAAAACTTTGGCAGGCTAAAAAACGTTTGAATAATGCCAAAATTTATGTTGACGAAAGTTCGAATGTAACACCGCAGGATATTATGAACAGGGCAAGACGTTTAAAAATGCGTCAAGGCGGAAGGTTAGACTTGATAGTTGTCGACCACCTGCAACTTATGCAGTCGGCAAAAAAAGTGGAATCCCGCCAACAAGAAGTTACCGATATTTCGAGAAACTTGAAAATGATTGCAAAGGAACTTGAATGCCCCGTTATAGCGCTTTCACAGCTTTCTCGTCAGATAACTTCGAGAAAGGGCGGTAAGCCGGTTTTGTCGGACTTAAGAGAGTCCGGCGCAATCGAGCAGGACGCCGACCTCGTTATCTTTTTACATAAACCGGATGCGGATTCGGGAAACCGTCCTTCTACGCAAATGACCGATATTATAATAGCCAAAAACCGTAACGGCGTATGTACGGATTTCCCGCTGCTATTTAAGGGTGATTTCTGTAAATTCGTTAATCCTACCAACTTCAGCGGTGAACCGCCGAAGCTAGACGGTACCTTTGTAAAGGATGAAGACGCTCCTCCCGAACCCGAACAATACTCGGAAGAAGATCTTGAAAGTTTAGAAAAATTCGCACCGACAGAAGGTGATGACGATGACGTATTCATGTAGTCAATCAAACATAAAAATATTCAAAATCACCGATGAAACGCTGAAAATTGCGAAAAATTACATTTTAAATAACGAGCTTGTAGCTTTCCCAACAGAGACTGTATACGGCCTAGGTGCTAACGCATTTAGCGATGACGCTATCCGTGCAGTTTATGTTGCAAAAGGCCGGCCACTTGATAATCCGCTTATCGTTCACGTACATAAAGATTACGATTTAACGGAACTTGTTTACGACGACAGAGAGTATGCAAAAAAACTGAGAGAGGCTTTTTTACCGGGTCCTTTGACCATAGTTTATCGCAGTAAAAACACGGTATCAAAACTCGTGTCTTGCGGGCTAAATACACTTGCAATAAGGGTGCCTTCTTCGGAAAGTGCACAAAGATTTTTAAAATACGTAAACCTTCCTATTGCGGCGCCGTCGGCCAACATATCAAAGCACACAAGTGCGGTTACCGCCGAACACGTCTACGAAGATTTCGGCGATGCCATACCGATGATTTTGGACGGCGGAAGATGTAACGGCGGTATTGAATCCACCGTGCTCGACGCTACGGGTGAAGTTCCCGTTATTTTGAGAAAGGGTCTCGTTACAGCCGAAATGGTTGCGGAAGTTGTCGGAAAATGCTTGTATGCAGGCAGTACTTCCGAACTTAATAAGCGCTCACCGGGAACGAAATACAGACACTATTGTCCTAGAACTACTACCGTATTATGCGAAAAAGGTGATTACGAATCGGTTAAAAAACTCTATTCCGAAAGTTTGGGAAGAGGTGAAAAACCGCTCGTTATGTGCACGAAGGCGGACGAGCCTTATCTTAGCGGGTTAAACCTATTTTCTTTGGGCGGAAGCGGCTCGGAAATGGCTTCCCGTCTATACTTTGGGCTACACGAAAGCGAAAAGTACGATTTGCTTATCGGCATTAAATTTGACGTTAACGACGAAGTAACGCTGAGCGTAGAAAACAGATTTTTAAAGGCCTTTGCGTCTGCTTCCGAGTCCTCTCACTAATTTATCGCAAATATATCGGAGGAATTTTACAAAGTGAGCAAGCAAGATTCTTTGTGTTTCGTTTGTACAGGCAATACTTGCAGAAGCCCTATGGCACAATTTATTCTTAAAAGCAAAATTGCCGAGGAAAACGCAGTAAATATCCGTGTAACGTCTTTCGGCACGCACGTTACGGAAGAAAAAATTAACCCTATGGCTAAGCTTGCGTTAAAAAATAATGGAATAAAAATGACGAAGTTTATCCCCAAGCAGATTACTTTGGAAAAGGTGCGTGGCTTTGGCGCAATCGTCGCAATGACCGATTCTATTAAGCAATTCCTTGAAAAAGAAGGGTATGAAAACGTTTATTCCATAAATCAGCTTACAAAATGCGGGGATATTTGCGACCCTTACGGTAAAACTCAGCGTGATTACGACCTGTGCTGTTCCGAGCTTGAACGGGCTTGCTCGATAATTTACGAAATGCTAAAAAAGGTTTTATGATCGTCCGAATTTTACAAACACTCCGAGTTTTAGATTTTATTTTTTAAGGTGGCATATGAAAATAGCAATCGCTTCCGACCATGCGGGCTACGAAGCAAAACAAATACTTGTCGATTATCTTATTAAAAAGGGCTACGAAGTTACTGATTTCGGGACCGATTCCACACTTTCCTGCGATTATCCCGATTTTGCGGTAAAATGCGCTAAGTCTGTTGCAAAAAAAGAAGCCGATTACGGCATTTTGGTTTGCGGAACGGGCATCGGCATGGCAATATGCGCAAATAAAATAAAGGGGATTCGCTGTGCAAACTGCTCGGATGAGTTTTCAACCCAAATGACAAGAGAGCATAACGACGCAAATATTTTAGCGCTCGGCGCACGGGTAATTTCCGCCGACAAAATGAAAACCCTGGTCGATATATTTTTAAGTACGCCTTTTTCAACCGAAGAAAAACATTTAAGAAGAATAGAAAAGATTACACAAGCGGAAAATTTGCAATAGCATTTATTTCGCATTTTAAAATAGATTTTACCAAATTTAAAATTAACAAAAATATTACAGGAGATTTTTATGAGCACATTTACCGTAGTTAACCATCCGCTTATCAAACACAAAATTACTCTCATGAGAAAGATTGACACGAGTACTAAAGATTTCAGAGAACTTGCCGATGAAATTTCCATGCTTATGGCATACGAAGTTACCCGTGATTTACCTGTACAGGAAGTCGAGGTGGAAACTCCGATTTGCAAAACCACAGGTTATGAAATTTCCGGAAGAGCAATAGGCGTCGTGCCTATTTTGAGAGCAGGTTTGGGAATGGTCAACGGTATTACAAGGCTTGTTCCTAACGCAAAAGTCGGTCATATCGGCTTGTACAGAGACCCAGAAACCCATCAGCCGGTGGAGTATTATTGCAAGTTACCGCAGGATGCTACCGAAAGACAAATTATCGTAGTCGATCCTATGCTTGCTACGGGCGGAAGCGCTATAGCGGCGGTTAAGTTCATAAAGGACAGGGGTTGCAAAGACATTAAACTTATGTGTTTAATAGCGGCACCCGAAGGGGTTAAAGCCATGCAGAAGGCTCATCCCGACGTGGATATTTACGTTGCCGCACTTGACGAAAGGCTTAACGAAAACGCCTACATAATCCCGGGTCTCGGCGACGCAGGCGACAGACTTTTCGGCACGAAGTAATATATTGCAAAAATTTATTTTTCGTTTTGCTGAAATCTCTTTGCTTGTAATCTCTATGTAACTAATCTTGCATATATTAGTTATGTATGATAATCGGAGGAATAATGGAAGTTAAAATTGCGGTAATACCCGTTGCGGGATTCGGAACGAGGTTTTTACCTTACACAAAAGCAGTGCCAAAGCCTATGCTTCCGATAGTAAACCGACCTGCTATCGAAATTATTGCGGAAGAAGCGGCGAATAGTGGCATAGAAGAAATAGTTTTTGTCGTCGGACATAAAAAGGAAATTATAGAGGATCATTTTAAACCCTATCCGTTACTTGAAGAAGTACTGCAAAAGGGAAATAAAACCGAGTACCTTGAAGCAATTAAGTATCCGGAAGGTATTGCAAAAGTTCATTTTGCCGTTCAAAAATCCCAACTCGGTACAGCAAACGCTATTTTGGCTGCTGAAGAGTATATTAAAGGAAGACCTTTTGCCGTAATGTTTGGCGACGACGTAATGCATAACGCCCAAAAGCCGGTTTTGCGGCAACTTATAGACGTATACGATAAATATGGAAAGACGGTTATAGGCGTAAAAACCGTTCCGCATGAGGACGTACCGAAATACGCCTCGGTCGAATACGATTTAAATAGCGGAAGGGAATACCGCGTTACGACAATAACGGAAAAACCGCCGATTGAACTTGTCAAAAGCGATATTGCACCCCTCGGAAGATACGTTTGTGCGCCTTCCATGGTGGAAATCATGCGCAACCTAAAACCGGGCGCTAATAATGAGTATCAGTTTACCGACGCACTGGATATAGAAGCAAAGGCAAGTGGCGCATATGCTTACGAGTTCGAAGGTATTCGTTACGATATGGGCGACCGTCTCGGCTTTTTAAAAGCCAACGTGGAATACGGCTTAAGAGACGGTGAACTTTCCGAAAGTTTTAAAGAATATTTGGCTAATCTTATAAAGGAATGATACCTATATCCGTCGGTTTTTAACCGACGGATTTTAAAATTGCACTAAAAGCTATCCTAAAGGTAGAAAACTACAAAAATATTTGAAAAAATCAGCAAAAATTAACGTAAATGGTATTTACTTTTTCTGATTTAATGATATAATTAAATTGATAAAAAAGTCAGTAATTTCAAGGTGCTATCAATGATTTGTCCCGTTTGCCATAAAAGAGAAGCAACCGAAGAAGTCGTCAGATACTTCGGTGCGTTTAAATCACAAGGCAAAGTTTGCCACGAATGTGTAAGTACGGCGTATTCTCTTGATGCAAACGGTTTTTATAACGTCTTTTACGCAAATCTGCAAAGGACGTGCCGCCGTTGCGGAAGAAGCCTCGGTGAAATATTGAATACTATGATTGTCGGTTGTCCGTATTGCTATACGGAATTCCAAAACGAACTAAAGCCGCTTATAGACAGTTTGCAGAGTGATTGACGATGGCTGACGTAGTAATTTCCACCCGTATTCGTTTCGCACGTAATTTTCGGGATTACGATTTTCCATCTATGATAAGAGGGAGTGAGTGCGAAAAAGCAATAGTTAGCGCCTGTCTTTCAGTGTTAAGTCATTTTAAGGGCTTTAACACGTACTATATGAACCAGCTTAGCGATACCGAAAAGCGTTCCTTAACCGAAAGATACATTATTTCCAAAAACCTGTGCGATTCGCCAAACGGCGCCGTTGCACTTTCGGAGGACGAACTTTTATCGGTTATGATGAATGAAGAGGACCACGTGCGTGAACAGTGTATCGTAAAGGGATTTGACTTTGAAGGTGCGCTAAAAAGAATAACCTATCTTGACAGCGTTCTATCAAAAAACTGCCGTTTCGCGGTAAAAAACGGTTTTTATTATACGGCGTGTCCGACAAACCTCGGCACAGGTATGCGTGCGTCTTTAATGGTGTTTTTGCCGTCTCTGACAAAGCAAAATCGTATTGAAGACTTAGCAAGGCTCGGCTATACCGAAGGTATCACAATAAGAGGAGCTTTCGGCGAAGGCAGTTATGCGGAAGGCTATTTTTATCAAATAAGTAACTCGATAACCATAGGCGACACGCTTTCTATTATCGAAAAGGTGAAAAAATTCGCTACTTCAGTCGCTAATGAAGAAAAGAGTTTACGCAACGCCGAGTACCTTGAAAATCCAATAAAAGTAAAGGATAAATGTTTGCGTGCTTTGGGAACTTTGACGCACGCCGCAATCCTTCCTTATGATGAATTTTGTGAACTTATTTCGCAGGTAAAATTAGGCATTTTTTGGGGAATAATAGGTTGTAACAACAGTTCGGCAATAGATGACCTTGCGGTTACGGCAAGGCCGAACACCTTACTTGTCAATTCGGAATCGCTCGCAGGAGATTCCATTGACGAAATCCGTGCCGTTTTCGTTAAAAACGCGCTTAAAAAGTTGGAAACACAGGAACTTTAAGGGTAATTTATGAATAATTCGTCAAGCGGTCTATTAAATGGTACAACAAGTCAATATCTAAGTATTATAAATGATGCGAGAGGGGTCGCACTTTCCTACAACGTCAAGTACGTTGGTACGGAGTTTATTTTGGCCGCAATGCTTAAAGAACCGGGCGTAATCAGTGAGACTTTAAAATCTCACGGTGTAACGCCGGCCTATTATTACCCGAAATTGAAAGATTACGTTGACGTAGGGTACAAAACAGAGGGGTTTACGGCGAGGACAAAACAGGCGTTGGATCTTTCCAAAACCATTGCAGAGGACTATAATTGCACATTCGTTGCGCCTGAACATTTGCTTTTAGCCATACTTTCCACCGAAAGATGTGTCGGATTCGATATCATAATATCTATTACGCAAAATTTTCAAGGTCTGTATAATGACGTGAAAAAACTTGTGGAGAACCTTGGAAATAACCGTGTACCGAATTTAGAAAGCAAAAAAGTTGAAAAGCCACGTTTTGAGAATTCGGAAATTCCCGAATCATATAGTCGTGTGGCAAACACACCCACTGCCGAAGAAGCCGAGGGGCTAAAAGAACTCGAATCGTTCGGAATAAATCTTACCGAAAAGGCCAAAAGAAATAAACTGGATCCCGTTATCGGTAGGGATAAAGAGATTAATAGGGTAATCGAAACCCTTTCAAGAAGAATCAAATCAAACCCGTTACTTATCGGTGAGCCGGGTGTCGGTAAAACAGCTGTAATCGAAGGGCTTGCTTTGAGAATCGCAAGCGGTAACGTTCCCATAACGCTGAAAAACAGGACTGTATTTTCTCTTGATTTAAGCGGAATTGTTGCAGGCGCAAAATTTCGCGGTGAGTTCGAAGAACGTTTTAAATCCGCACTTACTTATGCCCAAGAAAACAACGTAATTTTGTTTATCGACGAGATTCATTCAATTTTGGCGGGTTATTCTTCATTTGCTATAAGTGACCTACTTAAGCCCGCACTTGCCCGTGGCGATTTACAGGTTATCGGCGCAACTACTATTTCAGAATACAACAAATACGTACAGAACGATCCTGCGCTTGCAAGAAGGTTCTTGCTTATAAAACTCGATCCGCCGAAAGTTGACGACTGCATTGAAATTTTGAAGGGCTTAAGAGATAAGTTCGAGGCCCACCATGGAATAGAAATTACCGATTCCGCCATAAGAGCGGCCGTAACAATGTCCGAAAGATATATAACGGACAGATTTTTACCGGATAAAGCCATAGATCTTATCGACGAAGCTGCGGCTAAAGAAAGACTTTTGGTAGATACACCCTTAGAAACAATTACCACTAAAGAGTGGCAGCTTGAAAGGCTTGAAAACGAAAAAATTTATAATTTAAGAAGCGGTTTGGATTGCCGTGATATAGACGAGAAAATTTCCGAACTCAGCACCGAGATTCAGGATTTAAAACGGTCCGACAATCGCAGAAAGAGCCATTTTAACCCATATATCGACGAAGAAAACATTGCTAAAGTGGTAAGCGAAATGACGGGAATCCCAGTTTCAAAACTTACGGAAACCGAGTCTAACCGCTTATTAAACTTCGAAGGCATTCTGCACAAGCGTGTCGTAGGGCAAAATTTAGCGGTTGAATCCGTTTCAAAGGCGATAAGGCGTTCAATGACCTGCATTAAAGATCCGAACAAACCTATCGGCTCATTTATATTCGTAGGTCCTACAGGCGTCGGTAAAACCGAACTCTCAAAAGCTTTGGCAGAAGCTATTTTCGGTGACGAGAATATGCTTATCCGCATCGATATGAGTGAATATATGGAAAAGGTGAGCGTCGCCAAACTTATAGGTGCGCCTCCGGGATACGTCGGTTACGACGAGGAAGGGCAACTTACAGGCAAGGTGAGAATGAAGCCTTATTCCGTAATTTTGTTCGACGAAATCGAAAAAGCCCACCCCGACGTTTTCAATATAATGCTTCAGATTCTCGACGACGGAAGGCTTACTGACAGCAAGGGTAGAACGGTCGATTTCAAAAACACAGTAATTATAATGACTTCAAACGAAGGCGCTTCGGAAGTAAATACCGTCAAAAAGATAGGTTTCGGCGAGGAAGCCGACGAATCCGAAGGCGCAAAAGATAAGATAACTCAGGCACTCAAAAAGCGTTTCCGTCCTGAATTTCTTAACCGTATCGACGATATAGTCATATTCCGTAAATTAACCATAGAGGAATGCGGAAAAATTTGTGATTTGCAGTGTGATTCGTTAAGAAAAAGGATGCAATCCATGAACGTAAGTTTAATATTTACGGATGAGGCAAAACGTCTTATATTAAACAAGGGTTACGACAAGGAATACGGTGCAAGACCACTTAAGCGTGCCATTTCAACCCTTATCGAAAATCCTTTGTCCGAAATGATAATAAAAGGCGATTTGCGTGCGGACAACACCGTAAGAGTAATCGATGACGACGGCGAAATTGATTTTTTAGTCGAATAAATTACTTTTACCACAATAAAACTATAAAGGAGATTTATTATGAAAATTGAAATTGTTGCCAAAAACTATCAGGTCAAAGACCAATTAAGCGAAATAATCGAGAAAAAAGTTGCCCGTTTAGATAAGTATTTTGAAGAAGATTCCGTTTGCAAAATTTACTTAAAAGCCGAAAAGCGTGATTGCAAAATGGAACTTTCCATAAACTACAAGGGTTCCTTTATTCGTGCGGAAGCAAAAGGCGATAATTTTTACGACGCTATTGATATCGTGCTTCCCAAAATCGAGCGTCAGATTTACAAATACCGTTCCAAACTTGAATCGAAACTTCGTCAAGGAGCGTATTCTAAAGACAGAATTTATGAAGAGCAGGAAGATAACGACTTTAAACTTGTCAAGACCAAAAAGTTTGAACTTTCTCCCATGTCGTTAGACGAAGCTATTGAAGAATTCGAACTTACCGGACATAGTTTCTTCGTATTTTTCGATAAAGACAATGACAAAACTAAAGTTTTGTATTTGCGTGACGACGGAAATATCGGGCTTATCGATCCCGTTATAAAATAAATTTGATAAAATATTTAAACTAAATAAATCCTTATTGCGGGCTGTCCTTTGGACAGCCCAAAGTATGATTTGTAAACGTAATAATCTTCAAAAAGCAGCATTAAATAAGCGATTTTAGGAAAAATTATGAACGTTGGAATTTCAACTGCATCACTATTTAATAAAGAATTTAACGAGGACGCCCTGCCTGTAATCGAAAATATGGGCGCAGAGGTCGTCGAGATATTTTTGGAATCGTTTTGCGAATACACCATTGAATTTGCAAACCTTTTGAAATCTCGCTTAGGAGGTTTAAAGGTTCATTCCGTACACACTATAAACACGAATTACGAACCGCAATTATTTACGAGCAATCCCCGTTCCTATAACGACGCAATTAAAACTTTTGAAAGCGTTATAAACTCTTGCAAAGTTCTCAACGCCAAAAATAACACCTTCCACGGGCGGATAAGAATCAAAACGGGGAGATACGATAATTACGAGGATACGGGAAAGTATTTTAATATCCTTATTGATAAAGCGGAAGCCTTGGGCGTGAGAGTTTGTTTGGAAAACGTTGAATGGGCAATGTACAATCACGCAGGCTATTTTGAAAAGCTTAAGCCGTTTTCACCGAAGCTTAAGGCTTGTCTTGATATAAAGCAGGCACGGCTGTCCGGATATGATTACCGAGATTATTTAAATGAAATGGCAGATAGGCTTGAAACAGTTCATATATCTGACTACGACGAAAACGGAAAAATCCTTTTACCGGGGAAAGGCTTATTCGATTTTGAAAGACTAATAGGCGAACTTAATAAAGTGAACTTTAAGGGCGCAATAATTTTGGAAGTTTATAATAACAGTTATAACTCTTATGACGAGTTAGCTGAATCACTTAATTATATAAGAAATTTAGTAAAGAGAGGATAATATAATGGCAACACAAAGAAAAACCAATGCAGACTTACGCTTAAGATTCGACTATAACAACATGATGGCCGATTTTATCGGCGGGGAAGGAATAACCTTAGCAGAACTTAAAAATTCCGCCTCCCTATGCAAATCGGCTTTCCAAACGGTTAACGCTAATCGTGGAAGCGGCATGATGGGTTGGAGCGAACTTCCATATAGCCAAAACGACGTAGTCGAAGATATTATAAATACCGCAAAGTCGGTCAGAAAGAATTTCAAATATTTCGTGGTTCTCGGTATCGGCGGAAGCGCGCTCGGCCCCATAGCCGTTTTTCAGGCATTAAAACACCTGCATTACAACGATTTAAAGGATAAAAAGCGTGGCGGCCCCAAATTTTACGTTGAAGATAACGTCGATCCCGAAAGAATGGCGGCACTTTTCGACGTAATCGAACCTGAAAAAACCATGTTCAACGTTATCACAAAGAGCGGGTCAACAAGCGAAACCATGTCCCAATACCTTATTATTTGGAATATGCTTAAAGAAAAGTTCGGTGATAATGCAAAAGACCATATGATCGCAACTACCTCGCAAAACAGCGGAAACTTGATCAAAATCGCTAAAGCGGAAGGATTAAAAACATTCTTTATTCCCGACGGCGTAGGCGGAAGATTTTCCGAACTTTGCCCCGTAGGGCTTTTGCCGGCTGCGGTTTTAGGTATCAACATTAAAGCAATGCTTAAAGGCGCCGCTTATATGGACAAAGTTTGTTCAACGGCGGATTACAAGAAGAATCCCGCAATGGCGTTTGCGATTCTTCAATACATCGCATTTAATAAAGGCAAAAATATCTCTGTAATGATGCCGTATTCCGACGGTTTACGTTACATGGCGGATTGGTATTGCCAACTTTGGGCTGAAAGTTTAGGTAAAGCCGTTAAAAAGGACGGAAGTCCCGCTTTTACAGGACAGACTCCCGTTAAATCTTTGGGCGTAACCGACCAACATAGCCAAGTCCAATTATATACCGAAGGACCTTTCGATAAGGTTGTAACCTTCGTTGCGGTAGACAATTATCGTAGTGAAGTAGTTATTCCTAACGGTTGCGAAGAATTCCCCAACGTCAACTTCCTTTGCGGACACACTATGAACGAACTCATTTCCACCGAAATGAAGGCTACGGAATACGCACTCTGCCGTAAATCAAGGCTTAACAACACCATCGTTTTGCCCGAAGTAAACGAATTTACTATCGGTGAGTTTATGTTTATGTTAGAACTTGCAACAGCTTATATCGGCGAAATGTTCGGCATCGATACCTACAACCAGCCCGGCGTAGAAGAAGGCAAGAACGCCACTTACGCAATGTTCGGAAGGGTAGGATACGAAGAAAAACGTAAAGAGCTTGAAAACGCACCCAAGAAAAAGGAAGAATTTATCTGCTAATTTGATAGGCGTAACCAAAGTAGGTTGCGCTACCTGAATTCTTCGTCAAATTATTTGCGTAGGAATTTTTGATTATGGTAACTTTACTTTCCAAATTATTTATAAAAAACAGAAAGGATTATGAAAATCCGACAACAAGAAGGGCATACGGGATGCTTTGCAGCATTCTGGGAATAGTGCTAAACGTTATTTTGTTTGCCGTAAAACTTGTCGTAGGTATTATAACGGGCTCGATATCAATTATGGCGGACTCGTACAACAACTTGTCCGACGCAGGTTCGTCGCTTCTATCCCTTTTCGGCTTCAAATTTGCGGGCAAAAAGGCTTCCGACGACAGACCTTTCGGACACGGCAGAATCGAGTACATAGCGGGGCTTGTTATAGCGATTATTATAGTAATCGTGGGTATAACCACTTTGCGTGATTCAATTAAAATTCTTGTCGAAGGTATAACGCCGGACGCAAGCGCTTATTCAAACGTAACCGCAATCGTAATAATCGGTCTTACAATTTTAGTTAAGATTTATATGATTTTTTACAACATGCATTACGGCAAAAAGATAAATTCGCAGACCATGAAGGCAGTCGGTACCGACAGTCTTATGGACGTTATAAGTACTTCTCTGGTCTTAGCGTGTGCGATTATCTACAAATTTACGGGATTAAACCTCGACGGATGGTGCGGTGCGCTCGTTTCAGTGTTCATTACCTATGCGGGGATTTCCGCCGTTAAAGAAACTATCGGCGATTTGCTTGGAAAAAGACCTGATAAAGAATTGGTAAATCAAATTTACTCAATCGTTCTGAGTCATAATGAAATTTTGGGTGTGCACGACCTTGTTGTGCACGATTACGGTCCCGGAAGATTCATGATTTCCCTTCACGCCGAAGTTTCCGGCGAGGAAAACATTTTCCATCTTCACGACGTTATTGATAACGCTATGTCCGAACTTGATAAAAAACTAGGTTGCGTTTCGATTATCCACCTCGACCCCATTTGTACCAGCGACGAAAGAGTTACGGAATTCCGCATTAAGGTTGCCAAAGTTGTAAAACAGGTTGACGAGCGTATCACCGTGCACGATTTCAGAATGGTGGAAGGGCCTACTCACACAAACTTTATTTTCGATGCGGTTGTTCCGCACGACTTAAAGATGAGCGACGAGGCTGTAAAAGCCGAACTCGAAAAACTGATAGGCGAAAATTTCGAAAACACTTACGCAGTTATCAAAATCGAAAAATCTTTTATATAAAGTTAAAAGCCTTTGCGAGAGCCGCAAAGGCTTATTTTATTTTGTGTGAAGTTCTATTGGGTTAGGCGCTACTTCATAGCGGTAGTCGCTGCCGTAAGTCAACCTGTGCGATTTAATTACTTTTTGCGATGGACAATCTTCAAAATTCCTATTACGCAAATTTTGAAATTTGTAAAAATTAGCGTTATAAGGAAGATTTTTACTGCTTATAAATTCGCCGTTTAGTAAATTAATATCTGTTTTTTCAGCTTTTAATTTTCTTATATGCGAAATATTTTCTTTAAGCCTAAGGGGAGGAGGAAACTCTCCGTCATTTATTACGTCAAACCAATTCAGATTGCGTTTTTGCTTGAGTAGTTTTGTAAATACCCTTAATATTGAAACGCTTTCGTCAAAAAAGTTTTCAAAAAGTTTTCTTAAATACTCGGATTTTTCAAACCTGCCGCAAGACCAGAACATGTATGCGTTAAGGTATTCAAGGTAAATTAAATTCTTTAAAACACTACCATCAAGCGGAAGAAAACTTTCATATAAACAAAGGTGTCCGACCTTTATCAAGGTTATTTCCTGTAAAAACTTTCTCGAAAGGTCGTTCGGAAGGCTTGGCAAAGATTCAGTATAACAATCGATTACGCCCCTTTTTACGGCAATCATAATCAAACAGTTTAGTATACTTTCCTTAGTTAAGTGTTTTGGGTGGAAACGACTGATATAATCTTCTGGGTGGCGGTGCTGTAAGTACGTGGGCCTTGACGGGCTAATTTCCGCATTTCTCGAAATTAAATCGGCAGGGGAAACACCTTTTGTAATATCGTACAAATTAGCCGTTACATACAGATTATCACAGTCATCCAAAAGAATAAAATCAAAAGTGTCTTTTAATCGTTTATCAGTTTCACGAATGGCTAATTCCGTTTGAAGTATAACTTGAAGATCTTCTAAGTAAAGCGCTGTCTCAAGAGGGCTTTCCTCGGAAGGTCTTAAAAGTTTTAACTTTAAAAGCCTTTCGTTTTCAATAACGAGTATCTCAGAAATTACCTTTTTTAGCTTGTAGTTTTGTAGTTTACTAATAAAGTTTCTTACGTAGTCAAAGGCTAACTTAGAGGTTTTCGTAACCATTAAAAGGTTTAGTTTTGTTTCTGTTTCAGTGGTAAACTTATCGTATTTTTTTGGATACAAGATTTTCCAATCGTCGTAAAGGCTTTCTAATTTCAGCGGTATTTTTAAAAAGGGATTCATAAAGTTTCCTATCAATTTATTTTATGATAGGACTATGATAATCGTTCTCAAAAACTAATTATGCCTTTCGTAATAATTTTAAAAATTGCCGATAAAATCAATAAAAATCAAAATTATTATGATGAATATAAAGACTTTTCTTCGTTCTAAAACGGTAAAGATATAATAAGATAGTATCGTGAACTTTCTTATAAAAACTTTAAAAATTTCATTTGTGATTATTGGCACGGTTTTAGGTGCCGGCTTTTTAAGCGGTAAGGAAATTTACGAATTCTTTTACGGGCAGGATATAATCATAAGCACCGTAATTATTTTCGTAGTGTTTTTCCTTATCACATTTTTTCTTTTAAAATTCGATCTTGAAAAACAGTCAAAGATTTATAAGTTTTCCAAAATCTTTTTATTTTTGGGTAACTTCGTTATTATGTGCGGAATGCTATCTGCGATAGATTCCTTGTTTACGCTCATATTCCCGTGGTCGAAAACCTTTCCGATATTTTCCATAATTACAATAATTATTTCAAATATTGTTATGTTTGGCGGAACAAAAAGCCTTAAAACGGTAAACACGTTTTTGGTTCCGATAATTATTTTCGTAATCGTTTTTATGCTTTTTATACCTTCCGATAAGGTAATCGTGCCCACGGGGACGATAAAGCCGTTTAAGATTGCATCTTATAGCGGTCTTAATCTTTTTTTGGCTGTGCCTGTACTTATTACGCTTGGAAGGAAGGAAAAAACTTCTGTCTGCCTTGTATCTTCCTTAATTTCTTCTTTGGTGTTGGCATTGCTTATTTTCGGGCTGTTTACTTGCGTTTCGGGGTGCGATAAGTCGGTGACGCAAAGCGATATGCCCGTCCTGAAAATTTTATCATATAGCAAGATTTTGTACGTAATTTACGTTTTTGTGCTTTATTTTGGCATTCTTACTACGCTACTTAGTGCACATTATCCGCTATTTAATTATTTTTCGGACGGGCTGTGGGGGAACGTCGGCAGGGTGATTTTGACACTTTCAGCCGTACTTTTTTCCAAAATCGGTTTTTACAACATAGTTTCTAAAGTCTATCCCGTAATCGGAGGAATAGGTTTTGTGGTAATCCTTATTTTTGCCGTCGAGATATTTTTCTTTCGAAAAGTGCGACGGTAAGGTACATAAGCGCCGCCAAAAGGCACAAAATTACCGTTCCCGTCATTACAAGGTCAAGTTTAAACACCTGCCCGCCGTACACTATAAGGTAGCCTATACCTTGTCTTGAAACTAGATATTCGCCCATAATCGAGCCTATCCAACTCATTCCGACATTGATTTTCAGCGTGGAAACAAGGGTAGGCACGCTATACGGCATTACAAGGTGTATGAAGATTTTTCCTTTGTTTGCACCCATAGATTTAAGCAGTAGAACTTTGTCGTCATCGACCTCGCAAAACCCC
>CATZIC010000010.1 GCA_958419945.1 uncultured Clostridia bacterium | reverse complement strand
ATGTTTACGTCGGCCTCCAAAAGTGCAACACGGATTTCACGCATGGCTTGTTTAATTTCAAGCTCCGTAAGTTTTCCGCGCTTGGTTAGTTTGGAAAAGACGTGATTTAATTTTTCGCCTAATGATGAAAATGCTGCCATTAGTTCAAAATTCCTTTTAAAGTTTGTCTTTGCGCTTCAGAAAGGGTTTTTTCAAAATCCTTTACTTTTCTTTTGTACGCTTTAAACCCGACAGCCTTTTCAAACCCGTCAAGTTCGCCTTTTACGGTTTTGATAGCGTCGAGAACGCTTTGACGAGTGCAATTTTTTATCTCTGCAATCTCCGACAAAGACAGGTCGCAGGAAAAATACATTTCCGCAATCTCAATTTTGGTGGGGGTAAGCAGGCCTTTATACAGGTCTAAAAGTTCTGAGTACCCCATTTCTTCAATTTTCATAACGCACCACAAAAAATAAAGGTGTAAAGTAAAACTACCTTACACCTATATTATACTTATTCTGAAATCGTTGTCAAGCGTTTTTGCCTTACGATTTCATTTTTTATTCTTTAATAAATATAAGCCTTCTGCAATTTTCGCATTCGATGATCTTTTCGTTTTTAAGTCTAGAAAGTTCGAGCTGCGAAAGTTCGGTGCCGCAGGCCGAGCAGTGTTTTCCCGAAAGTTCGTAGACGATTGGGAATTTGGGATCCTTTCTCTTTTCCTTATATTTTGACAGATACTCTGCGGGAATGTCTTTTGCGATAAGTTCAAGCTGCTTTTTTATCTTGTTTTTTTCAGATTCTTTCTGCTTTGAAAGTTCTTCGTATTTAACCTTGTATTCGTCCTGCTGGGCGAGCATAACTTTGGTGTTTGCCATAAGTTTTTTGTACGATGCGGTCAGTTCGGTCATTTCCTTTAAAAGTTTTTCGATTTCCGCCTCTAAAGAAGCATACTGTTTGGATAGTTCTGCGGATTTCTTTTTAAGGAAAGCAAGCGTGTTTTCGTCGTCCACTTCGTCAATGCCCGTAAACTCGCTTTTATCTTCGGAAAGTTTTTCAAGCCTTTCCTGCAAATTCTGCATGCCCAAAAGTAAGGAAGCCGCTTTGGATTCTATCTGCGCTTTACTTTCGGTTACGGTTTTTAAAAATTTTACCGCCTGTGCATATTTTTTGAATTCATCACTCTTTTTGAGTTCGTTTTCGATGTTTTTAAGATCTGCGTCGACCTTTTGGTATTCCAATAACTTCTCTATCATAATTCTCCTTTACGCTTGATCAAATAAATCTGTCGTCGTCAAAAAAGCTGAAATCAAGCTTGTTTTTTAATCTGTAAATGTTGGAAAAATGTTTACATATATTTTTCATTCCGTAATTTTCGCTTGCAAAGTGGGTCATGGAAATAACCCGTTTGCCCTGCTTTACCGCCTCCACTAAAACGTGGTGAGGGATGTCCGCGGAAACGTACACGTCGGCGGGATAATCGAGGGTGTTTATTTTTAGCCCCGCGCCGCAGAAACTTGCCGCCTTTTTAATGTAAGCGGTTTTGTCGCCGTACACGTTTACCCTCGTGTTAAATTCCCTTTCGATATTTTCGGCAAGTTCTTCTAAGGAAGAATTTACCGGATAACGTCTTCCGTAGCCCGTGCCCGAAAGTAATGGGTCCAGAATTTCGATATCTTTATCGTCGGGATTTGCGATTCCCTTTGCCATAAAATAGTCCACACCCTTTTCCGCAACGTCGAAGTTTAAGTGGCAGGAAATTACGCCTATGCCCGCAGACGCCGCTTTAAGTAAAACGCCGTCAATTTTCTTTATTCCGTAAAATATTGCGGGGTGGTGGGTAATAATCAGCCCTGCCTTTATCCATTGGGCGTATTCCACAGCCTTTTCGGTTAAGTCAAGCGTGAAAACCACGTTCGTTATGTCCGCTTCGGTGTTTATTATTATTCCGCTGTTATCTTCGAACCCGCAGGATTTTGCGTATGTGGGAGAAAGTTCGAAGGGTGCGAAACGGTCAATCAATTCGTATATCTCTTTTAATTTCATCTTTCAATCCTTTTAAAGTTTCAAGTTTTTTTGACAAAGAAACGTGCGATTGCGATTTTAGATTTCCTTTTAGAATTTCCTCGGTTTCATTAATTTTTCTGTCGAGGTAAATGAGAAAATCCGGATTATTACGGAGGTTGTCCCTGCCGTAAAGTTCTTCTTTTTCGGTATAGCCGTCGGTAAAGTTTAGTCTTGCACGCAAGACTTCGTAATACTTATTTTCGGAGTAGAACATAAAGTCCTTTTCTATTCCGTAACCGATTTCGTGCAAAAATTTGCGAACCTTGTCGGCGTTCTTCATAGGCTGTAAAATAAGGATAACGGGCTTATAGGGGGACTTTTTTAAAATTTTTATTATTTCTTCGCCGCCCATTCCGGCAATTACGACCTCCTCGGCGTAGGGTACCGCGGTAAGCCCGTCCGTCAAAAAAGGCGTAAAGTTTAAGGGGTAAAATTCCGATAAAAGGGATACCGCTTTATCAAGACTTTTTTCGGATATGTCGGTGATATAAACCTTTTCCGCCTTGCCGCTTTTTAATGCCGCAAGCGATATATAGCCGTGGTCGCAGCCGACGTCCGCCAAAGTTTTACAGTTTAGAATAAGCGAAGAAATAACGTCAAATCTTGTACCCATCAGTCGAGAAAATCTTTAAGGCGTTTGGACCTTGACGGATGACGAAGTTTACGCAAAGCTTTAGCCTCTATCTGACGAATACGTTCACGGGTTACGTTAAATTCCTTGCCGACCTCTTCTAAGGTTCTGGGTCTGCCGTCGTCGATACCGTAGCGAAGACGCAAAACCTTTTCTTCACGAGGGGTAAGAGTGTCCAAAACGCCGATAAGCTGTTCTTTAAGCATGGAAGTTTCCACCATGTCGCTGGGCGCTTGCGCGTTTTCGTCCACGATAAAGTCGCCGAGGTGGCTGTCTTCTTCCTCACCGATAGGTGTTTCCAAAGAAACGGGATCCTGAGCAATTTTTTGAATCTCTATAACACGGGATTCCGGTATGCCCATTTCCTTTGCGATTTCGGATGGGTATGGGTCACGCCCTAGTTCCTGCAAAAGTTGCCTTGTAACCCTTGCCTGTTTATGAATGGTTTCCACCATATGCACGGGAATTCTTATGGTCCTTGCCTGGTCGGCTATGGCACGGGTTATAGCCTGACGAATCCACCAGGTTGCGTAAGTGGAAAGTTTATATCCCCTTTCATAGTCGAACTTTTCAACCGCCTTCATAAGTCCCATATTGCCTTCCTGAATAAGATCCAAAAAGTGCATACCGCGCCCGACGTGACGCTTAGCGATGGATACGACAAGCCTTAAGTTTGCCTCGGCAAGAATGCGTTTTGCTTCCGCATCCCCCGCCGCCATTTTTTTGGCAAGTTCGATTTCTTCGTCGCCGGATAAAAGAGGAACTCTGCCGATGTCTTTAAGATACATCTTGACGGGGTCGTCCATGCTGATTTCTTTGACAAGTTGGTCATATAGTTCCTGTTCCTGACTTGTTTCGTCAACGACCTGAATTCCGGCTTCTTCGATAACGTTACACATGTTTTCCATCTGCTCGTCCGTCATGTTTATCTTTTCGAGACGGTCGCAGAGTGCGTTCATGGTTATCGCCCCACGTTTTTTATAGTCGGTAATAATCTCATTGTTTATTTCCGCCAAAGCAGAATCTTCAATCATACTTTATCCTCCGTTTTAAGCTTATATAAAAGTAAGCTCTTTTGCTGAATTTTCTTGATAATTTTCATTTGCTTGTCAAGGTCCGTTTCCGCCTTGCAATAGTCGTCTAAATATTTTAAGTCGGACTCTAAATTGCTTCGTTTTACAAACCTTAGGCAGTCTTTATAATATTTGTCGTTACCATCCGTGCAGTAAATTTCGTCTGCGCGAAGCAGTATGGAATTTAGTTCCGTAAGATAATTTTCACCAAAAACTTCCGTGAGCGCTACGCCGTCAAAGCTTTTATTTGCGTCGAAAAGTTCAAGTACTTTAAGGGCTATTTCGCTTCGAAGCTGAGAGGAAAAATCCAGTCCGTCAAGATCTTCGGCTTTAGCGTAATTTTTGCCGTTTATAACAGCGGAAAGGATAAATCTTTCAGCCTTTATAGTCCCGGAATCTTCTTCCTGCTCGGTCTCGGAATTAGCCTCATTTTGGGTAATAACGGGCTTATATGCGGACTTTTGTGTTGCCCTTTCCAAATCCCGCTTTAAGGATTCATAGGTAATTTTCGAAACCTCGCTTAACTTTCTTAAAAGTTCTTCACGCTCGTATTCTTTATCGCTTTGGGAAATAACTTCGATGGATTTATCCAAAAATCTGCGGCGTTCGGTAGGATCTTTTAGATTAAAAGATTTTGCAAGATAACTTAGCTTAAAGTCGATAAGCGGAAGTGCGGAAAGCAAAAGTTCACGATAGGCTTGTACACCTTTTGCCTTTACAAACTCGTCGGGGTCCATATTGTCCGGCAAAGAAATAACCTTGACGGTAAGGCCTGCGTCCTTTAAAATCTGCATTCCCCTAAAGGTTGCTTTTTGCCCTGCGGCGTCCCCGTCGTAACTTACGATTACGGTATCGGAATACCGCATTATAAGTCTTGCCTGCTCAACCGTAAGCGAGGTGCCCATACTTGCAACGGCGTTTTTAATGCCGCTTGCATGTAGCGCAATAACGTCCATGTAGCCTTCCACCAAAATTACGTACGGAAGGTTACCTGTTTCACGCTTTACCTTTTTTATATTGTTGGCGTTAAAAATGGTTCTGTTTTTTATGAAAACGCTGGTTTCACGAGTGTTTTTGTATTTTGCAAAGTCTGTTTTTTCGATTACTCTGCCGCCGAAAGCAAGGACGTTTGAAAAACTGTCTATAATGGGCACTATAAGCCGTTTTGCCTCAAAGTCGGTATACTCATCGGTGTCCTTATTGTAAGCGACTACCCCCGCCGCAACCATATCTTCGTACGAGTAGCCCTTTTCCTTAAGGTATTTTGGCAGCGTATGGTAGTCAAGCGAACAACCTATCCCAAACGCCCTTATGGTAGTTTGGTCAAACCCGCGTTTAAAAATGTAATCGAGATAGGGTTTGGCTTCGGGACGCTCGAGATTATGTACGTAAAACTTAGCGGCGTCCTTTAAAATCGCAAGACGGGTGGCACGGTTTTTTGCATTTTCCTGCATTTTTGCGTCCTCTTGAAAAGAGGTTTCCGGAAGTTCCATATTCGCACGGTTTGCAAGAAATTTTACCGCTTCCATATAGCCGAGGCTTTCCACTTCCATAATGAACTTAATTACGTCGCCACCACGCTGACAGCCGAAGCATTTGAAAAATTGCCCCGCCTGATTTACGCAAAAGGATGGGGTTTTTTCCATATGCCCAGGAAGCGGACAGCGGGCCCAATAGGCGCCACCCTTTCTTTCCAGCTGGCAATACGCCGAAACTACGTCGACGATTTCGTTTCGGCTTTTAAGTTCTTCGATAAATTTTTGGAATTTTTGGTCTGCCATTTCGGTTAAATAAAAAAGTTAGATGATAAGGCTTAAGCAGCACGCCGTAAAAGCGAATTTTAATTTTAACTAAAATTTGTTTTTAACTAAAATTTGTGCGTAGCCGCTACTTCGCCTTTTCCTTACATTTTATTATACAATTTATTTTGCCATTTTCCTTTTTTTAATTGAAATTTTACGAAAAATTCTTTGTAGCGCATACTCCCGCCGTCACTAATTATTTTATGGGCAAAACGCTTCGATAAAGTCGCAAACTCTCTCTCATAGTACGGCAAGTACGATTTCGTTCGACTTTCCGCCTTTCTCTTTGTGTTTTATCCCCTAAAATTGCTTCGCATTTTTAAAGATTTAAGTGAACTTATTTTGTTTAGGTTGGCAGTCTTTAAAAAAATCAGTGAGACGAAAGTATACGCCTAATTTAAAAAAAGTGCAAAACAGACGTACTTGCAGAAAAATTTTCGCTATTAAAAATTTGCAAATTCCTTGTAATTGGTCCATTTTAAGCATTATTTTGTTTACTTTTTTATAAGATTTTGCTAATATAAGTATTGAAAATAGGTGCGTGGCGGCTTTTGATTTTTTAGCCGCTGTCGGTGATTATGAAGGTTTTGATTGTTGACTTCGGGGCGGAAAGATTGGATTTACTTTCCGCCGCAATGGAAAAATTCGGCGTGGACTACGAGATAGTTTTGCACGGTTTTGATTTAAATAACCTCGGATTTAAGCCGCAGGCGGTTATTTTATCGGGAAGCCTGCATTGCAGCTACTTGGAAGGCTCGCCCGATTTGGACTTTCAGGTTTTCAACCTCGGCGTGCCTATACTCGGCATTTGCTACGGCATGCAACTTACCGCATTAAAGTTCGGCGGAAGAGTGGAAAAAGCGCCCGTACCCGAAGAGGGACCGACGAAAGTAGAGTTTTTAGGTGGCAAACTTACAAACGGGCTTACGACGGAAACCGAATATATGACACACTTCGATATGGTAACCGTTGTACCGAAAGGGTTTACCGTAACCGGAAAAACTGCGGACTGCCCTGTTGCCAGTATGGAAAACCTAGATAAAAATATATATTGCGTGCAGTTCCATCCCGAATTTTTTATAAGCCATTCGGATACCGTAATTTTTGAAAATTTTCTTTATGAAATTTGCGGATTTCCACGTTCATAAACTTTTGCAGTTTTGCGCTTTGCACAAATTTTAGTATTTCAATAATTATATAACGAGGTAAACATTATGAACCAAACCAAAGAAAGGTCGACAACTTCCCTTAAAACCGCAAGGGACGTTGCGTATATAGGGCTTTTTACCGCACTTTTGGCTGTCTGCTCTTTTATGACGGTGCCGACGGTTGTACCATTTACCCTTCAGACCCTTGCAGTCTTTTTGGCGCTTGGCATACTTGGCGGTAAGCGCGGAACTTTGGCAATACTTTGCTATATCCTTCTCGGAATGACAGGGCTACCCGTGTTTTCGGGATTCCGTGGCGGCTTCGGCGTTATATTCGGAACGACCGGCGGCTATATTGTAGGATTTCTGTTTACGGGGCTTTTGTATTGGGGCATCGAAAAACTGTTCGGTAAATCCTTTATCGTAATGGTGATTTCCATGATTTTGGGCGCAGTCGTGTATTTCGGTTTCGGAACCGCTTGGTTCATGGTGGTTTATATGAACCAAACCGGTCCTATCGGTTTAACTGCTGTGCTTGACCTATGCGTAATTCCGTTCATTCTTCCCGACCTTGCAAAAATTACTGTTGCAGCGATACTATCATATAAATTGAAAGACAAAATAAAATAATGAAATAGATAAGTTTAAACGGCAGGTGTAAAACCTGCCGTTTTTTTTGTAAATTGTGGCGATAATGGGCTTATTGGCGGACTTTTGCCTTGCGGCAATGAAATAGCTTCGCCATGAAATATGCCAACGATGCATTGTGGAATTAGAAGTAATTTTTAGAAAGTGACGAAACGGACTATTCCCATATTACAATTTTGCCGTCAGCATCAAAATGCCAATAGTTACCACTTTCGGTCGGCTTAGTTTCGGAATAGTAATATTTTGTAGCATTTTTTATACTTTCATTATTTGATAGTATGAATACGTACTGCCATTGTGAAGCAGTGCCTTTGTAATAAACGCTTGCGAGCTCTGTGCAACCGTCAAACGCACAATAACCGATACTCATCATGGTTTTCGGGATTACTATACTCGTAAGTTTTTCACAATATTCAAACGTATAATCACCGATGCTCGCTATGCTATCCGGAATTGTTACACTTTTTAGTTCTCTGCATTCACTGAAAGCTCTTTCGCCTATGCTTTTTACACCATTTGAGATTGTTACACTTTTTAGTACGTCACAACCGAAAAACGCATATTTGTATATTTCGGTAATGCTTTCTGGCAAAACAAGATTTGCTTCATTACCAATATAGCCGACTAAAATCTTGTTATCACCGTCGGTATAAATAATGCAACCATTGACAGTTGATAACTTGCTTTGGCCGTTTGTTGGCGTATATATGTTCTTTGCATAATAACCTATGTATCCATTATCTTCACTACCAGCCGTTATATTAAGTGCCGATCTATTATATACTTCTACAAGTTTATAGCAATTCTTGAACGTTTCATAACCAATACTCGTTACGTTGTTGGGGATTATAATACTTGTAAGTCTTTCGCAAAAGGCAAACGCTTCCTGACCGATACTCGTGACACTGTCAGAAATTGTTATACTTATAAGATAGTTGGCACTCATAAACGCATTCATGCCGATACTCGTAACTGATTCGGGGACCACAAAACTCGGTCCTGCTTGACCGATAGCATATCGAATTAGCGTTGTTCCGTCTTTACTATAAAGATTACCGTCAATAGATTTATAGTTTTTATTATTTGAGTCTACGATCATTCTACTGAGATTCGTGCAGCCGTTGAAGCATGGAATACCGATACTTACTACGCTTTCAGGAATTGTTACGCTTGAAATTTTCGCACAACCACTGAATGCATAATCTGCAATAGTTAAAGTACCTTCTTTAATTTGACAAGTACTTGATAGAGTACTTTTTGCTTTGATTAAATGTTTACCAATATATAATACGTCATTTTCCCAGTTACTACTGTCGTTATAGTACGCTGTACCATTAAACGCCCCTGTACCGATAGCCGTTACGCCGGTTCCTATTGTCACGTTTTTTAGCCTTGTGCAATTATCGAAGGCTTCTTCGCCAATACTTGTAACACTATCCGGAATTTCGATGCTTGTAAGTCTGCTGCAATATGAAAAGGCACCGTAACCGATACTTGTTACCGTATCGGGAATTGTTATGTTTGTAAGTTCGCTGCAATATGAAAAGGCTTCTTCACCGATACTTGTAACGCTGTTGCCGATTGTTACGCTTGAAAGGTTTTCGCAATAACAGAACGCATCCTCGCCTATAATTGTAACATTATCAGGGATTATTATGCTCTTTAGTCCCGAGCAACATAAGAAAGCGCGATCGCCGATAATCTCCACTGTTTCCGGTATTGTTATACCTGTAACCCATGTCGAGTCATAGAAAGCATCTTGAAATATTTCAGTAATTCCTTCAGGCAAAATAAGATTTGATTCGTTGCCGATGTAACTAACTAAGACTTTATTATCCCCGTCGGTGTATAAAACAAAATCATTAACAGTTGACAATTTACTTTGTCCGCTCGTCGGCGTATAAATGTTCCTTGCGTTGTAACCTACGCAACCATTATCCTCGCTACCCGCTGTAATTTTAAGAGAGGATTTGTTACACACCTCAATAAGCCTAGGACAACTACCAAAGGCTAACTCCTCAATCTTTGTTACGCTTTTCGGGACTGTTATGTTTGTAAGTTTTATACATCCATAGAACGCTGACCTACCAATACTCGTTACTGTTTCCGGTATAATTACGCTTGTAAGTTCACCGCAAGAGTGAAGTGCATTCTCACCGATGCTATCTCCAGACGTTATAACAACCGTTTTGATAGTTTTGGGAATACGTTCCAATGCAATAGTAGGACAAGTTACGCTTACTAATCCTTGGCAATCGTAAAATGCAGTCGCTGATACACTTGTTACACAATCTGGAATAGTTAGGCTTTTTAGTTCGCTATAGCCATAAAACGCATATCCCTTGATTATAGTTGCAGTTGTAATATTAGCTTCCGTTAGCAATTGATCATTTACGTACAATTTTTTTGAGTATATAAGCGGATTGCTATAAGGCGGATTGGTATAGGAATTGTTAAATTCGATTTGTACCCATTGATCTACGGTACCGGTATAGTGTACGCTTTGAATTGCTTTGCAATTATAAAAAGCATACTCGCCGATACTTGCTACGGCGCTTCCGATTGTTACGCTTGAAAGATTTTTGCAATCACTGAAGGCATACTTACCAATGCTTTCAACATTATCAGGTATTTTGAAGCTTTAAAGTCCTGTGCAATTGCCGAACGCAGAATTACCAATACTTGTTACTGCTTCAGGTATTTTGATACTTGTAAGCCCATCGCAATTATAGAAGGTATAAGCACCAATACTTGTTACTGCTTCAGGTATTTTGATACTTGTAAGCCCATCGCAATTATTAAACGCAGAATTACCAATACTTGTTACGCTGTCACCGATTGTTATACTTGCAAGTTTATTGCAATTTGAAAACGCTGCATTGCCTATACTTGTTACCGCCTCTGAAATCGTTACGCTTTGAAGTTCACCACAACCGGAAAAGGCAAATTTTTTAATTTCAGTCGCAGCAATTTCTGTTTCCACTAGCAATTGATTGTTTATGTATAGTTCATCGGAGTAGCATAGCGGATTGCTGGAAGAATTACTAAAATCAATTTGCACCCATTGATCTACAGTGCCTAAATAGTATACACTTTTAAGAGCTTCACAATAATTAAAAGCACTTTCACCAATGATTGTTACAGCTTCCGGGATTGTTAAACTTGTAAGAGCTTTGCAATAGTAAAAAGCCTCATTACCGATACTTGTTACAGCTTCCGGGATTGTTAAATTTGTAAGAGCTTCGCAGTAGCTAAACGCACGCTCACCTATACTTTTTACGCTGTTACCGATTGTTAAGGTTGTAAGTTTTCCGCAATAGTAAAACGCATAATCACTGATACTTGTTATGCCACTACCGATTGTTACGGTCGTAAGGTTATCGCAAAAGGAAAACGCAGATTCACCAATGCTTGTTACAGATTCAGGAATTTTGATACTTGTAAGTTTTACGCATCTATTAAATGCGTTATTTCCAATGCTTTCCACTGTTTCCGGAATTTTGATATCCGTAAGTCCGGAAGCGGAAAAGGCACCAGCGCCAATACTTGTTACATTATTCCCAAACGTTACACTTGCAAGTTTACCGCAACTTGCAAACGTAGAATCGGCAATACTTGTTACTGCTTCGGGTATCTTTATACTTGTAAGTCCGTCGCAATCGGTAAACGCACCTTCTTCGATACTTGTTACTGTTTCAGGTATTTTGATGCTTTGAAGTCCATCGCAATTATAAAACGCCTCCTTACCTATACTTGTTACACTGTTACCCATTATCACGCTTGCAAGTCTGTCACAACCGCAAAACACATAATCACCAATAGTTGTTACTCCGTTGCCGATTGTTACACCTGTAAGTCCGTCGCAACCGTAAAAAGCCCAATCACCAATGCTTTCTACGCTATCGGGGATAAATACGCTTGATATTTTTTCTAAGTTCTTAAAAGCGTCTTTTTTAATGCTTTTAACCGGCAAATTGTTAAAAGTGGAAGCAATATTAACCTTCGTTTCCGTGCCTTCGTAGCCGACGACTTCCGCATAAGTGCCGTCACCTGACAATTCGTACACAACGCCGTCTGTCGAAAGCATAAGATTACAAAGCTTACAACGACCGTTTTCGTCATAATTATGACCGTTTGGATCGATTGGGGTTTCGTCGCTTTCATAACTGTCCCCGCAAGAACATTCGTTTAAAGTAAAACCCTTTTTTGAGCAGGTAGGCTCAACTACCGTTTGAGTATAACTATGTTCATGCCCACCGCTGCCACTATGAGACGAACTGTCTGAAGGGTTTACGCAGCCGGTAACACCCAAAATAACGCAAAAAAGCGCCAAAGCCGCTATAAAGCACGATATTAGTTTTTTCTTCATTTTGCTTTTCTCCTCAAATATTTAAAGATTTTTTGTTAAAATTTAAAAGTTTTTTACTTTTAATTATGTATCTTTTAATTATGTATATTGTAACATACTTTTAGAGATTTGTATACAATATTAAATTCCAATCCGTGAAAATTTACCACTATTTATGTGAAAATTTAACCTTATTTTTGAATAATCAATAGATTTTTCCCTTTAACTTTCTTTTTTGTCTACTTTTAGTGTACACCTTTGCAATTTAGAGAAAAATGAAGAATGAAAAGTAAAAAATACAAAAAGAAAACGCCGTTTGATTAGCGTTTCTTTTTGAGGGGACTCGCTCCGTAAACTTTGTTTACTATCACGCCTGTGCGGCAAATATAGCACCGTTGCGTTTGGTCGCCTTGCGACTGCCCGCCCGTTCGAGCCCCCCTTGTTTGTACACGCAAAAAGGAAGGCTTGTTGCCTTCCTTTTTGTATGGTAGCCCCAAGGGGACTCGAACCCCTGTTTTCGCCGTGAGAGGGCGACGTCTTAACCGCTTGACCATGAGGCCGTAAGTTTTACTGCCCGATTATAATATCACATTATGCCGTTTTACGCAACGATTTTTAAACAAAAAAGGTAAAAAAACGTAAATATTCTTAAATTCGCTATTTTAGGCTTGGTGTCTGGATTGCCACGGAGCTAACGCTCCTCGCAATGACGGAGAGATGTTAACGGACTTTTCGTGTAAATGATCTTCGCAATGATAATTTAAATAGGTTTTGGAGCAAATAATAAATCAGTCAAGGTTTACGGTTTTAAGGTAAACCTTACTAAAGTTTCCTTCCCTTAAATCCTTTTCGGAAATCATAAAATACATTACACATTCGGAGTCCGATAAAAAATCTACGTCAAGGCTATTTGAAACGTATCTTAAAAGCGCAACTTCGCCCTCTCCTACGTTTTCGTCTTTTATAAGCATGGCGGTGTCCTTATCGGAAGCTTGAAGGCTAAATTCCATAGGCCACTCCGTATAAACGTCGTAGTCCCCTTCCCAATCCTCGTTAAACATAGTATAAGCGTCCGCTTCGCCGTCGAAATAACGAACGACCGCCTGCGGATTTTTTTGATAATCTATGAAAAAGTACAACATTCCGCTTTCGGGAAGCATGGTTTTGCCGACCGATTCATAAACTTCGCTTAAATTAAGTTGGCAAAGAAACATTTCTTCGGGTGAAAAAACGTCATCTTCAAGCCACTTTTCGGGAAGAAGTATTTCACCGAAAAATTTGCTTTGATCAAGTTCTGCATCAACGTCGTTAACCGTTATCTTTATGCTCATTTTTACCGGCCTCTTTTATTTTGATATAATTTTTATCCTTGGAAAAATCCTTTGAACTGTCAAAGTTGCCGCCAAGCGCCTCGATTGCAAGACCTATTTCCTTATAGCAAACGTAATCGCTTGCGTTTTCTAACGCACTGTATAAACTTGGCAAACAGCCCTCGTCGCCGTATTCCACAAGGTAAGAACAATATTCCGGCGCTTTATCGGTATGTTTTAAAAACTCTTGCTCCAAAATTTTAGCTATCTCTTTATTACCCTTTTTTTGTTCGGATAAAAGTTCGCAAATAGAGCCGCTTACGTTGGTAGACTTATTGCAGTATTCGATAAGTTCGTTTTCTAGGTCCTTACCCGAAAGCATTTCCGCACAAAAGTCCTTAACTTCGTCCGACGTGTTACCGAAAAGTAAGGCTATAAGCCGATTATCGCAACTTTTTGCACCCATGTGGGATAAGACTTCCAAGACCACCAAAAGCATATCGCTATCGGTTTCTTCGCTTAAAAACTTTGCTAAATCTTCCTCTTTCGCATAGTCTATCAAAGCGTCGATAAGATAGTCGGAAACGGGTACTCCGCATTTAAAATGCTCGGTCAAAATCTCCACGAGATCGTCTTTTTTATCAAGATAAAATTCTGCGGGAGTTTTGCCGTCAAGCTCTTCAAAATTGGTTTTATTAAACTGTGCATAAAGGGCTTCGGTCTGAGAGTCGACGTCATCGCCGTTTAATTTGGGCTTTGTCTTAAGATAGTCCTTTACAAAATTTTTAAATAATTTGTCAATGTCAACCGTTTTCATCTTTTATCAATTTTAATATAGTATTTATTTTGCGCTTTTCGGTGCCGAAGTAGCCTGCCAAAATACCAAGTTCGCGAGCGTAGGTGTTATCCGACAAAACAACGATACATGCAGCAAGGGGCTTTATATCCTCTATTTTATCGATATTTCCGTTTTTTGTAAGCTTATTAAGCACGCTTAGTGCGGAAATTTTTAATTTTTTAAGATCGCTTTTTATAAGTGCGCTCATCATGGAAAACGCCAAAGCGTACGCACGTTTTACGATATCTTTACTTTCCTCTAAACTACTTTCCCATTCGCTGTCTATTGCGGTATTTTCGAACGGAATAAGTTTGAATTTGACGTACACACCGTTATAGACGGCGGAGATTCTCATATCGTAGCCGAGATAAACAAGCTCGGAAACTATGCGATATTTTACGTTATCTTCCACCTCGGTTACAAGCAAAAGGTCAAGAAAATATTTAAGAATTTTTTTGTTACGGGTATTTAATAGCGCAACCGCAAAATCCTTTTGCATTTCGTTATCGAAGGAATACAACCAATCGCAAAGTTTTAAAATTTGAGGAAGATTTCTAGACGTTATTGCAGGCATCTTTTTAAGATATGCAAAAACCTTGTTTATCTTCTTCATTGCAACGTTATCCGGAAAACGCATGCGATACCCGATAGGTTTTGGATTTTCGGGCGGATTTTCAGCCATTTCGAGATAAAAAGCCGCAACCTCGTAATCGGTTATTTGGTAGACTATGGTAAAGTATTTTAGCGCCTCGTCATATTTTGCAAGATTGAAGTTTGCGGCGCCTAATAAAAACAGAGTGCTGACGGAGTACGGTTCTTCTTCAATGGCTCTTAAAGCGTAGTCGATTGCAAATTCTTCCTTATTTATTTCCATGCAGGTAACAGCTATTTTGTTACACTGATGAAACTCGTGTAAATCAAATTTATTAAGACTATCGTAAACGGTCAGTGCCTCCTCTACATTTCCCATGCCAGCAAGCAGTACAAACTTGTTGATAACAGGCAGCGGATCTTCAGGAAAGGCCCGTATAAGCCCGTTAAGTACCTTTTTTGCGCTTTCGGGCTTGTTCAAAATAATGTAGTGGGCGGACAGTCTTAGTTGTGCGCCGACGTAGTTTTGATCCTCTTTGGGAATGCTTTTCAGATACTTTACGGTCGGTGATTTTCCCTTTTCATAAAGGGTGTCTTCCGCAAGTTCTATACGCTTATCTGTAGGCACTTTTTCAAGCGGATAACTTATATAAAATTCCGGCCGGTATGGCTCGGACAAAGTTTCGAAATAATCAAGCTTTTCGTCGAGATAGTCGTATTCGGCGTCCGGGGCGAGCGTTAATTGAAGGTCGTAATAATACCCCGCCAAGTGGTAATTATCCATAAGATAAAAGCAGGCGCCGAGTCCGTTATAGGCTTCGGGACGGTCCTTTACGGGGCAGGTATCGAGGAATTTAAACCAACATCCCGCCGCAAGCCGCACAAGGTATATATCCATATAAACCTTAGCCAAAACTCTGTACGCCTCGTAACGCCGTTCCTTTTTCACCACGTAATTGGCAACGTTAAGCGCACCTATATAATCCCCCTCTTCGTACCGCTTAGCCGCAAGATCGATCTGCTTTCGGGTAAAATCGGATATTTGTATCACGTTATTTTTCGGCATCTTCTAAAAGTTTGTCCACGTCCTCTTTATAGTATGTGTATTTATTGGGACAAAATTGGCATACAACTTCGATTTTGCCCTCTTTATCTACCGTGTCGTAAAGTTCTTCCTTTCCTAAGGTAAGAAGTATTCTGTCAACGTATTCTTTCGAGCAAGTGCAATGATATTCGGGGAGGTATTCGAAAAAGAAAACCCCGTCGAAAAACCTGTCTATAATACCGTCTAAGCCGTATTCCTCTATCATACCGCTTACCGAAGAAAAGGATGAAAGAAGGTTTTCAGCCTTTACGATATTTTCCTCTTTAGCGCCCGGCATGGGCTGTAAAATAAGACCTCCCGCACCAACGCATTTTAAATCTTTGCCTATCTTCACGCCTAAAGCAATACCTGTGGGTTGCTGTTCGCTATAAGTAAAATACGCGGCAAAATCCTCTGCAATTTCACCGCTAACTAAGCGTGAACTTCCCGTGTACGGCTCCTTTAAGCCGAGGTTTTTAACAACGGAAAGTCTTCCACGACCTACCGCACCGCCGACGTCAAGTTTGCCGTTTGGTTTAAGGGGCAGATCTACGCTTGGATTATCCACGTACCCACGCATATGAAGATCGTGATTGCCGCATACGACTATCGTTCCCAAAGGTCCGTCTCCGCTAATGGTTACGCTTAAAGTATCGTCTTTGTTTTTAAGGTTGGTTGCCATAAAGGTTGCCGCCGTCATGGTTCTTCCGAGCGCCGCCGCAGCTACGGGCGTAAGATTGTGTATTTCGATTGCACGGTTTACCATTTCCGTAGTGTCGAGTATGGATACGGAAATTTCACCGTCAAATATAAGTCCTTTCAGTACTCTGTCCATAATTTTTTAAGTCCTTATTAAGTCTTTTCGTTAGGTAAATTTCAGTTTTTAATTGCCACAAATTGCACCCGTAAGGAATCGGATTTAACCTCTCCGCCCAAGTGATTTGTTACGATAACGGGCTTATAGCCCGACTTTTGTAAACAATCGGTTAAAAACGCAATCGTATGGATATATTGGGTTTGACTTTCCTCTTTCTTGGTGTAAACCTCTCCTTCCCGCACGAAAACGGATATATCCATATCCACTTTATCACCGGATAGTTTGTTAAACCAAAGATAGGTAAGATCCTCTTCGTCCTCGGCAAAAAGATTGTCACCGATGACGGTTTTTAATTTGTATTCTGTGGAAATATCAAATAGCAGTACGCCGCCGCTACGTAAAAGCGAGTTGAAATGTTTGAAGGTTTTTAAAATCTTTTCGGGCGGAAGATAGTTAATACCGTCGTTTACGACCGTAATAAAATCAACCTTTCCGAAGTTTTTAAAGGTTGCCATATCCCCTTTTATAAACGGAATATCAAGACCTTCTTTGCGGGAAATCCGTAAAGCCTCGTCAAGCATTTCTTCGGAACTGTCTACGCCCGTAACGCTATAACCGCTTTTCTTTAAAGCACGGGTAAAATAACCGCTTCCGCATGCCATATCAAGCCCGATATTGCCTTTTACGTTGGATTTTACAAGACTTAAAAGGTAGTCCGCCCACCTTTTGTAATCCTCGCCATCCATAACCTTTTCATAGATTTCCGCTAAAGCGGAATAAGGCTTCAACATTTTTCACCTCTTAACGGTATACTAAAACTTTTTTCGCCTGATAATACCGACGTAACGCCGTCTTTTAAAAATTGCCCCAAAAGTTTGAGGCAATTTTATTAACCTAACAGGTTAGCGACATTTTACAGATCGGTTTTGGATTTTTCCAACGCGTCGAGATCCTCTCTCGTAAACACCGAATCGAGGTCCTTTATAGATAGGTCGTAATCGGTAACCGGTTTAACGCCGTCCATAATGCTTGCGGTTTTACCGACTTCACGATAGCCTTCCTCTTCACGAGCGACAGCTTTTTCCTTTTCACGGCTGTTATGTTTGTCGATTTCTTCTGCGGTAGCCTCGTGAGTTTTAACCCTGCCCCGCAAGAACTTATCGTATAGCCACTGGCTGTAAACAGTCCATACGAGCATGGTAAAGGAAGCGCCGAGGAACATTATAAGTATTGACGCAAGACTTAACGCCTGCGTTCCCGCAAATAAAATTGCGAACGGGATAAGGGCGAATACTGCGAAAAATGCGTTGATCGGCAGTAAAATGGCTGTAATGATGAAGCAATTTTTCATTAGCGTGAAATAATTGCCTGTATAGGTTACTACCATTGACATCATCGCCATAAAGTGTAGCGTGATAAAAGCAATGAGTATATACATCAATACTTTTAAAACGGTAAGATACCACTGGGCACCGCTTATCGCCGCGGTAAGATTAAGATGCGAAATAAATATCGAAGCGCCCGAAAGTATTACGGAATAGATAGCAACCGACGCCAGCATTGGAAGAATATTCTTCTTAATGCCGTGTAAAAAGGTTTTTACGACCGGTACGCTTTCACCCCAACAAAGGTTACGCATAACGTACATTCCGCCGGATAAGCCCACACCCAAAAAGAGTGCGGCAAGAGGCATCCACATAAAGAAGTTGTAATTCGCGTAGTAAACGATACTTTCTTCAAGCCCTAAAACCGCCGCGTAAGGAAGATACCCTACGCCCATGTTTGCCGAAAACGGCGATAACGAGGCGTTGGCGTAAATGGTTGAAGTACGCAAAAACAAAAGAATCATTAAGGGCGCCAAGAATATCAGCATTGCAAAGTTAAGCCCTATAACCTTCATAAAGTTGCCCATGAAAACTTCGTACCCGAGCTTCCAACGGCTTACCGCGACCTCCGGACGGAAGTAACCGTCTACACCCGAAGTATCGGTCAAGGAAATAGGCTTTCTTTCCTTTTGCGGTTTTTGTTTTTTTGCATTACTGCCGCCCTTGTAATCGGCTTTTGTCTTTCCTTGTGCGGTGTAACTTTTGCCCGTATAATTTTTGTTCGAATTCTTTTTTGCCATAAAACTCCGCTAATCCCGAACGGCGGAACAGATTGATTTCCGCATGCATACGATAAGTATAGTACTCTTAGTATGTGGTTTTACCAAAGCTTTGCACGAGGCTAAGCCTTTTAAGCAAAATTGCCAAGCTTCGGGATAATATAAAACTTCTTATAATATAATAACTTAAATAACGAAGTTTTACAAACGTTTTTAGCTGTAAATGGAAAAAAAGTCCTTTTTAGGCGAGAAACTTGTTACGGGCGTTAAACTTCAAACTTACAGGGAGATCTTATGAACGTTGCCATTGTGGGCGCTACGGGCGTCGTCGGAAGAAAAATTGCAGAGGTTTTAAAAGAGCGGGGTTTTTCAGCAGACAATTACTACCTATTTGCCAGCAAAAAATCCGAAGGGTTGAAATTAGAGGTGTTGGGAGACAGGTTTACGGTGGAAGCGCTTTCCGAAGATTCCCTTTTTTCAAAGAAAATTCACCTTGCGTTTTTTTGTGCGGGAACTTCGGTTAGCCGCGAGTATGCCCCTAAACTGGCCCAAATTGGTACATATTGTATCGACAACTCCTCTGCGTTCAGACTGTTTAGTGAAATTCCGCTTGTGGTTCCCGAAGTAAACGATTACAGCCTTTCAAGCGGAAGCAGGCTGATTTCAAACCCAAACTGTTCCACCATAATGCTGATGCCTATTTTGCACTCCCTTAAAAGGTTTGGGTTAAAGCGGGTTGTTGTTACCACCTATCAGGCGGTTTCTGGCGCCGGCATGGGCGGAATTTGCGACCTTAAAAACGGGGAAAAGGGTCTGCCGCCGAAAAAGTTCGAAAGAGCAATTTATTCCGACTGCATTCCTAAAATCGGTGATTTTAACGCTGAACTATACAGCGAAGAGGAAATGAAAATCATAAACGAATCACGGAAAATACTTGGCGAAAACCTTAAAATAACCGCAACCGCCGTAAGGGTACCCGTTTACAACTGCCATGCGGAAGCGATAAACGTAGAACTTTGCAAGGACTTTGAGATTGACGATATTATCAGCGCTTTGCAAACGATAAGTTACGTCAAAGTATTTAGTGATTTTCCGACCGCAAAAGACGCAGATAACACCGATCGAATTTTAGTGGGCAGAGTGCGGCGTGATTACTCGAAGCCGAACTCAATTTGGCTGTGGGCGGTGTCGGATAATCTTCGAGTAGGTGCCGCAACAAATGCGGTAAGAATCGCGGAAATTCTACAAAAATTGCCAATAATCTACCTATAGAGGCACTTTTTAAAAAATTTGAAATACTATCGGACTGCCGAAAAGTAATAACCCGAGGTGGTTTTTAATAACATATACCGTGGGGGGTGATTTAGTTATGATTAATCTTTTGATTGTGGGCATCAACGGCAAAATGGGCAAGAAGGTTTACCAAAAAGCAAAGGAATACGGCTTAAACGTTTTATGCGGCGTGGACAAAAACGTGGGCGGAAATTTCGACTGTCCCGTATATAGAAGTTTTGACGAGGTAAAAGAAAACATAGACTTAGTGATAGATTTTTCCTCCCCCGACGTATCGGACGATCTGTATCGTTACGTTAAAGAAAACCGCTGCGGCCTTTTCAGCGGAACTACCGGTTACACGGGAAAGGAGGAGCATGCGCCGAAAAAATTAAGCCGATACGTACCCGTGTTTTTGGCAAGTAATACTTCACACGGGGTAAACCTTTTAATTAAACTTGTAAAACTTGCATGCAAAAATGTCGATAATTGTGAGATTGAAATTATAGAAAAGCACCACAAAAACAAAAAAGACGCTCCCTCGGGGACCGCCCTTTCCATAAAAAAAGCAATTAAAGAAAGTATAAATTACGACGCCGCAGTGCACTCCGTAAGAGGCGGCAATATCGTCGGCGAGCATGAAGTGCTGTTTATGTGCGGAAAGGAAATAATTACCGTAAAACACGAAGCAATATCCGACGAGGTTTTTGCGGAAGGTGCAGTAAAAGCCGCAATCTTTTTGACGGGCAAAAAGCCGGGACTTTACACTATGGACGATCTATTAAGGGAATAAGCGCGTGATATAAAATAGCCACTCCCCTTTCGCCACGGGCGGAAAAAAGTTTTAAAACTATCCTCGATTTACTTGATTTTAATATTTTATAGTCGATTGATCCATTAAATGCGGTTTGTATTATTTGATACACGCCGCTTTTTTTCGTTAGATTTCTGCCGGTAATGACCAAAATATCGCCGTCGTTTGCAACCGAAAAAACCACTGCGTATTTAAACTTTTTTTTGTTTATAATAGTAGTGCCTTTATCGTACGGACGAAAGGTGTTTTTTATAATAATCTTGGTTTTTGTGCCGATAACAGGCTTATAGGCGGACTTTTCCAAAACTTTCGGATTAAGTACGTCAAGGCTACTAAAGTCCTTAAACGTTATTGTATCAAGAAAATAAGGTTTAGAAACAATTTCCGGATTTACAGGCGAAATTCCCGAAACGTCGGAAAAATTTTCGTAAATATCGGCTTTATACAATCTGGAAATATAAGAACCGCTTACGTCGCTTCCGCCACGCGGGAACAAAACGATTTCACCCTTTCTGCTTCCGTAAAACCCCGGTATCACTATTCCGTTTTTAAAGTTCTTTTTTAAGGCCCGTTTTTTGGATTTATATATATCAACTTTACCATTTTTTTTGAAAATGATCAGGTCCTTTGCGTCGCAAAAGTCAAAGCCGAGGTATTTTGCCATGATTTTTGCGGTTATGTATTCTCCTCTGCTGATAATATAAGAACAGGAATTATCGTTAAAGATAAATTCTTTTTCGAGGTCAAAGTCTAAATTTAGTCCGTCTATGATATTATAAAATCTTTCTTTTATAGCCTTTATAAGCCTGTCGCTTTTGGGGTTTTGGGAAAGTTCTATCAGTAAATCGGTAACCTTTATATCCTCTTGATATCGCTTACCGGGGGCGGACACAACGATTATTTTTCGATTTATATCGCTTAAAATTATATCCTTTACAAGTTTAAAAGTGCGTGCACTTGCAAGCGAAGTGCCGCCGAACTTACAGACTTTAAGCACAATAAAAAAATCCTTATTATCATAATATGAACTGATAATAAGGACTGTTTATAATTTTTAATTTTTTGTACAAAAACGGCCTATAGGTCGGTTATTCCACTGCAACGATACTTGCGCTTTTAACGTGATTGATACGTTTAAACTCTTTAACCATGGTCTGCGGATCTATTTTCAGATTGCTTACGTCAATAACTATGGTTATAAAAGCGACGCTGTTAATCGGCAAAGTAGAGTTTATTGTTATAATGTTTCCGCCGAAAGAATAGATGTCTTGCATAACGTTACTTAAAACGCCTGCGGCATCTGAAAGTTTCATGGTAAGAATTGCCTTTTTTCCGTAAGACGTTGACGCTTTGAAAATCTTGTCTTTATACTTATAGAAAGTGGAACGGCTGATGCCGGTTTCCTTACAAGATAAACTTACGCTTTTGTTTTCGTCTTCAACAAGACTTTTGGTCTTTAAAACCAAATCAAAGTAATCGGGCAAAATCGATTTATCAACGATTAAGTATTCCGAAGCCATTTTTCATCCTCTTTATATATATTTCACTGAGCGAAAAACTTCGCACACCGAACAAGCGGCAAAATTCATTATAAACTTTTTTATACAATAATTCAACTGTTTTGAGTGAAAATCTGACAAAAATTTTTATTTTGCGAATAAATGCAAAGAAAAATAAAATGTGTCGCTAATCTATATAACTTTCGTCATGCAACTTTCGGAAATAATAATGGTTTTTTGAAGGGTTTCGCCGTTTCTTATAAGTGTGTAAACCATACTGTCGCCGACTTTTGCACCAAGCGTAAGATCAACTATGACGAAGTTTCTTTTTACGGGATAAACGGTGCCGTTATATTCGACGGAAAGGATTCTGTCCCCTTTTTGCAAAATTCCGCTTGCGATTGAACCCTCTTCCACGGAATCTATAATAACCTGTGCTTCTACCCTGACCTTTCCGCTTACCGAGTCGTAAATTGCAACGGAATTGCTTTCTAAGACGGAAATGCCGAGAAGGGGTTTTGTTATATAAGTCTGCGATTTACCGATACAATCGGCTTCGAAACGGCGCATGCAGGCAGCTATGACGTTTGCGGGGATTGCGTAATTTACGCCGTCAACGTTTGTAACAACGCTTTTTGCGTTTACGATGCCTAAAAGTTCACCCTTGGCGTTAAAAAGTCCGCCGCCCGAATTACCTGGGCTTACAGCCGCATCGAATCTAAGAACACGCATCAAATTTGAATCACCGTACACGTTTTTAATGTTCACACGCTCGCTTAAAACGCTTAAAATTCCTTCGGATACCGATATGCCGTTACCGCCGGGGTTACCGATTGCATAAACCTTTTCTCCTAAGGTTGCATCGTCTGAATTACCGAGTTTTATAGCCTGAACGTCGGAACGTTTTATCGCTTCGCAGTTTTTAACCGACAATACCGCTAAGTCGTACGTAGTGCTTCCGCCTTCGAAAGTCGCCGTGAAAGAAAGTGGGTTATCGATATACTCGCTTCCGTATAGGAAAATATGAATATCTTGGGCTATAGGTCGATTATCGTAGGAATTTTCGTTATAGACGACGTGATAATTCGTTATAATCAAAGCGTCCCCCTCCTCTTTATCAACCGAATAAAACACCCCCGAACCGGCACTTTGAGAAGTGGTACCGGGGAACTCACACACAACGCTGCAAACGGAAAACATAAGCTTGTTTACTGTCTGAACGTCATCATTTTTTTGCGGTGAAAAATACTTTGTTATGAACTCGTCAAGTGTACCTTGAAAATTTCCGCTTTCCGTCATTTCGCGGTACAAGTCGGTTACGGTGTAGCCTTCGTTAAAGTTTATTCCGTCTTTTCCGTCAAGCCCGTTTTGTCCGCTTTCGCCTTTCAGACTTTCAAGCCACTCGGCTTCGGTGCCCTTATAGCCGTGGTCGACGGCAAGTTCGTAAGCACTTTTACCACGTGCTATCGGCGTGCATGCCGTAAGGGTAAACGCTATACATAATATAAGCGATATAACTAACGCTTTTTTAAAATTTTTCATAAAATCTCCTTATCAAGAAAAGGGTTTTAAGGTCTATCGGAATCTTCCGCTACTATCTTACGGCTTAATTGTATATAAGCCGAACTTAATTGTCAAGAAATAATCGGAAAGTTATCGAAAGTGCGCAAGATTTAACAGTTTCTTAACAACTTTTTTACAAAATCGACCTAAAAATATTTCCTTTCCGTCTTTGTGCGTTTTCAGAGCGCCATTTATTGATTAAAATCATTTGCAACGGGCAAAACTTTATGATATAATAACAGAAATAGATTTACACCGTGGAGGAAATTATGGGTCTTTTTGATTATTTTACAAAGGAATCCAATACCGACAAAAAGTCTAATAAAAGCCGTCAGACAAACTTCGGCGTAAAAAAGAGTACGAGCGAAGCGGAACCTGTTGACGATAACGTTTCGGTAAGAGTTTTTAAGCCTAACTCCTTTGACGACGTATTCAAAATTATTGACTTTTTGCTACTAAGCAAACCTGCGGTTGTCAATATGGAGGCCGTTTCCGACGACACCATTCAGCGTGTAATGGATATTTTAAGCGGTGCGTGCTATGCGCTTCACGGGGATATTTCGGAAATTTCAAGAAATATTTACCTTATCTCACCCGACGACAAAATGATGTAATAAGGTAAATTTTAGGCAATTAAAAGGGGCAAATCAAACGACTATTACCCTTTATTTATTATTTTACTTTAATATACGTGAAACTCTGCGTAAGTACGATAAATTTTTAAAAAACTTTTTTCAAATATATAAAAGGCTAACGGTTCGTTAGCCTTTTTGCGTTTTATAATAGTTTTATAATATTAGATTACAAAGATTGGGCAAGGGCGATGGCCTTTTGTACACCGTCGGTTTTTTCTATATCATTGGGATTGAGAACGCCGGGGACTAAAACTTCCCCTACCATTTTCCATTTAAGAAGGGCAGCAGAACGCTCGATAGGAATACGAACACCGTCCATAACGGACATATCGTCTTCTTCGCAACAGGAAATTATAGCGCATTCCTTATTTGCAATGTTTTTACCGCCAATGCAGAAAGAATAAAGTTTGTCAATGACGCATTTAATTTGTGCAGGAATGGAATACCAATATACCGGTGTAGAGAAAACTACGGTATCGGCTTTTTCGATAAACGGTGCGATGGTGTTAAAATCGTCGTCAAACGAGCAGGCTTTGCCCGTCTTGAAACAGGTTTCGCAAGCGTGGCAACCGCCCAAATTTTTTAAAGCCGCGTCGAATCTAGTTACGGTATGACCTTTTTCCTGTGCCGCACTAATAAATGCTTCCGTCATGGCAAAACTGTTGCCGTTCTTTCTGGGGCTTCCTGTGATTACTACAATGTTCTTACTCATAAAATTACTCCTCTTTTCTTTACGTTTAAATTTGATTAATATTTTTCCATTATGAAATGTGTGCGTTCTATCGGCTCGTAGCAAGGTTCTTGAACGCCTGCGTTATTGCCCGCTTCAATGCACTTAAGCAGCCATGCCATATTTTTAGCGAGCGTTCTCATGGTCTGCAAGCCTTCCTTGTCCTTTTTAACGTCGTCCGGCGTAAAGCCGTGAACTTGATTCCAATATTGAGAACCGACTACGTGCATATTGGAAATTGTGAAGTATTTATTTAATCTGTCGAACGCCGCACTTGCGCCGCCCCTTCTGCAAGAGACAACCGACGCACCGAGTTTACCCGCCATTTTTGATCCGCCGACGTAAAACAGTCTATCCAAAAAGGCTGTAAGTTGCCCCGAGGGACCGGCATAGTAGACGGGAGAGCCGACGATTATTCCGTCGAACTCGTCTAACCTTTCTACGACTTCGTTTACCTTGTCGTCAAAAACGCATTGACGGGTTTTAAAACATTTTCCGCAAGCGATACAGCCTGCTATCGGTTTTTTGCCGAGATATAATATTTCGGTTTCAATTCCGTTTGAGTTTAACGTGGTTGCAACTTCCGTTAGCGCCGTATAAGTACAACCCTTTTCGTTCGGGCTGCCGTTTATCAGTAAAACTTTCAACAATAAATCCTCCTAAATGACTTGACTTTTATATTATAATCATATATTATTAATTTGTCAAGTACGCACATTTTTGTATGATACTAACAAAAAGTAGAGTGTAAAAGGATGTAATTATGAACGAAAGAACACGCTGCATTGCTTCCGAAAGGCTGTGTGATACGGGGTTTAGTTATACCTTATCGCTTATAAACGGAAAGTATAAAATGACAATACTATATACTTTGATGGAATTTGAAGTGGTACGCTATAACGAATTGCAACGGTATATAAAAGGGATATCCTATAAGACCTTAAGTTTATCTTTGAAAGAGTTGGAAAACGACGGTTTGATTATTCGTAAGGAATATCCGCAAATTCCGCCCAAAGTGGAATACAGTTTATCCGAACGCGGAAAGTCTTTAATGCCGATATTGGACGCTATGTGCGAATGGGGACATAAAAACAGAATATAGCAAAAAAACAAAAAGCGGGATTTAGTAATTCAAATCTCGCTTTTTTATATGCTTTGTACGTAGTTTATAGAATGTTTATGACAAAATTTTATTCTTCGACCAAGCCCAAAAGTATCAGACGGGAATTTATTCCGCCAATGGTACGGTTGTGTGCGTCTGCCATTTTAGCAAGGCTTTTTCCGCTTAAAAATTCCCTTTCGAGTTTTTCCTCTTCCTCTTTCGTCCAACGCTTTTTGGAAGTTCCTTCGTCGGTTAAAAGACCTAAGGAAACGAGTCGGGAAATTATTCCGCTGTTTTTACGGTGGTGAATTTTGGCAAGTCTTTCAACGGAATAGCCCTTTTCAAACTCCGCTTTTAACTTTTCCTCTTCTTCATCCGTCCACTTGCAGTTGTCGTTCATAAGCCTTTCGTTTTCGGTTTTGTTTACGTAGTAGCGTGCGTAGCGTTTCAAATAATATACCGCAGTGGTAGCGTACTGCTTTTCGAGATCCGACGTAGTTTCGCTTTCTATAACCTGCGAGTAGTATTTGATTGCCTCCTGAAGTTTCGTGGTTTTTTCCTTTGCCATAATTACCCCCTGTTTATATAAAATTAAGTAGTGCCTTGCGTAATGCCTGAAATTTATTAGAATTTAGCAAAAAGTGCGCCTATAGGTAGATTACCGTACTTTTTTGTTAGTAAACCACCTAAATTTGCAAAAAACGTTAAAAAGCGCAAAAGTCCGTCTATAAGCCCGTTATTGCTTATTTTTGTTTAAATCGTCAACGGCGGTGATTTCTTGTGAAGCTTCGCTTTCAAAAGCAAATTTTTTCTTAAAAATATTTGTGTAATTGGTTTTCTTTATAACAACGCGCAGTTTGTTATAGCCTTTTTTACTTACGATACGCCATATAAGAAGCACTAGAAATAGTACTACAATAGCAATCGCAATACCGATAAGGGAGCCTATAAAGTCAATAAGTACGTCGGATAAAAGACAATATCTTCCGGGTGTAAAGTACTGAATAAGTTCGGATAAGCCGGCGTATGCGAGAGTTACTATAGGAGAAAATACGCAGGTCCATTTACGTTTTGCAAAAAGGTAGAAAACGAAAAACACACCGAAGCCGAGAAGTGCGGAAAGAACGCCGTGTCCCATAAGTTTACGAACAAACCCATACGCCCCCGTATAGAGTTTTACCTGTATTTCTTTGTCGACAAACATGCTGTCGTCTATGGTGCTTTGACAGCGGATTACCACTTTGCCGTAGGATTTTACGGTAAGGTTTCCTTCATCGTCGATTGTACCCTTACCGCTTACCACCGACCATTTTACGTAACTCGAATATCTTTGGGGATAATGGCGTGCATCGTATTTGTACGTCCCCGGCGTTACAACGTCATGCCCGATAATTTTCATAGAGGTCGGTTTGATAGGCTCTACGGTAAAGGTTTTTTGTGCACGCACGCTTTCGTCGTATGCGGATATAAAAGTCAAAGTGGCGCTTCCCATTTTATTTGCGTGAAGTTCGTTTTGTTTTACGCTTATAACCTCTTCATTGTCGGATATGACGAAACATTCTATTATTTCACCGTTATTTTCAATAAGATTTCTGTAGTCTTCAAGTATGCTTTTGTGTCTGAAAACGTAGTCCTTTAAGTTTATTTCGGAAATTATCGCTTGCGTGCCTTCGGTTACGGTAAGCGGTATGTAAACGGAACGGGTTTTTCCTCGTGCGGTAAGGGTTGCCAAAACCCTGGTTTCGCCTACCTTTCTTCCGTAAACTATCCCTTGAAATACGCCAACTATACTTTCGTCTTCTACCGTATAGTCCACGATAGAAGGATCTGTTTTTCCGCTGTTAAAGGAAAATTCTCTTCGTTTGCCTGCTTGCATAGTAAGCGCAGAACCTTTTTCCGAAGAAAAGGAAAAAGTCATTTTATCCACTGCGTCGTCTTGTAAAGGATTTTCGCCTGCACATACGAATGTGTATTTTGCTTTAATACTGTTATCGGAAACAAGTTTTGCGGTTACTTGAAATCTTCCCTTTTTCAGAAAGGTTACTAAACCATCCGCCGAAACCTCTGCAAGCGTATCGTCGTCGACGGAATATTCTATCGCCTCCGGCACTGCACCCGACGGAAGAAGCGTGCTTTTAAGTTGAACGGTTTCACCCGTAAAATAATAGGGATTAGGGTCCTTTACCTTTAAATTTATAGACTGAACCGTGGTTACGGTACTCACTTTATCGGATAAATTCCACGCGCTGTCCACGGCATCCGTTACCTTATCGGTAAACTCTCCACTCTGCTTTCCGGGCGTTGCGGAAGCGCCAAGCAGTGCGGCAAACAGCAAAACCGTACAGCATAGTGCGGTAATCGATAATATTTTTATGAATTTTGCAATAGCCCTGTAATCTTCTGCCATAATACGTCCTGCCGCTATTTTATATGATTATATCACAGTTTTTTGTTTTTGCATACAGTTTTTTGAAAAATTAATTAAAAATGCGTTATCTGGGCGTATACTTGTGATGGCGGGAATATACGCCCTACCAATAAAAAAGGCGAAAACCGACCTATAGGCCGACTTTCGCCAATTTTTTTATACGTACAAAATTATTACGCCGACTAAAAGGCCAACTAAAGTTGCAAACGCAGGGGCCTTTGAGCGCCACATTAAAATTGCTTCAGGAAGTAGTTCACCGAACACAACGTATAGCATTGCGCCGCTTGCTAAGCTTAATGATATTGCAAGGCTTACCGGACTTATGGCGCCTACTAAGTAGCCGAGCATTGCGCCCAAAATAGTAGGTGCGCCCGTGAGAGCCGTAAGGATTGCCGCTTTTACTTTGCCCATTCCGCCGCTTACTAAAGGAACGGATACCGACATACCTTCAGGGATATTGTGAAGCCCTATGACTATCGCTATTGCTAAGCCGCCGCTCATTGTAAGGGTTGCTGTGCCGCCTTCTTTTGCGTATGACGCACCGATAACCATGCCTTCCGGAAGATTGTGAAGTGCGATTGCAAACGCCATAACAAGGCCTGCGACGAAAAGGTCGCTTCTTGCTTTGGGGTGCTTGTCCTTATCGTATTCACGCCTATGTTCTTCGTAATGGTCGCTGTGGATAAGTTCGGAAAGTTGGTCTGCGGTTTTAGGATGCTGTTCGTCTATATGCTTTACCTGCGGATTTGTTCTTTTGTCTATATAAGCATTCAAAAGATAAACGATTCCGTAGCCCGCTATAACCATTGCTATAACTAAGAAAACGTGTAGAGCCGACTCGGCATTCTGTCCCAAAGCCTCGGTTAAAAGGTCAAGACAAACTACGCAAAGCATTACGCCGCCGGCAAAACTTAACAAAAGACTTACTATCTTTTCGGAGTTTCTATGAAATAAAACCCCTAAAAGACCGCCTATACCCGTGCCGCCTACGCCGGCAACGGTGGTTATCAATACTACCATCCAAAACGTACTCATATGTTATCACCTTCGTACTATTATACAGATGAGAGGCATTTAAGACAAGCGTTTTATGCGGGTATCCGCCATTATATGGTAAAAATTTGATATATTGTAAAAGTGTGCCGATTTTTGCCGATAAAAGTAACGTGAAAAATTACTTTCTTACACGCTTAAGCAACCTGCTTATATATAAGAAAAAGCAGGATAAGTGGGGCTATAAGCCCGTTATCCCGCTTTTTTTGTAAAAATTACTTTTTAATCCAGCTATATGCCGTGTTTTCGTTGATATCCTGAATCTGCTTTTCGACGCTTAACGGACTTTTTGAATCGTACAGAAGGAAACGGAAGGGTTCTTTTCCTGCCGTGTAGTACAAAAACTGCACTCTGTCCCCGCTGATAAGTTCGATAGGAACGGTAAAAGAGGTCAAAGGGGTAAAGTTTTGAGAAGCCTCGCTTACATCTACGACGCTGTAATTTTTACCGCCGCCGAAATATGCGATGGATCCGTTTGCATAGGCCTTTCCGTTATAATAGGAAATTATTCCTGTTTCATCCCCTTGCCCGCCGTAGTTTTTGATAAGTTCGCCCATATCCAGTTTGAAGCCTACGATTTGGCCTACGGTGGTGTCGTGTCCTTCTAACAAGGTGTCGCTGTTTATACTTTCGACATCCTTCCAATCGTAAAACCTTACGTCGCCCTTTAGCCTTAAAACTGCTGGATAGGAAGTGCCGCCTACGTCTCTCCAATCACCGAAACGGTAGTTTTGATTGTAATCCCAACCGTTTAAGACAAGTCCGCCGAACATACTGTCAAGCCCTACGCTGAATAGCCCTGCGCTAAAAAACGCGCTGTCTTTTACTGTAACGTCGGTTAAAACGTAGTTGTCGTAAAAATAATCGCTTTCAAGGTTTGCATCACCCGGCATAAGCTTCTCACCGCTGCTTCCCGTAAAGATTGGCGAAGCGTTTTCCCAAACGGAATCGGGAATGTTCTGCCAATTTTGGGTGTTCAGGTAGTTTTGTCCGGTAACCGAAGGGTTTCTTTTAATGCGGTTGGTGCCAACCTTTAAAATAAACTCGCGCGCGTGGGAAAGTATGCAGTTACTTATATTAACGCGGGAGCGGTAGTTTGCTATATTGTCGGCTGTTATCGTTCCGTTCGAACTCGGTTTTCCGTACACCCTAACCGCCGTTCTGCCGAGGTTTACACGGCTATACGTCAGGTTAAAATTGTCGCCGACCACCTCTAACACGGTGCCGCAGTAATCGAGGTTGCTTAAATTTGCGCTGTCCCCGGAAGAAATCGAGGAATCGAGGCAACCTTTAAGCTCGCAATTCGTAACGGTAACGCCGTTATTTTTAACCATAAATATTACGCTGTCCTGCGATTTTACAGCCATGTTGCCTTCGGATGCGGAAATCGAGTAACTTACAAGGTTTATAGGACCTTTGAAGATTCTCGAACCGGATTTTTGGAAGTATTGGGTGGTAAGGCAATCTGCGTCTATGCTGTAGCCGTTGCCGTAAAGGTTATTTTTGAATTCCACTGCGCAACGGATTTTGCTTTGTTCTATTCTTCCGATGTTGCGGTAATAGGTGTTATCCGCAGTGCAATCGGTTTCGAAAGTGTAGATATCCGCATACTTTTTGTAGTCGAAAGTGTCGTAATTTTCCACGGTTTTTAGTTCGTCGCCTAAACTTACGGAGGACTGCAGCACAACTTCGTAACTTCCGTCTTTTGTAATGGCGTAAAGCTGTTCGTCATTGGTTACGTTTACGCCGTTACGCCTTACGTTTACGGTAACCGATGCGGCTACGGTTTCGAAAGAGTTGTCTAAAGCGCTTAACTTTTCAAGGATTGCGGAATCGTTTTTTGCGGTTATTGTAACCTTTCCTTCACCGCCTTTTAATGTGAATATTCCGTTTTCGATTGTAGCGACTTCGGGATTGTCCGACGACCAAGTTACGCAGTCCATAGAGGTTTCCGCTCTGTCGCCGTTGTTTTTTATGCCGCTAACCAAAGTTTTGGAAAATTCTTTTTTGACAAGATTCGATATTTGGCTTCCACCCGAAAAGTCGTAGTAGCCGACTGCAAATTCCGAATCGAGCGCATCTTTATAGGTTGCCAAAGAGGACTTTTCACGCTCTACGGAAAGTTGCCTGAAGGGGTTTAAAACCTCTACCGAAAGGGGCTCGATATAGCGCGGATCGTCGGCTGAAAAGTCGGATGAAAACAGTTCTTCGTCGGTTATAGCGTCGTAAACGGCGGTTTTAATTTGCGTGCTTCCTACGCTTTTCGAAGTAACGAGGCAAACGTTACCGCCGGATGAAGCGGTAAGAACGCTTTCGTTTACAGAAGTGAAAACCACGTAGTAGGAACCTTGTTTTGCGTTACCGACGTCGAGTTCGGCATACGGCACCGAGTTGGTGGTTGACTTTGCCAAAAGTGCGGCGCCCGAAACCTCGTTCATATCGAAACGGGCGTAAGGCACGGGGGTGTCTATTCCGCCGCCAACCGAAACCGAAGCGGTTGCGACCGTAAGAAGTTCTCCGCCCTTTTTTAACATTATTTTAATTTCTTCACCCGTTGTAGGGAGTACTTTACCCTCTTTAACGGTTACGGTAAGGTCCACCCTGCCGCTGTTTACGTCAACCGATTTTTCGGAAATTTCGAGAAGATTACGGTCGTAACTTAGAAACAGTTCACCCTCTTGCGCCTCGTCGGAAGTTTTGAAAAGTTGCAAACTTAATTGGTTATTTTTTAACTTCTGAAGGTTTACGTCAAAGGAAAGTTCGGTTTCGTTACCGGACAAAGAACAATTCAAATTCTCATTCCCTTGTCCGAAACTTACGTATTCGTTTGTCATAACGACGGTTACGGGATAACTTAAAGAATATGTGTCCTCGGTAACTTCGCCGCTTTCTTGGTCAATGGAAATACCTTCGTAACTTGCGGTTATGGTTGCGGTACCCTGCCTTAGACCTTTTAACGTGCCTAATGCGCTTACGGTTGCAACGTCCGTGTTACTGCTTTCATATTTAAACTGTATTGCGCCTGTTTGGGGTTTTGTGAATTTACCGCTCATTGGCTGCGAAGTGCCTTCGTTTATAACGATTTCTTCGTCGGTTTTTTCAACCTCGCCAAGCACGGGCTTAGTACTTATAATATTAAGCTGTACGCGGTCCATTCTTCCGCCGTCTGCGTTGGCAATAATCGTAACACTACCTGTAGAAAGTGGGGCTATAAGCCCGTTATCATCGATTTTCACACTTGCAGCTTTCTGACCGGAAACGGGTTCTGTTGTAAAAGTTACTTTTTTATTCGTTGCGTTTTCGGGATAAACCTTTACGTCGAGTTTTAATTTTTCTTTTTCCGCTACGTCGATATAGCGGATTTTATCGCCTGTAATTTCCACGGAAGAAACGGGAACGTTTACTAAAATTTCCGTGGATTTTATCACCGTCGAGGTGGAAAAAATCAACATCAACGGGATAACGAGCATCAGGGCGATAACTTTTGTTTTCATATCTTTCATCACTCACCTCATACTTCCGTTTCGTAAAATTTTTGTTCCAACCCTTTTTTCAGGTAGATAGAAGAAAGCAGGAACAGAACGCCAACCACTAAAATAACGAAGCCGATAGACGCCCATACGACCGTGCTATAACTATAAATAAGACCTAATACCGCAGAGATAGCCAAAGCCCCTGCACCACACAAAAGGGCGGCTATAAGCCCGATAAACACCACTTCGCTTACCGTGCGGTTGCTATCTTCCACGATTTCACGATCGCTATTTGGAAGGGTGGGATTGTTTAAATCCTTTCTTGTGGCGAAAGCTACTTCGGAAAACGACAGCATGGACGCGGAAATGAAAATGATTATAGCCTGCCACCAATTCAGATACCCCACTGCCATCAAAACGATAACGCTACCGATAAGCGAAACGAGGGATGCCGCCATGCAGAAAATGATTTTAGCCAAAACCACTGTACTGCCTTTTACGGGCAATGTTTTTAGCATGCTGAGCATTTTGCCGTCCCTTGAAATATTGGTCGTGCAGAAAGTGTTTGTTAAAACCGAAAACATTGCGATAACGAAAATTGCTACTTCGTAATCACAATTTATTACGGTAAGGGCTGATACCATATTACGCATTAAATTTACGCATACGTACACCATAAGCGGCAACGTAAAGGTTGTTGCCAAATATGAAAATGCGTACGTTGGGGTTCTTAAAATTACTGTAAATTCCTTACAAATAAGGCTATAAAGCGGACTTTTTTGTTTTTCTTTTTTTGCACGGTGGAAAACCTTTCCTTCCCCTTCCATTTTAAGTTGCAAAGCTTTGGTAAATACCGCGCGGATTATAAAATAAGTAACCGTGGCGGAAACAAGGCTGATTGCAAGGATTATAAGAAGGCTTATGAGAAGATTTTTGCCGAACAGAAAGTTTGAAAGAAGGTTTGCCGGGTACGCATACGATACTACGGTAGAAATTTTATAAATCGTGGTACGGTTAAAAACGTAATCTATATCCCCCGTGTTTAAAAGCGAAGTTAAAACCTTTAAAAATCTGCCGTACAACAAAAACGCAAACGCTATAACTGCTACGTAGATTAAAAGGTGCAAAATAAACTTTCTTTCCACAAACCGCATAAGCGAAGAAAACGGAAGAGAAATAAGGGTTGACAGCGCACAAGACAGTAACGGAAGGGACAAAACCTGCAAAAAAGTGGCGCTATAGTACCAAAAACCGCCTGCGTGCGTGGAATTTACGTCCAAAACTATTGCCGCAGGAATCAAAACGAGCGCACTCGATAAAATCTCGGCAAAGTAGATTTTGAGCAGTTTATAAACAAAAAGTTGGGTTGCGGAAATGGGCTGACACAAAAGGACTTCGGCATCCTTAGCGTACGATAGCGAAGTTTGGATTTTCTTTATACCGACGAGGGTATTAAGAATTAAAACCGCAGCGTAAACCATTGTGGAAAGTTCGTAAACACGCTTTACCCCTTCGGTGTCAGGCTCGCCGAAAACCGCACCGAGATAAGTGTTTACAAAGCGGGAAAACACGAACACGAACGTTGCGTATAAAACCGCAAGCAAAATAAAGGTTGAGATTACGCCGAAAAGGTCTTTGTGGGCTTTATCACCCTTAAATGTCGAATACCTTTCGTTAAAATCCTTTTTAAACAATAATATAACCGTGCGCATAAAGCCCCCTTAGTCCTCGATAAAGCGGTCGATAAAGACTTCTTCAAGACTTCTCGTGGGGTTGTTTTTCTTAAAAGCGGCAATGTCTATGCTTTCGTCTAATTTGCCGTCGTTTATGATATATGCGCGATCGCAGGTTTTTTCAACTGCGTCAAGGTTGTGCGAAGAGTACAAAACCGTGTTATTAAGGCTTTTGTAATACTGCATATATTCCCTTAAGGCTTTAGAGGTCTGCGGGTCAAGCCCCGTTAAAGGTTCGTCCAAAATCCAAAGACGGGGTTTATGGATAAGCGATGCCATTATACAGATTTTTTGGCGCATGCCGTGGGAATATGAGGCTATTATATCGTCGATTTTATTTCCTAATCTGAAAATATACTGCATTTCCGCAATGCGGGAAGATCTTTCTTCTATCGGTGTTTTATGGATATCCGCAATAAGATTTATATATTCGGTGCCGGTTAAGCGGTCGAACATGGCACGGTTATCGGGTACGTAACCTATGCATTGTTTTGCAGAAATTGCATCCTTTACGATATCATGTCCGCATACGGTTATAACTCCTTCGTTAAAAGGGAAAAAGCCGGTAAGGCATTTTATGGTTGTGGACTTTCCGGCGCCGTTTTTTCCCAAAAGCCCCACTATTTCACCGGAAAAGCACTCTAAAGAAAGGTCTTTAACGGCATAATTTTCCGATTTTAAGTAGCGCTTGCTTAAGTTTTTTATTTCTACGGTTTTTTCTTTTAAAGAAAGGTTACCGTTATCTTGTAAATTCATAATTTTATCCTTTGCCGAACGTCGGCGGTTCTACATTAAAAACGGCTTGGGGGGACGGCCTTAGCCGTCCCCTGCCGAAATCGGTAACTTAATAGGTTAATACTAATTCTATTACCGCAGTGTATCCGTCTACCGTGTAAGTCAGGCGGTAGGAAAAAGGTTTATCGGTAAGTTCGATAAGAAGTTTTGCATCCTTTACGGAAGCTATTTCCTCATCGGTAAAACCGAACATTTCTTTAAGCGCCAACGCGTTGGGAACAAAGTCTACCTTTATTTCGCCAACGTCTTGCTTAACGTTACAAACCTCGTTTTCGCAATACTCGATTTTTATCTCTTTAATTGCGGGGAAAGCGGCTTCTTCCGCCGAATAGGTTTTCGAGTCCGTTTCGGTAACGTACGGATCGCCCGTAGGTTCGGGATTTAATGATTTCACCTCGGCCGCAACGGTTACGCTGCCGTCCCCGTTGCGAGTAAAGTTTGTTACTTTACTATTAAAAACGGTCTCGCCTGCGTAAAGCGTTGCGGAATACTTGGCAGTCTTTGCCGTGGTGGCAAGTTTTATACGTTCGTTAACGTCGTCAAGATACACGGCGTTTTGGTTACCGCATGCGGAAAGTACAGACGCCGAGAGGACGAGAATAGTGAAAACGACTAAAAATACAAATGATTTTTTCATGATAATTAACCTCCTTAGCGTCCGAAAATCATTTTAATGACCACTGCTGCGCCGTATAATGCGGCAATGGCGGTAAGAACTTGTGAAAGTAGTCCGCCGTATGCTTTTTGCAGGGTGGTAGTAGCGTTATTTGCATCCTGCCTCATCGCCGTCCATAAAGCTGAATAATCGCTTACAACCTTTTCATAGTCGGCGTGTGTGGATACAACCTGCCAATCGCCTTCCGTGAAATCGTTAAGTTTATTGCGGATTGCGATAAGTCTTAATAATGAGTCTTCCTTTCCGGTCGCAGAAGGATATTTTTCAATATCTTTTTCAATCTCCTGTATCTTGCCTAAAACAACCCATTCGTTATTGACAAAGTTTATTGCTTCCTGCCATTCAAGGTTATCGGCAACCTGCCATTTGTCGGATTCGGTTAAATTATCTATAACGGTTTTTGCGCCGTTTATCGTGGAAATAAGTTCTTCGCCGTTAAGTTCCGGTATGGCAACTTTAGCGGAAATTATATCCCTTACACGAACGTAGGCGTTTTCAACCAAATAAAAGTTTTCGGATAAAGCTCCTTGATAGTTGTCGTCAACAATGGTAACCGTCATGGTGTAGTAACCGAAGCTTTCAAGCGAAGGAACGGTTTCACCGTTTAAAGTATAAGTTACGTCCACGTTTACGTCATAGCCGTTTACCACTGCGGGAATATTAAGTCCGTTGCGTTTTACGACGTAGATTTTATCCTCTCTTACGACGTCTATGGCCTCGGAAATATCCTTTTTGTCGACGGTAACGGTGAATTCCGTAGTAGCGCCGTCCGCCCAAACGTAAGCGTCGGTATTGACGATTTCAACCACCATGCGGTATACGCCGGCACCTACCATTGCACTTAAAGGAAGGTCTTCACCCTGCTTATAGTAGGTTGCGCGGAAGGTGTTTTCGGTTGCGCTTTCAAGTGCGCCGTGAACGTTGGAAAGTGAGAATGCACGGATTTCCGAGCCGCTGTAAACGTAGGTTGATACGAGATTTTGAACGGATACGCCGGGAAGGGATACGAAAAGTTCGCCGCTAACTACCGTTACGTTGTAGTTTTCGTTTAAATAGCGTGCAGTAAGGGTGTGCGCTCCGCCTGCAAACAGTCTGTTGAAGTTTTCCTTTGTTAAAGGCTCGTTTGATCCAAACAGTGCGTAGACCTCTACGTTTAAATTGTCGTTATTAACGGTGCCTTCCACGGTATAAGCGTTTTGTATGGTAGCCGCTAAACCGTCCCAACCGACGGTGTTTTCCACCTGAACGTGGTTAACCGTTATGGTTGCGGGGCGCTTTAAGATAGTGTACGCCGATTTGTTTGTCTGCGTGTAGGCAACCGTTACAGCATAGTTCCCCTCTTTCGGGGTTGCGGTAAGCGCATAACTGCCGACCATGTAGCCTTCCTCGCGAACTACGTTCAAAAGATCTTTTGCGGTATCGTCGTAGCAAAGATTGCCCTGCGTTACCGTGAAGTTAAATGCGGTTTCGCTATCGCCGTAAACCTGCGTTACGTCCTCTAAAAGTACGGTTATAGGTCTTTTCTCTATCGTGTAGGTTGCCGGTGTAAATGTTATAACGTAGTTGTCGGATTTATCGACGCCCTTAATTTGGTAACTGCCGACGTTCAAACCGTTTTCACGGACGAGCTCGTACATTCCGTCCAAACCGTCGTTTCCGACCAGGCTTCCGTCTATTATACCTGAAACGGAAAGTGCCTTTTCATCGTCGCCGTAGATCTGCGTTACGCCGTTTACGCCGAGTGTTATAGGTCTTTGGGTTATGGTGTAAGCCTTTTCGCCGCCGACGAAGGTTATATCGTAGTTTTGGTTTAAAGTTTCCCCTTTAACGTCGTAACTGCCTGCGTTTACAGCCTCTACGGAAAGTGCAAACAGCGAATTGAAGTTGTCGCCCGTGCCTAAGGTAGAGTTTTCGAAAAGTTCTGCCGTAAGATTAGCAAGGTTGTCTCCGTAAACGCTTGTTGCCGCATTTATAACTACGGTTATCGGGCGTTTGACGATTTCGTAACTTACGGTAGCGTTTTCGGGAAGCTTATAGTTGTCTTTTGCTTCGCCCTGAATTTCCTGTGCGGTAAGTGTATATGAGCCTACCGTGCGGTTTTCCGTTCCTTTGGAAACCACGGTTACGACGTCGCCGTCCACCAAATTGGTAGCAATAATTTGCGGAGCGGAGATTTCCCCGTTATATACCAAAGTTTGAGCGGAAACGGAGAGAGTTAACTGTAATTTTTCAACCGTGAAGGTTGCTAATCCCGTATAGGTAGCGTCGTTTACGCTGACGTTTACCGAGTAGGTGCCCGCATTTTTGATAACGGGTGCGTCTACCGAAACGCCCTGCGTTACGGGTGCACCGGTGTCCTTTACAACTACGGTTGCAACGGGGGTTATTACGCTGCCGTCGTAAACGTGAGAAGTAACGACTTCGCTTCCGTTATAGAATGCTACCGTAACGGTGTAGTAGTCGTTTGCTTCAACTACGGTTATTTCGCCTTTTTTAATGCAGGTAGCAACGTAGTTGGGATCGGCGGTTAAAGCCTCGATATAGTAGGTTCCCAAGGGAAGTTGCGCGCTTAAATTGCCGCCGTCTACGGTTGCAACAAGTGTTTCACCGCTGTAAATTTTGAAGGTATAAACAGGTTTATCGCCGTATACGGTGCCGTCCGCCGTAA
>CATZIC010000009.1 GCA_958419945.1 uncultured Clostridia bacterium | reverse complement strand
CGGAGGATTCCGAAGAAGGCTACAAAAATCCGCCCGAGGCCCTTCACTGCGGGTTTGTTGCTCTTTCAAAGGTGTATAAAAGATTGCGTGGTGAATCCCTTCCCGTCTACGTCTGCTATTTCGGCACGAAGGAAAAAAAGATTCTGATATCCAAGCCCTTTGACGTTCACGGTCTTCTTTCCAAAGGCTTAACCGAAGAAGGGGTCGCGGACGAGGCTTTAAAGGTTATGCAAAACCTTTCTCGTGAAACGGTGCGCACCTGATTTGTGAAACCATACGCACCTGATATGACAACCAAAAATCAAAAAATCACTGACGGTAACGTAACGTTGCCGTTTTTTTAGTGTACGAATTTTATAACTGTAAATATTTGCCAAATACTTGATTTAACTAAGTATATATGATAAAATATAAATTCGGGTGCGAGCCTCAAATAAAGGCTGCACTAATATGGTAACGTTCGGGTGCGCTATGGGAAAGGCTGGAAGAAAAAACAGAAGTTTACTAAGAAAGATTATAGAATATTCCATAGTCGTAGCCATAATTTTATTGATAGGGTACGTTTACTACAATATAGCCGATCAGGTTCTGGAACTTTATCGCTTAAACGACAAAAAGGATTATACACAGATAAAAACCTATCTGAAAAGTTTCGGGGTAAAGGGCGCTTTTATGATAGCCTTCCTCGAAATGGCGCAAATGGTAGTCGTTTTTATTCCTGCAGAATTCGTTCAGATATCAGCGGGGCTTGCATACCCCGTATATATAGCGCTGCCACTCTGTATGCTGGGCGTGTTTATGGGCTCTTCAGTAATATTCCTTATCGTAAGATGCCTGCACCTTCGCCTCGACTACATCGAAAGTAAAACCGGCAAGATAGAAGCGTTGATTTCAAAAATCAATAAGGACGTTTCCATGACGGTAATAATGTACATATTGTTCATTATGCCGCTTATACCGTTCGGCGCAATCGCATATTTTGCGTCGTCAAGCAAAATAAAATATCCACGCTACGCGCTCGTTTGCACTACGGGGGTAATACCTTCGATATTAACTTCCTATTGCGTCGGTAACGTAATGTATAATTTCCTCGGACGGGGGACTGCGCAGTTTATTATAGCGATCACGGTCGTTATAATTTTAATGTTTTTACTGCTGTTTTTCCTCGTGTCCCTGATAAAACGCAAGTTTTTCAAAAAGGCGTATGACAGGTCGAACTTTCTTTTCTACCATATAGTTTACTTTTTCGTAAACCTTTATCTTTCCATAAAGCTGAAAATTCGCAAAAAGGATTGCGTAAGGCCTAAAAACAAGCCGTATATAGTTCTCGGCAGACACACTTCCTTTTTCGACTTTTACTTTACCGGTAAGGCGCTTTACCCGGAAAGACCGGCGTACGTTTGTAACAGGTTTTTCTTCGAGGACAAAAAGACCAGCTTTTTCGTAAAGCGGCTTGGCGCCATTCCAAAACGCCTTTTTACTGTCGATATCGATACCATGCGCTATATGCGCTCGGCAATCGACCAAAAATGTCCGGTCATAATCTATTCCGAAGGCAGACTTTCAAACGACGGGCACGGAATGGGTGCTGCTAAAAACACCGAAAAACTTATTAAAAAGTACGGCGTCGACGTGTACGGCTTTTACACCGTGGGCGGCTATTTTTCAAGACCCAAGTGGCGCAACTTTTTCGTAAGGCACCAAATAGACCTTTATCTTAAACCGCTTTTTACCGCGGAAGAACTCAAAACCGCAACCGACGAGGAAATTTCCCGCAAGCTTGACGAATTTTACACCTACGACGAAACAGATAATTACGCTTTGGTCGACAAAAAATACGAGCAAGCAAACATATGCGGGCTTGAAAATATCCTTTATCGTTGCAAATCGTGTGGAAGCGAATACACGCTTTCCTCGCACGATAACCGCTTGCACTGCTCTGCGTGCGGTGAAGATTTTGTTTTCGACGACGGTTACAAACTAAACGACGGCACGAAAATTTCCGATTGGTGCGAAGCTGAAAAGCAGGCGTTAAAGTCTGACAGCGGAAAGACCTACCGTGAGAACTGTTACGTGGCAAAACTTTGTAAAGGCAAAATGGAAAAGTGCGGCAGCGGCGTGGTTACCATGGACGACGAAGGTATTACTTACGTCGGAACGGATGGCGAAAATTCGGTAACGTACAAAAAAACGGTAAAGGAAATGCCGTCTTTGGCGTTTAGTTGTAATGAAGAATTCGAATTCTACGTCGGCACCGAACTCATATATTTTTACCCCGAAAATCCCCAAACGGTGGTAAAATGGTCCTTGCGTTGGGACCTTTTGCAGAGGAATATCGAAAATGAATGAATCAAAAGCTAATGAAACAAAGAATACCTCTATAATCAAGTATTCTCGTGCCATATACCTTGCGTCATTGCTCGTTTTGGTCGGTTTTATGGTTATTTCCATAGTGCTTACCTACGTTTTGCCCCAAGGGTACTTCGAAACCGTAAACGGCGTAACCGATTACAACAAGTTCGTATCTTTGGATAACGCAAGCGGCATAAATATCTTTAAAGGCATTTTTGCGCCGATAATGATGTTTACGGCGGACGGCTTTTTGCAGCCGCTCATGCTTATAGTGTTCTTGCTTACCATCGCAGGCGTTTTTCAGGTAATGATAGACTGCGGCGGCATGCAGGCGATAGTCAGTAGATTCGTAAACAAATTCAAAACCAAAAAGTTTTTGTTCCTCGCAATCTGCACTCTGTTTTTCATGATTTTAGGCTCGTGCTTCGGGCTGTTTGAAGAAACGCTTTTGCTTCTTCCCATGGTTATGGCGGTATGCGTAACCTTAGGTTACGACTTAAGCATGAGTTTTGCGGTCTGCACGCTTGCAACGGGCATAGGTTTTTCGGTCGGTATCACGAACCCTTTTACCGTCGTGTACGCTTCTTCTTTAATAGGCGCAAGCGTAACTAAAAATATTTGGTTCAGACTTATCGTTTTCGCAATTTATTATCTTTTGCTTTTGGGCTTCGTGTATTTGAAAACCAAAAGGGGAAAGGCAGCCGTTACCGAAAACAAAGTTTTTCCCGAGGATCCGAACGTAGATTCCGATAAGCGAAAGTTTATCATTTACACCGTTTTCCTGCTTATCGGTTTTGCAACCGTTCTTATCGCTTCCTCCGTGCCGGCGCTTAGGGATATTTCCATAGCCGTTTTGATTGCGGTATTTTTGATCGGCGGGCTTACCGCAGGCTTTATTGCATGTGGAACGAAAAACACGTTTAAGGGCTTTTTAAAAGGCGTAGTTTCCGCCCTTCCTTCCGTCGTAATGGTACTACTTGCTTTCAGTATAAAGTACATACTTGTGGAAGGGCAGGTTATAGATACGATAACACACCTAATTCAAAAAGCGGTTATCGGTAAATCCACGTTTTCTGCAGTGCTTACCATTTTCGCCATAATTTTGGTGCTTGAGTTTTTCGTCAGCAGTTCCACCGCAAAAGCCGTTTTCGTAATGGGCGTACTTTCGGGCGTTTTATCTTCGGGAGCACTTAACGTTTCCCCCGAACTTATCGTTTTGGTATACCTTTTCTCGGACGGTTTTACAAACGTTTTGTTCCCGACTTCACCTGTTCTTCTTATAGGGCTTTCGATGACGGGGGACAGTTACTTGGGCTGGCTCAAAAAAAGTTGGCTGCTGTTTATCGTGGTTTTTGCCATAGCGATAGCCCTTATCGGCATAGCAATAGCAATAGGTTATTAAGCCGATAACAGTCCTATTGGCGGACTTTCGTCTGTTTTCAGATTAAAAACTACTTGACAAAAATCAAAAATCTTTTAAAAGTTTTTTATAAAACATTGTTGTAAATGATTTGATTTCGTGATATAATTTACTTATACCGAAAGAGGTGTTAATATGAAAAAGTATTATGCAGGTATTGACTTAGGCGGAACTTTTGTAAAGTGCGCCATAATAGATTCGGACGGCTTAGTTCTTTCTAAGGATAAAATTCCTACCGGAAAGGAAAGACCGTATTCGGAAATTATTGAAGATATGTCCAAACTCGTAATTTCCATGCAGGAAAAATTAGCGGTTAATGTTTCCGCAATCGGAATAGGCTCTCCTGGGTCTATAGACAGCGCAAACGGCATTGTAATTTACAACAACAATATCGGTTGGAAAAATGTTGACTTATCCGCTGAAATGCGTAAATATATAGACGTTCCCGTATTCGTTGCAAACGACGCCAACGTTGCCGCTTTGGGTGAGCAGTTTTACGGCTCCGGTAAGTCTTATAAGAACATAATTTTCATTACCTTGGGCACGGGCGTCGGCGGTGGAATCATTATAGACGGCGAACTTTTCGAAGGCTATAAATCTGTGGGCGCCGAAATAGGGCACGCCGTCATAAAAATGGGCGGCGAACTTTGTTCCTGCGGAAGAAAAGGCTGTTTCGAAGCCTATGCCTCCGCAACCGCACTTATCCGCCAAACCAAAAAGGCAATGTTAAAGGATAAGGACAGTTATCTTTGGAAACTTGTAGACGGCAATATCGATAAAGTTGATGGCAAAACCGCTTTCGACGGTTTGCGTGCAGGGGATAAAACGGCTAAAAAAGTTGTAAATACCTACGTTAAGTACCTTTCCGAAGGCGTTTTGAACCTTTGCAACGAATTCCGCCCCGAAGCTGTAGTTTTGGGCGGCGGCATCTGCGCCGAGGGTGAACTTTTGTTTAAGCCCTTAAAGAAACTCGTTCATAAACATATTTACGGCGGAGTAAGTTACGCTCCTATCGAAATTTTGACTGCGACTCTCGGCAACGACGCAGGTTTTTACGGCGCAGTAAGATACGCAGTAATGCGCTCTGAAGAGCTATAAATAATAGTTGTAAAAACCCAAAAGTGAGGCTATAAGCCCGTTAGCGGTCTAAAAGCATAGAGAAGAGTGGAAAGTCTGTTCCCGCAAGAAGGGAACTTCAATAATAAGTTTAAATCCGCAATACGACGTAAGGCATTTTTACCTTTCCGTCATTGCGAGGCAATTTATTGCCGAAGCAATCCATTACTTTATCCGTCATTGCGAGGCGCGAAGCGACGTGGCAATCCGGAAGCTAAAGCTAATTTTGCATCAGCTTGGCTCCGTACGTAGTAAAGGGAGCTGTCGGCGACTGCCGACGAGGGATTGGCTGTTCCCGCAAGAAGGGAACTTCAATAATAAGTTTAAATCCGCAATACGACGTAAGGCATTTTTACCTTTCCGTCATTGCGAGGAGCGTAAGCGACGCGGCAATCCAGACACCAAAGCAAATATAAGTTCTATATGGTAATTGTGTATCACCACATTACACGCTTCACTCCATACTCACAAAAAACGGCATGAAAAAAGGTCGTTACAAAAGTAACGACCGATTTGGTGTCGAGGATGAGACTTGAACTCACACGGGTTAACCATACGCCCCTCAAACGTACGCGTCTGCCGATTCCGCCACCCCGACGAAATTTGCTAACTTTCGCAGCAAGCGTTAATATTCTACTATTATTTTAATAGGTTGTCAACGATTTTTAAGTAAAAAAACAAATTTTTTTAAATACCGATTACAAAATAAATTTATAAAGGAAACTAATTATGGACGAAAATAAGGAAACTTTCGTAAATTCCGCAGAAGATTCCCAAATATCCGAAACTGAGCTTCAAGAAGCATCTGTTTCGACGGAAGATCCCCAAGCTGTCGAAACCGAAAAAGAAACTCAAGAAATGTTGCAGAAAGATCCCGTACAGGACGCTTCTTCCGTTGAAACCGCTCATGAAGTTGAAACGCAGGAAGGCGTAATTATGACGGAAGAAGTTGAAAATGCTCAAACCGAAGCCGCCGAAAAACGTGAACCTATAGAACGGATTTTTTCCGACGATGCACCGCAAAACGCATACCCCGTTAAGTTTGTGGAACGCAGTTCCGGCGCTATGGTAAACCTAATATTAAGTGTTTTGGGACTTTTGCTTTCAATTCTCGTATTTCCCGGCATAGTCCTTTCGTTGATAGGTATGATCGGCTCTATAAAAGGATTGAAAGTCAAAGATTCGCAGATAAACAAGTGGGGCTTTTGGGTAGGCCTTGTCGCAACTTTTGTGAACCTTTTCATGATTGTTTCGTTTATCATTTTCGTTGCGGCTTAATAAATAAAATGTCCGACAAAAACTCATACTTAATATGAATATGTTGGACGAAAGAACTGCGGTTTTACTTAAAATATTAAATAAAAAATGTTCGTTCGGAAGTTATAAAGTAGTAACTTCGGACGAACTCATTTTAGAATTCCCCGAACGCTTCGGTGCTGATAAGGACCTTATTTGGCAGATGCTTGTCACTCTTTCCCAAAAAGGTTATTTAAGCATTCGTTACGACCGCGACGGGGAATTTTGTTTGTCCTTAACACCTAAAGGAAGGCTTTATTGCGAAACGGATTTGAAGGAAGAACGCACTCAAAATAAGCCGAAAACCGACCTATTGCCCTACATTTATAATTTTATGGCAATATTTTTCGGGATAGTTTTCGGAGGGCTTACCCTTATTATCATAGGTGCGCTATGCTGAATAAAACCGAAAAATCCATTATGTCCGTAATCTATGAAAAGTGCGGTAACAAAGGCTCGTGCCTGATTTCCACGGAGGAAATTCAAGCCCATTTGAAAAAGCATACGCTTTCGGATGCAAAAATAAAATCCACCGTAAAATCTTTAGAGCTTGATAACTACTACGACCTTATCACCTGCGACAAAAACGGTGAGGAAATTTTTTGTATAAACCTTTTAAGTAAAGGCTATTCCTTCCGTCGTGAGTCCGAACAGCAAAAGCGTACGATAATAAGCAAAATTTTTTTTGCGGTGGTAACCGGCTTTATTACCTTTTTGGTGGGCAGACTATTGTTTTTTTTGTTCTGAAAAAGGGAGCTAAAATCTTAAAAATCACCCCAAAAACAGCTTAAAAATGCTTTATATCGTAAAAGCGTTGTGTTATAATAGAATATATGTTCGCATTTGAGCGGTATGAAAGTTATGCTTTGAGCAAAATTTGACCTCTATTTTTAGTGCAAATCGAAGCAGTTTACCGCTTAAAAGGGATAAAACGATGTCGTTATTCAAGTTACAAAGTAAATTTAAGCCGACCGGTGATCAGCCGCAGGCAATAGAAAAACTTACCGAGGGCGTAAAAGACGGATTAAGGACGCAGGTCTTAGTCGGTGTTACGGGCAGCGGTAAAACTTTTACTATGGCAAACGTTATCGCGAATTGCGAAAGGCCGACTTTGGTAATAGCGCACAACAAAACCCTTGCCGCTCAACTTTGCAGCGAATTTAAGGAATTTTTCCCCGAAAACCGTGTGGAATATTTCGTTTCATATTACGACTATTATCAGCCGGAATCCTACATTCCAAGCACGGACACGTATATCGAAAAGGACCTTTCCATAAACGACGAAATCGATAAACTACGCCACAGTGCGACCTGTTCGCTTGCAGAACGTCGGGACGTAATAGTGGTTGCCTCCGTTTCCTGTATATACGGTCTCGGCGCCCCCGAAGAATATTATCGGCTGTCCGTTTCCCTTCGTCCGGGCATGGAAATAAGCCGTGATGCACTTTTAAGAAAACTTATCGACATACAGTATGAGCGTCGGGACGTGGATTTTCAGCGTTCTTCATTTAGGGTTCGCGGCGACACGGTGGATATTTTCCCGTCCTCGAATTCCGAAGTCGTTATCCGTGTGGAATTTTTCGGCGACGAAATCGACAGGATTTGCGAAACCGATTACGTTACAGGCAACGTTTTAAGCGAACTTAACCACGTTGCGATTTTCCCCGCCTCCCATTACGCCGTCGGAAGCGAAAAACTTTCCGCAGCACTTAACCAAATCCGCAAGGATATGGAAGTCGAGGTTGAAGACTTAAAAAATAACGGCAAACTTTTAGAAGCGCAAAGGCTCAATCAGCGCACCAACTACGATATAGAAATGATGTCGGAAATCGGTTATTGCAGTGGCGTGGAAAATTACAGCCGCTATTTTGACGGCAGGGTCCCCGGCGAGCCGCCTTTTACCCTTTTGGACTACTTTCCGGACGATTTTCTTATCATCGTTGACGAAAGCCATATGACGCTTCCTCAGCTTCGTGCAATGTATAACGGCGACAGGTCGAGAAAAACCAACCTTGTCGATTACGGTTTCAGACTAAAAAGCGCATTCGATAACAGACCTTTAAAATTCGAAGAATTCGAAGCCCGTATTCCGCAGATAATCTGCGTTTCGGCAACGCCAAACCCATACGAACTCGGTTTATCCGACCAGACGGTGGAACAGCTTATCCGTCCGACCGGTCTTTTGGACCCGCCGATAGAGGTCAGAAAAACCGAAGGGCAGATAGACGACCTTAACGACGAAATCGTAAAAGTAGTAGGCGAAGGCGGCAGGGTGCTTGTAACTACGCTAACCAAAAAAATGGCGGAAAGCCTTACCGACTACTTAAAGGAACACGGCCATAAAGTAAGGTACATGCACAGCGATATCGATACGTTAGAGCGTATCGACATCATAAACGAATTAAGAACGGGCGAAATCAACGTGCTTATAGGTATCAACCTTTTAAGAGAGGGCTTGGATTTACCCGAAGTCAAACTCGTTGCCATACTCGATGCGGATAAGGAGGGCTTTCTGCGTAGCGACACCGCGCTTATACAGACGGTGGGAAGAACCGCCCGTAACGCCGAAGGCAGAGTTATCATGTATGCGGACGTTATAACGGGCAGTATGAAGCGCGCAATCGACGAAACCAAGCGCCGCCGCAAAACTCAAGAGGATTACAACAAAGCGCACGGCATAGTGCCTAAAACAATCATAAAAGAAGTACGCCAAAACCTTGAAATCACCAAAAAATCAAGCAAGGTCGGCGACATAAAGATGCAGGATATCCCGCAGGAAATCGAAAGGCTTAAGGGGCTTTTGAAGGTCTTTTCATCATCTCTCGATTTCGAACGATGTATAGAAATAAGGGATACCATTACGGAATTAAAGAAAAAATTACGGAAATAAATGAAAAATTACATTACAATTCGCGGCGCACGTGAAAACAACTTAAAAAATATAGATTTAGATATTCCAAGGGATAAATTAGTGGTATTTACGGGGCTTTCCGGCAGCGGAAAGTCCACTTTGGCGTTCGACACCATTTTTGCGGAAGGGCAAAGAAGATACATGGAAAGCTTATCTAGTTACGCAAGAATGTTTTTGGGACAGATGTCCAAGCCGGACGTCGACAGAATAGAAGGACTTTCACCTGCAATCGCGATCGACCAAAAAACCACAAATAACAACCCGCGCTCAACTGTAGGCACGGTTACGGAAATCTACGATTATTTAAGACTTTTGTACGCAAGGATAGGCGTTCCGCACTGTCCTCGTTGTGGTAGGGTCATATCCCGCCAGACGGTGGACCAAATCGTCGACAGGGTAAAACTTATGCCGGAAAGGTCCAAAATTTTGGTGAACGCCCCCGTTGTAAGAGGCAGAAAAGGGGAGTTTAAAACCGAACTCGATAGTTATCGTAAAAGCGGATTCGTTCGTGTGGAAATCGACGGCACCGTCTACGAACTTACGGACGACATAAAACTCGAAAAAAACATAAAACATAATATAAACCTCGTAGTAGACAGGCTTGTTATAAAGGAAGGCATAGAAAAACGCCTTACCGACAGTATCGAAACGGCAGTAAAACTTGCCGACGGGCTGGTTATGATCGAGTGCGACGGTAATTCCACTTTGTATTCCACAAAGTATTCCTGCCCCGACTGCGGAATAAGCATGGAAGAACTGGAGCCGAGGCTTTTTTCCTTCAATAACCCTTTCGGCGCATGTCCGGAATGTTACGGGCTTGGCTATAAAGATTCCTTCGACGTTGATAAGGTTGTTAAGGATTGGAATAAGAGTCTACGAGAAGGCGCAATGTCGGTAAGCGGTTGGAATATGGATACCGGCAAAATGTCGGAAATGATGTTCCGTGCCCTTTCAAAACGTTACGGTTTCAGCCTCGACACACCCGTTAAAGACCTTCCGAAAGACATAATTCATATGCTTTTATACGGTAACGACGGCGAAAAAATAGAAGTCAGTTACGCCACGAGGACTTCAAAAGGAACCTTTTTAAGCAGGTATGAAGGGGTTATCCCAAACTTAGAGAGAAGGTACCGTGAAACCACTAGCGAGTATATAAAAGGGGAACTTGAAAAGTACATGGTAAAGACCCCTTGCAGCGCTTGCCACGGCAAAAGACTTTCCGATAAAGCATTAGCCGTAACCGTCGGCGGACTCAACATAGACGACCTTTGTAATAGGTCAATAAATGGCGTTAACGGGCATATAGCCTCACTTTCTCTTTCCGAAAGCGAAAAAATAATCGCCACGCCGATACTTAAAGAAATCAAAGCAAGGCTTAATTTTTTGTTAAACGTCGGGCTTGATTATCTTACTTTATCACGCTCTGCAAGCACCCTTTCGGGCGGGGAATCACAGCGTATCCGCTTAGCTACGCAGATAGGAAGCGGCCTTACAGGCGTACTTTATATTTTGGACGAGCCTTCAATCGGGCTTCACCAGAGAGATAACGAAAAGCTTCTTGCTACACTTAAAAACCTTCGTGATTTAGGTAATACCCTTATAGTAGTCGAACACGACGAAGACACCATAAAATCTGCGGACTTTATAGTGGATATAGGTCCCAAAGCAGGGGTGCACGGCGGAAGCGTAGTCGCTTGCGGAAGTCCTAAAGACATTGCCGCCTGTCCCGATTCCATTACTGGGGACTATCTTGCGGGAAGAAGAACGATAGCCGTTCCTGCTTGCCGTAAACAGCCCGACGGCAGATACCTTTCCATAAAAGGTGCGGTTAAAAACAATCTCAAAAACATAAACGTGGATATCCCCGTAGGCGTTATTTGTGCAGTGACCGGTGTATCGGGAAGCGGTAAATCAAGCCTTATTAACGAAACCCTCTATCCCGCAGTCAACGCTAAAATTTCCCACAGTAAGGACAGTGTTGACGGCTGTAAGGCGGTTTCCGGGATAGAATATTTCGATAAAGTAATCAATATCGATCAATCTCCGATAGGCAGAACACCTCGCTCCAACCCCGCCACTTATACAGGCGTTTTCGGGTATATACGTGAACTTTTCGCCTCCACGCCCGACGCAAAGGAAAGGGGATACAAGGCAGGAAGATTTTCCTTTAACGTATCCGGCGGCCGTTGCGAACATTGCGAAGGGGACGGAATTATAAAGATTCCCATGAACTTTTTACCCGACGTTTTCGTTACCTGCGAGGTCTGCAAAGGTCAGCGTTACAACCGTGAAACTTTGCAGGTTAAGTATAAAGGAAAGTCTATATCCGACGTTCTAGATATGACCGTTGACGAAGCCGTCGATTATTTCGAAAACATTCAGCGCATTTATTCAAAAGTCAAATGCTTACAAGACGTCGGCCTCGGATATATCAAACTGGGACAGCCTGCCACTACTCTATCCGGCGGGGAGGCGCAAAGGGTAAAACTTGCAACCGAGTTATCAAGACGGGCAACCGGCAAAACCCTTTATATCCTCGACGAACCTACGACGGGGCTTCATTCATACGACGTATCGAAACTTATCGACATACTTTATAAGTTAAGGGATAACGGCAATACGGTTATCGTCATAGAACACAATCTTGACGTAATAAAAATTGCCGACTATATAGTAGACCTCGGCCCCGAAGGGGGAGACGGCGGCGGCACGGTAATTGCCACAGGCACGCCCGAGGAAATTGCAAAGCACGAAAGCAGCTATACAGGCCAATTCCTTAAAAAAATCCTATAAAAATAGCGACTGTGTTTATTAAAGCACAGCCGCTTTTTTATATTCAAAAAGTCCGCCTATAAGCCCGTTATTTACCTTTTTAATATTTTTTCAAATCCTTATTCAAACTCGCCGATTGAAACCGAATAGCGGCTTCAATCTCCGAATATCACTTGCCGAAGGCAAATATCACTTTGACCATAGGTCAAAATATCACTCGTCGCAGACGAATATCACTTTGTCGTTAGGCAAAAAGTCTGCCTATAGGTCGATTAACAGCATATTTAGCTTTTTAAAACAAATTTTCAAACTTAACCGAAAAGGTTTTCGGGATTTGTTCGCAAAGTTCTTTTACAACTTCCAATTTAGCAATAGCCTCGTCGTTTTTGCCGTACTTAACGTAGGTTACCGCTTCCGCAATCCATAGGTCGAGTTCTTTTATTTCGGTATGCGGAATATAAACGTGTAAACCTTCTTTCTTTTCTATCCACAGATTTTGCAGGGCGAGAACGTCGTCTTTGTTTGCGGTATCCTCTTCAAGTTTAAGGTTTATTTCGTCTATGCAAACGATAAGTTCGTTAAAAGTTTGATTAAGTTTCACGCTTTCCCAAATTGCTCCGGCCACGATAATTGCCGTTGCCACTATTACGGTAATAACAGATTTTACCACTCTACGCCCTCCGCAAGTTTAATATTTACGGTTTTGTATTTTTGGGATTTTAGTTGAAGGTAAACCTTTCCCGTCCCAGAAACCGTCATAACTTCTATATCACCGACCTTTTTAATCTGATTCTGTTTTAAAAAATCCCCGAAAATCTTTTCGTCAAGTTTTATAAGCGAGTAATTTTTTTTATCGATTTTGCCTTCCGAAACAAGTAGCAGCGGAAGCCCTTCCTCGGGCTCGGCGTTTTCATTTTTCAAAACCGACAGTTTTCCGTTTGATTCGTAAATAGCGTAATGCACTGCGTCAAGGGAAAAATTTCCGGTACCCCTTAAGGACTCTATAAGGTCGCTCACGTCCATATTGTTCTTTTTAAGTTCCTTTATATCCACCCCGCGTTTGTTTATAACGACTGCCGGTTTACCGTCCACGACCCCTTTAAAGCCTTCGCTTAATTGCTCAAAAATAGTAAGCAGTTGATGCAGTATAAACACCGCAACGATAGATACTATTCCGTAAATAAGGGGAATGGATACGTCTGTCATAGGTACGCACGCAAGTTCCGCAATAAGAAGGGTAATAATGAACTCGAACGGCTGCATTTCTCCGATTTGCCTTTTACCCATAAGCCGCATAATGATTATAAGGGTTACGAACACGATAATCGCACGGATAAAAATAATAAGCATACAAGTTATTTTGCTACCAAACGAAAAAACTATGTAAAAGCCGAACGCTTTTCGGTATAACCCTATGTCTAAGCAAGTTTGTATAGCGGTTTTTAAAAGTGATTTCCAACATCTTTAGCCCGCAAACTATGTCGACACTGCTGACAATTATTATATATAATTATTAAAGATAGCTGAAAAAATCGTTGACAACTTTCGGAAATTGTTGCATTATAAAATGTAGAAAATCCGACCTTCCTTCGATTCTTGCTTCTTTGTATAGTTAAATTTCGGAATTTTCTAACCGAAAACAAACGGTTGCGTTTAACGCAGTCGGAAGATTTAATCGCTTAAGAGGAATTTATGTTATCTAAAATCACGAGTTACACTTTGCAGGGATTAGACGGCTTGCCCGTAGACGTTGAAGTAGATATTTCCCGCGGAATGCCCAAGTTCGATATCGTCGGGCTTGCCGACACTGCGGTAAAGGAATCAAAAGAAAGGGTGCGTGCGGCAATAAAAAATTCGGGCAAAAACTTTCCCGTTGCCGTCATCACCGTAAACCTTGCCCCTGCGGACGTTAAAAAGGAAGGTTCCAAATTAGATCTTGCCATAGCGATTTCTCTTTTGAGAGCGACCGAAACGGGCATGGACAGACCTATAGACAAAACAGTAGTTTTAGGCGAACTGTCGCTTGACGGCGCAGTAAGACCCGTTACAGGGGTTTTGCCAATCTGTTTAGCCGCAAAATCAAAGGGATTTACCACCCTTATAATACCGAAAGCCAACGAAGAAGAGGCTTGCTACGTGGACGGCATAAAAATAATAGCGGTTTCTAACTTAAACGAAGCGGTAAGGTATTTTAAAGGGGAAGAAATAGCCGTTACCAAAACCAAAAAATTTCTTCCGCCCGAAGAAAGGGATTTTCGAAACGACTTAAAATACGTAAAAGGGCAGTTTATTGCAAAGCGTGCGCTGGAAATTGCGGTAAGCGGCGGCCACAACATTTTGATGGTAGGCGCCCCCGGTGCAGGCAAAACCATGCTCGCGAAATGTATTCCGTCCATAATGCCGGACATGACTTTCGAGGAAGCTTTGGAAACCACTGCCGTTCACTCGGTAGCGGGCAATCTTGCCGGTACCGACGGAATAGTCAAGGTAAGGCCCTTTATAAGTCCGCACCACACCGCAACGAGGATATCTTTGGTTGGCGGCGGCGCAAACGTTTTACCGGGGCTTGTAAGCCTTGCAAACAACGGCGTTTTGTTCCTTGACGAAATGCCGGAATACGCAAGAACTGTTTTAGAGTGCCTCCGTCAGCCCATAGAGGACGGCGTAATAACCGTTTCGAGGGCGAAAGGAAGCAATAAATATCCCGCTAAATTTATGCTTTGTGCAAGTATGAACCCCTGTCCTTGCGGAAACTACGGTTCCGAGAATGCGGAATGCAAGTGTTCGGATGCGCAAATAAGAAAGTATCGTGCAAGGATATCGGGACCGCTGCTGGACAGAATAGATTTACAGATACACGTTGACAACGTAAAGTACGACGATTTGGTCTCAACCGACCTCGAAGAATCTTCCGAAAAAGTCCGTGCAAGGGTAAATACCGCACGCAAAATTCAGCGTGAACGCTTTTTGGAAGACGGTATTCGCACCAATGCGGAAATGAGTGAGAGGGAACTTGCAAAGTACTGCAAGCTTTCTCAAGAGGACGAAAAACTTTTCAAAAAATCCTTTGAAACCTTGCATTTGTCTGCAAGGGGAAGAAGCAGAATTTTAAAGGTCGCAAGAACCATCGCCGACCTCGATTATTCTGAAAATATTCAGAAAAAGCATCTTTTGGAAGCTATAAGTTATCGCAGTTTCGATATGAATGACAATTAACCTATGAAAACTTACACGTTATCAGAACTTGCCGTTCTTTGTCTTGACGCTTTGGACGGGCTTGAATATAAGCACGAAAGAAAAATTCTTTCGCTTGTAAAGGACCCTTGCTTACTTTTCACGGATAAAAATGCGGCAAAAGAATATCTTTTAGCCTGTTTTAACGAGTCGAAAGCAAAAACCGTTTTGCTATCTTTAGATGAAAATTTCGCAAAGTCGGTGGTCGAGGCCTTGGAAAAGCGTAACGTTACAGCAGTTACCCTTTATTCGGAAGGTTATCCCGAAAGGCTCAAAAATATAGACACGCCGCCGCTCGTACTTTACTGTAAAGGGGATTTATCCCTGTTAAATTCAGACAAAATTTTCGGAGCGGTCGGCTCACGTAAAACCCTTCCCAATACCGAAGCTTTGCTTAAAGACGTTTTAAAACCGGTAGCGGCGGCAGGGGTTACCCTCGTAACTGGCAGTGCAACGGGCGCAGATAAAGCGGCGATTTCCACGGGACTGGAAAACGGAAAGATTATTTCCGTCTTGGCCGGCGGACTCGACCACGTTTATCCCGAATGCAATCGGTCTATCATAGAAAAGGTTGCAAAATACGGACTCGTCGTATCCGAACAGCCTCCCACCGTTCCACCAAAGTTTTGGATGTTCCCCGTACGAAACCGAATAATCGCAGGGCTTTCCGATGCGGTTTTAATCGCAAGCGGTGATAAGAAAAGCGGAGCAAGGCACACTGCCGAGTTTGCGTTAAATTACGGCAGACAGGTGTTTGCCTTTCCATATTCCGTGGGAATACAGTCGGGTGAACTTTGTAACGAACTCATTAAAAACGGAGCTTCCTTATGCGATTCGTCGGGAGATATTTTTCTTGAATTCGGCATAAACGGCGAGGCTTTGCCGGAGCCAACGCTTGACCTTGAAGAGGATGAAAAAGTACTTTACGAAGCAATCAAAAACGGACAGGAAGATATGACCGCATATTGCATGGAAAAGGATATAAAGTTTTACACTATTGCGCCAACCCTTTCCTCTTTGGAAATAAAAGGTTTAATAGTCAAAGCGGCGGGCAACAGGTATAAACCCGTTAAATAACCGAAAACACCAAATAACCGAAACTTCGGTAATTCAACACTTTTTAAATGCAAAACTAACTCAAAAATCACATTTTTGTTTATATAATAGAAGGAGATTTATGCAACTAATCATTGTGGAATCGCCGTCAAAGGCGAAAACGATAGAAAAATATCTCGGCGGAAAGATAAAGGTGGACGCAAGCGGCGGCCACGTGCGTGATTTGCCTGAAAAACGTCTCGGCGTAAACGTTGCCGAAAATTTCGAACCAAATTACGTAATCACCGCAGATAAACGTGCGGTTATCAAGCGCTTGCAGGAAAAATGCGATAAAAGCGACAAAGTATACCTCGCAACCGACCCCGACCGTGAAGGGGAGGCTATTTCCTGGCACTTGCAGGAAGTTTTAGGTTTAAAAGGTAAGTCAAGCAGAATAGTTTTCAACGAAATCAGCGAAAGAGCGGTTAAAAACGCTTTGGCAAACCCTCGTGATATAAATTACAGTTTAGTTGATTCACAGCAGGCACGCCGTGTGCTTGATAGGCTTGTAGGCTACAAACTCAGCCCGTTTTTGTGCAAGAAGATAAAAGACGGACTTTCCGCAGGCAGGGTTCAATCGGTTGCACTCCGCTTAGTTGTGGAAAGAGAAAGGGAAATTCAAGCCTTCAATCCCAAGGAATATTGGAACGTTTACGGCGAATTTTCCAACGAAAAGCAGTCCTTTAAAGCCCTTTTGACGGAAAAAGCGGGCGAAAAATATCGTCCTAGCTCCAAAGAAGAGGCCGAAAAGGTTTATAACGAACTTTTAACAGGCAGGGCAAAGGTTGCCGAAATCAAAAAGACGCTTACCAAAGCGCACGCGCTTCCGCCCTTTACCACGAGCACCCTTCAGCAGGACGCATCCGCAAAATTAGGGCTGTCCTCTCCGCAGGTAATGGCAATAGCGCAGTATCTTTACGAAGGCGTAGACACCCCGCAAGGGCATATTGCATTCGTAACTTACATCAGAACGGACTCCGTACGTATTGCCAAGGAAGCGCAGGACGAAGCTTTAAAATATATCAGCAACAAATACGGCGAGGAATACGTTCCCGAAAAGCCTAATTTCTATAAATCCAAAAAGACGGCGCAGGATGCGCACGAGGCGATAAGACCTATAGATTTAAGTCTTACCCCGCAGGAAGCCAAAAAACTTCTCGATAAAAACCACTACGGCGTATATAAACTTATTTACGAAAGATTTATCGCATCTCAGATGGCCGAAGCCCGTTACGAGGTGGTAAATATCTCCGTCGGCGTAAAGGACTACACCTTTAAAACAAGTGGAAGAACGGTGCTGTTTAAAGGCTTTACGGCGGTTTACGACGATTATACGAAGCCCACGGACGACGATGAAGTAGTCGCAAAGAGCATACCGGTTCTTACCGAAGGCGAACCCCTTATAACCGAAAAAATCGAGAAAGAACAAAGATTTACCAAGCCGCCGGTAAGGTATACCGACGCAACTTTGGTAAAGGCTATGGAAGATAAGGGTATCGGCAGACCGAGCACTTATTCAAGCATAATAGGCGTATTAAGCAAACGCAAATACACCAAAAAGGAAAGTAAGTATATCGTGCCTACCCAGATTGCCTTCGAAATGACCGACGTTCTTATAAAGTATTTCCCCGAAATAATGGACGTTTCTTTCACGGCGAATATGGAAGACCGCTTAGACGATATCGAAAACGGCGGTAAGGATTGGCACCAGCTTATTGCCGACTTCTATCCGGGCTTTTCCGACCAATTAAAAACCGCTTTGCAGGACGGTGACGAAGTTACCGATATCCTCTGTGACAAATGCGGTGCGCCCATGGTAAGAAAAAAGGGCAAATACGGCAAGTTTTTAGCATGTTCAAACTATCCGCAGTGTTCCAATATTAAATCGGAAAACGAAGAAGTTTCCGACGTAAAATGCGACAAATGCGGAGCTTATATGGTGTATAAAACAGGTAAATACGGCAAATTTTTGGCTTGCCCCAACTATCCGCAGTGTTCTAACATTAAACCTTTAAACGAGGAAAAATCCGAGGAAAAATGCGAAAAATGCGGCGGAAACATGACGGTAAAAACCGGCAAGTTCGGAAAATACTTGCAGTGTGAAAGTTGCTCCTTTACAAAGAGCCTTACCGAAAAGGCAGGTATCTGCCCGGAATGCGGAAAGCCCACCCAAAAAATGACGTCTAAATCCGGCAAGGTATTTTACGGCTGCTCGGGCTATCCCGATTGTCGGTTTATGAGTTGGGATATCCCCACCGGCGAAAAGTGTCCGGAATGTGGAAAATATCTCGTGTTATCCAAGGACGGAAAAACCATCCGCTGTTCGGATAAAGAATGTAATTACAGTAGAAAAAATGTCAAAAGTTAAAGTGATCGGCGGCGGACTTGCGGGGTCCGAAGCCGCCTACTATCTTGCAAAAAGGGGACACGAAGTATACCTATACGATATAAAGCCCAATTCCTTCACCCCCGCACACGTAAATCCCGATTACGGCGAACTCGTTTGCTCAAATTCCCTTAAATCAAACGACGTTTACGGCAACGCTTGCGGGCTATTAAAGGAGGAACTTAGACTTCTCGGCTCAATGGTAATAGATTGCGCCGACCAAACAAAAGTGCCGGCAGGCAACGCGTTGGCGGTGGACAGGGAGCTTTTCGCTCGCAAAATTACTGAAAAACTTCGCTCGCAAAAAAACATAACCTTTTGCTCGGAGGACGTAGGCAGTATAGACTTTTCCGTTCCGACCATAGTCGCAACGGGGCCTTTAACCACCGACAAATTAAGTAAATTCATTTCCGAAAACATCTCTTCTGGCGGACTGTATTTTTACGACGCCGCAGCGCCCATAGTTTCGGCGGAATCCATCGATATGGAAAACGCCTTTATAACCGACCGCTACGGTGAAGAAGGGGTGGGCGACTACGTAAACTGCCCTATAGACAAGGCGGGCTATGAGGAGTTTTATAACGCGCTAATTACCGCGAAAACAGCGGAAAAACACGAGTTTGAAAAAACGCAGGTTTTCGAAGGCTGTATGCCGGTAGAGATTATGGCAATGCGCGGCATTGATACTTTGCGTTTCGGTCCTTTAAAACCTGTAGGTCTTACCGATCCGAAAACGGGCAGATGGCCGTACGCATGCATGCAGCTTCGAAAGGAAAACAGCGAAGGCACTATGTATAACATAGTCGGCTTTCAGACAAACCTTTTATGGGGTGAGCAAAAGCGTGTGTTTTCCATTTTCCCCGCCCTTAAAAACGCGGAATTTCTCCGCTACGGCGTAATGCACAGAAACACCTACTTAAACTCACCCGAAGTTCTTGATAACTGCTTCTCGGTAAAAGGTAAGCCCTATACCTATTTCGCAGGGCAGATTACGGGGGTAGAAGGTTACGTGGAAAGCATTGCTTCGGGGCTTTTAGCCGCGATCTCATTAGACAGGCGGTTAAACGGCAAAAAAGACGTGGATTTTACCGATAAAACGGTAATGGGCGCGCTTGCCCTTCACTGCTCGGTAAAAAGCGACGACTTCCAACCCATGAACGCCAATTACGGCATTTTAAGTCCGATTGAAAGAATGCGTGACAAAGCGGAAAAAAAGCGTATTCTCTCCGAGCGGGCTTTACGGAAAATCAAAGAAATAACGGAGTATATGAATGAGTAACGAATTCAAAGGCACTACGATATGTGCCGTTAAAAAGAACGGGGTTACCGCAATCGCCGGCGACGGACAGGTAACCTTCGGCGAAAACGTAATATTTAAAAACAACGCTGTAAAGGTTCGCAGAATCTACAACGACAGCGTAATAATAGGCTTTGCGGGCACCGTTTCCGACGCATTTACGCTTACCGAGCGTTTCGAAGGCATGCTCAACAAGTATTCGGGCAACCTTTTAAGAAGCGCCGTGGAACTTGCAGAGCTTTGGCGTAACGACAAGGTGGGCAGAAAACTGGAAGCCATGATGATATGTGCAGATAAGACCACTTTGCTTATAGTTTCGGGCTCCGGCGAAGTCATTGAGCCGGACGGCGACATCTGCGCAATCGGCAGCGGCGGAAACTACGCTTTGGCGGCGGCTCGCGCCCTTTTTGAAGAAACCGACTACACCGCAGACGTAATCGCTAAAAAAGCCCTTACTATCGCAAGTAAAATCTGTATCTTCACAAACGACAATATCCGTGTGGAAACGGTAAAGGAGGACTTATGAACTGCTTTTCTCCAAGACAGATAGTTTCCGAACTTGATAAATACATTATCGGACAGGACAAGGCAAAGCGTGAAGTAGCCGTTGCCCTTCGTAACCGCTACAGAAGAAGCCAATTAACCCCCGAACTTCAGGATGAAATAACACCCAAAAACATCATTATGAAGGGTCCTACCGGCGTAGGTAAAACCGAGATAGCAAGAAGGCTTGCAAAGCTTGTAAAAGCCCCCTTTGTAAAGGTAGAAGCCACTAAATTTACCGAAGTCGGCTACGTCGGCAGAGACTGCGAATCCATGATAAGGGATTTGGTGGAATATAGCGTAAGGCTTGTAAGAGAGGAAAGAAAAAAAGAAGTATCTTTTAAAGCCACGGGCATAGCCAAAAACAAGGTTTTAAAGAGTCTTTACGAGGCTTTAAAATCCGAAAAAGGGGAAACACCGGAAAATCTTTACGAGGAAAATATCCGCAAGCGTTTCGACAACGGAGAACTCGACGAAACGGTAATAGAAATAGAAATTATCGACCAGCCCAAGGCAATGGAACTCGTTCCTGGTTCGGGTACGGAAATAAATATCGGCTCGATCTTCGAGGGCTTTATGCCGCCCAAGACGAAACGCAGAAAGTTCACCGTCAAAGAGGCTATGAAGATTCTTATCGACGAAGAGGCTTCTAAACTTATCGACGAAGATTCGGTTATCGAAGAGGGCGTGCGCCGCGCCGAACAGGAAGGTATAATTTTCATTGACGAAATCGATAAAATCGCGTCAAAAGGCAAGACGAACGGCGCCGACGTTTCCCGTGAGGGCGTACAAAGGGATATTCTTCCCATAGTCGAAGGCTCCACCGTAAACACCAAATACGGCACGGTTAAAACCGATTATATCCTGTTTATAGCGGCAGGCGCATTCCACATTGCCGCCGTCGAAGATCTTATTCCGGAACTTCAGGGCAGATTCCCCATAATCGTCGAACTTTCAAGTTTATCCAAAGAGGATTTTATAAGAATTTTAACCATCCCGCAAAACGCACTTACCAAGCAGTACGCAACCTTGCTTGCTGTGGATAAAATCGACCTTAAATTTTCAGACGACGCTATCGAAGAAATTGCGGAACTTTGCGTGGAAATGAACGCAACGCAGGAAGATATCGGGGCAAGAAGACTGCACACCATTATGGAAAACCTGCTCGAAGATATTTCCTTCAATGCGGACGGAACTCACCCGGTAATCCCGCTTACAATCGACAAAAAGTACGTGGACGAACATCTTTCGGATATAATAAGCCGCAGAAATCTCAAAAAGTTTATTTTATAGGTGTAACGTATGATAAATATTCCCAAGGGCACGAAGGACGTTTTGCCCGATGAATCTTATAAATGGCAGTACGTCGAAAGCGTTGTAAGGCGCGTAGCGGCAAGCTTCGGCGCAAACGAAATCAGAACCCCGACGTTTGAACACACGGAACTTTTTTTGCGTGGCGTAGGGGACACGACGGATATCGTCAACAAGGAAATGTACACTTTCGAGGACAAAGGCAAGCGTAGCATAACCCTAAAGCCGGAAGGCACGGCGGGTGTGGCTCGTTCCTTTATAGAAAACGGACTTTTAAACCGTGCAATGCCTCTTAAGATGTACTATATAACCCCCGTATTCCGCTATGAAAGACCGCAGGCGGGCAGGCTTCGTGAGCACCACCAGTTCGGCGTGGAATTTTACGGCGCAAAGGGTGCGGACACCGATGCCGAGGTAATTTTGCTTGCGTATACCGTGCTTACCGAACTCGGGTTAAACGTAAAACTGAACATAAACAGTATGGGCTGCGAAAAGTGCCGCAAGGAATATAACGCCGCACTTAAAGAGTATCTTAAAGATAATCTTGACGACCTTTGCGAAACCTGCCGTACACGCTTTGAAAAGAACCCTTTGCGTATTTTGGACTGCAAGGTGGAAGGCTGTAAGGAGCTCGTTAAAAACGCACCCATGATAACCGATTACCTTTGCGACGACTGTAAAGCTCATTTCGAAAGGCTTAAATCCCTTTTAAATCTCGCAGGGCTTTCTTATACCGTAAATCCGCTTATCGTAAGGGGACTTGATTATTACACAAAGACGGTTTTCGAGTTCGTGACCGCAGATCTCGGCTCGCAAGGCACCGTTTGCGGCGGCGGAAGATACGATAATCTTATCTCGCAGCTGGGCGGCGGCTCCGTTCCGGGCGTAGGCTTCGGTATGGGCATAGAGCGCATTTTAATGCTTATGGAAGCAAAAGGGGTTAAAATACCCGAACAATCTCCCTGTAAGGTCTTTATAGCGGCAATCGGCGACAAGGCAAGCGAAAAGGCCTTCGAACTCGTTTCCAAATTAAGGGCAAAAGGCGTGTATGCAGACCTTGACCATATGGAAAGGGGAATAAAGGCGCAGTTTAGGTATTGCGATAAAATAAACGCGGAATATGTTGCCACTATCGGCGATACCGAACTTGAAGAAGGTTATTTGAACCTTAAAAAGATGAGCGACGGTTCGGTCGAAAAACTGCCCATTAACGGGCTTATAGACAGATTTTAACCTATTTCCGTCATTGCGAGGCGCGTAGCACCGTGGCAATCCGGACACTAAAACCAATAAGTTATAAGGCGAGGTTTTTACCTCGCCTTTTGCATTTTTTAAAAACGTCGGCATATACTGCGAATAAGCCTTTGTCAAGCAAATTTTTTACCAAAATTTTGTATATAAAAAATTTATAGTATAATTAAAGACCGCGAAAAGTTTAGTTGACACCCAAAAGTTTATATGTTATAATAAGTCGGATTGTGGAAGATTATAAGGTGAAGTCTGCCGAAAATCATTTATTTTACCGAAAACTTTCAGGTAAACAAAACGACAGACCTACCGAATTTTACACGTCAAAATTTAAAACAGACAAAATCAGTTTTTAATACACACGGAGGATTGTATGAAGAAAATCGTTATACCGTTTGACGGCACGCCGGAACAGGAACAGCAACTTAAAAGTGAACTTAAAGAATTAGTAAAAGTACCCGGCGGTCTTATGCCTGCACTGCAAAAAGCGCAGGAAATTTACGGGTATCTTCCCAAAGAAGTGCAGGTTATGATAGCGGAAGCCTTTAACGTGCCGCTGTCCGAAGTTTACGGGGTAGCAACCTTCTATTCCCAATTCTCGCTTTACCCGAAGGGAAAATATCAGGTAAGCGTATGCCTCGGCACCGCCTGCTACGTAAAAGGTTCGGGTGAAGTCTTTGACGAAATTTCCAAGGTTTTGGGAATCGGCAACGGCGAAGTAACGCCCGACAAGAAGTTCTCTTTGGACGCAACACGCTGCGTAGGTTGTTGCGGCTTAGCACCCGTTATGTGCGTTAACGGAGAGGTTTTCGGCAGAATAACCGCAAAAGACGTTGCGGGTATTTTGGCAAAATACAACTGATTCCGCAAAGCAAGGGGACAAAATGAAAATTAGTGAAGCCGCAAAAATACTCGAAGGCACAGTGCTTTGCTGTGAAGAGTTTCAGGACAGAGAGGTAACCGCAGCATGCGGTTCCGATATGATGAGCGACGTTTTGGCGTACGCTAAGGATCAGGCTGTTCTTATCACCGGGCTATGCAACCCGCAGGTAATCAGGACGGCTGTAATGATGGATATGCTCTGTATCATATTCGTCCGTGGCAAAAAGCCTACGGATGAAATGATCGAACTTGCCAAGGAAAGGGGAATAGTCCTTATTTCCACGCCGAGAAGAATGTTCTCTGCGTGCGGAAAACTTTACTCGGCAGGTTTGGTGTCGGGCGGCTACTGATATGCAGGACTGCGTGCATCTTAAGTACCGTGTAGACGGTGAAAATTTTGTTTCCGCAGGTTCCGCAACCGAAAGCGTAAAGTCCTTTTTAAAAGGTATGGGCGTAAATCCGCAGGACGTAAGACGTGTTGCCATTGCCATGTATGAGGGGGAAATCAACATGGTAATACACGCAGACGGCGGCTATGCCTATGCGGATATTTACGTTGATAAATGCGTAATAACCTTAGTCGATACCGGTAAGGGCATAAAGGATATAGAGCTTGCCATGCAACCGGGGTATTCGACCGCGTCGGACGAAGTGCGTGCACTCGGCTTCGGCGCCGGTATGGGGCTTCCCAATATGAAAAAATATGCCGACGAATGCATTATAGAAAGCGAAGTCGGTAAAGGAACGAAAGTAACGTTGGTTACCCGTTTCTCTTGAAAAATATGATAAGGGAAAAATGAGCGAGTTAAAAAGATTAAATACGGTTACCCTCGATGCCGATAAGTGTAAAGGGTGCGTTACGTGTATGAAGCGGTGCCCGACCGAGGCGATAAGAGTACGCGACGGCAAAGCCAGCGTCATGTACGAAAAATGCATCGGTTGCGGCGAGTGTGTAAGACTATGCCCTCATCACGCAAAAATAACCAGTTACGATAAATTCGAGGTTACAAAAGATCCCAAGTACAAGTATAAAATCGTACTGCCCGCTCCGTCGTTTTACGGTCAGTTTAACAACTTAAACGACGTTAATTACGTGCTTGCAGGCTTAAAACGTCTCGGTTTTGACGACGTTTTCGAGGTTGGCAGGGGTGCGGAACTCAATACCTTAGCAACGCAGATACTGCTTAACAAGGGTAATATTCCAAAGCCCGTTATAAGCACGGCTTGTCCTGCGGTTTTGGAACTTATTACCGCAAGATTTACTAATTTAAAACAACATCTTTTAAACGTTCTTCCGCCCGTTGATATATCCGCAAAACTTGCCCGTGAAAAGGCTATGAGAAAGGGATATAAGGACGAAGAAATCGGCGTTTTCTTCATATCGCCGTGCCCTGCAAAAGTGTATGCATTAAAATCCGGAATGGGCGTAAATAAACCTTACGTCGACGGCGTTTTGTCGTCGGGTGAAATGTATATGAAACTTCTTCCTGTAATGAAGTTAATTATAAACCCCGAAAATTTAAGTAAAATGGGGGTTACGGGCTTGCAGTGGGCGTCAAGCGGAGGGGAAGCTGCCGCCGCAATGCGTGGTAAATACCTTGCCGCCGACGGCATTGAAAACTGCATGCATATTTTAGAGTCTGTCGAAAACGGCACTCTAAACGAAATAGAGTTTATAGAACTGAACGCCTGTACCGGCGGTTGCGTCGGCGGGGTTTTAAACGTTGAAAATCCCTTCGTGGCAAAGGCGAGAATCCGTAATTTGCGCGCAAGGTTTCCGCAAATAGCAAATTCCCTTGCGGATACCGGTAAACCCGCCGATTATTACATGACCGAAAAGGTAACGGAAGATATTTCCGTATCACCCGAGGATCGTGCCGTTGCGTTTTCCAGACTTCTTGCCGTGCAGGAAATGTACAGTAAACTTCCGCAGATAGATTGCGGCTTGTGCGGTGCGCCCAGTTGTCGCGCCTTTTGTGAGGACGTAGTTTCCGGCAATCTGCCGAAGGACGCCGTTTGTCCGCAACTTCACCACCAAAAAAATTAAGCCATTATGACGGTTACCGATTTATGCGGAATTTTGTCCGCAAAAGAAGTTAATATAGAGGATAGAAACAGGGAAATAACCTGCGGTTATGCGGGCGATTTACTTAGTTTTGTCATGGGAAGAGCGCCGACGGGCTGTGCCTGGTTCACGGTTATGACGAACGTAAACGTATGCGCCGTCGCAACTTTAGCCGACGTTGGCTGCGTAGTTATTTGCGAAGGCAGCCAGCCTATGCCCGGCTTTAAGGAAAAGGCAACAGAACAAGGTATAAACGTAATCTTAACCGACGATGATATTTATACGGCAATAAAGAAGGCGGTAAATGCTGCTAAGCTATGATCTTCACGTACACAGCGGGCTTTCCCCGTGTGCGGAAAAGGATATGACCCCTTGCAATATCGTCGGTTTTGCAAAACTTAACGGGCTTGATATGGTTGCCATATCCGACCATAACGCCATAGGCAACGTTCAAGTTGCAATCGAAGTAGGAAAGGCTTACGGCGTAACGGTGGTCCCCGCAATGGAGCTTCAGACCGCCGAAGATATTCACGTGCTTTGTCTTTTTAAAACTTACGAGGATTTAAAGGCTTTTTACGATTCCGTAGGATTTTACGATATAAAAAACCGTCCGGAAATTTTCGGTAATCAATATTTTTACGACTGCGACGACGAGATTGTCGGAGAGGAAGAAAGATTGCTATTAAACGCAAGCAAAATTTCCTGCGACGATATTAAGAAGGTAGCGGACGATTTCGGGGGAATAGCAATTCCCGCCCACGTCGACAGAGAGGAAAACGGTATGGTTGCGGTTTTAGGCACCGTAACCGATGAATTTACCGCCGTCGAACTTTCCACCCGCGCCACTAAAGAGCAAATTGCAGAGTATTCCAAAGTTTTTAACGTAATAGTGGATTCCGACGCGCACACTCTCGATAAAATTTCTTCGGGAAGCGTTATAGATCTTCCCGAAAATTCAGCGTCGGCACTTATAAATCGTCTTAAAAAGCGCCCGACATAATTTCCGTCATTGCGAGGAGCTTTGCCGACGAAACAATCTGGTCGTACCCACTTCGTCATTGCGAGCGAAGCGTGGCAATCCAGGATTTTAATAATAATTTTGTATCCTTGTTAGGCTCCTTTGAGTAAAGGGAGCTGGCTCGTAGAGCCTGAGGGATTGTCGTTCCCGTAGGGAACTTCAATAATACTTTAAATTCATAATAATATGAGAGAATTATCGCTCAACGTTTTGGACATAGCGGAAAATTCCTTCAAAGCGAAGGCAAAAACGGTGGAAGTTTCCATTGTCCAAAAGGAAAATATACTTACAATATCAATAAAAGACGACGGGTGCGGAATGGACGAGGATTTTTTAAAAAAGGTCGTCGATCCGTTTACCACCACCCGAACCACGAGAAAGGTTGGTATGGGTATACCCCTTTTCAAAATGGTTGCCGAACAGAGCGGTGGGGAGTTTAAAATTACCTCTGAAAAAGGGGTAGGAACCACCGTTACCGCCACGTTCATGATAGACCACGTGGACAGACCGCCACTCGGCGACATAGCGGACACCGTGGTTTCCATGATAGGAAACTTAGGAGAAGCAGAACTCGTCTTTTATTTTGAGGCTTTCGGTACTTCCTTTACACTCGACACGAAAGAGGTAAAAAAAGAACTCGAAGGCATACCGATAAATACGCCGGAAATACTCGTATTTCTGCGTGATATGATAAACGAAAATATAAAAACTAATTTCAGAGGTGTTTCATTATGAAAAGCATAGCCGACATCAAGGCAATCAAAGAGAAAATGCAATCGGAAATCATCATGAGGGATAACAAAGACTCGGATGAAATCAGGGTTGTAGTAGGTATGGCTACGTGCGGTATTTCCGCAGGTGCAAGGCCTGTTTACAACGCTTTAGTAGACGAAGTGTTGAAAAGAAATCTCACAAACGTCAAGATTTCCAGAACGGGCTGTCTCGGTATGTGTAAATTAGAACCTATCGTAGAAGTTTACGTACCCAATCAGGAAAAGGTTACGTATTGCCACGTTGATCCCGAAAAGGCGATTAATATCGTAGTAAACCATTTGGTGAACGGCAATGTTTGCACCGACTATTTAGTTGGAAGTGAAGAATAATCGAGGTAAAATATTATGTACAGAAGTCACGTTTTAGTATGCGGAGGTACCGGCTGTCATTCCAACAACAGCGCTAAAATCCTCCAGGAATTCAATGCACAAATAAAAGCCAACAATCTTGAAAACGACGTAATGACCGTTCAAACCGGTTGTTTCGGTCTTTGCGCGGTAGGTCCCGTCGTAATCGTTTATCCCGAAGGCGCATTCTACTGCAAGATAAAGGTTGAAGACGTAAAAGAAATCGTAGAAGAACACCTCGTTAAAGGCCGTATCGTAGAAAGATTATTACATAAAGACGATCACGCCACTGCGGAACATAAGGTATCGGCACTTTCCGAAACCAACTTTTATAAAAAACAGACCCGTGTCGCGTTAAGAAACTGCGGCGTTATCGATCCCGAAAATATCGACGAATATATCGCTTACGACGGTTATCAGGCTTTAATTAAAGTTCTTACCGAAATGTCAAGCCAGGAAGTTATCGACGTTATTTTGAAGTCAGGGCTTCGTGGCCGTGGCGGCGCAGGCTTCCCGACAGGAAGAAAATGGCAGTTCACAAAGGACGCCCCCGGTGAAGAAAAATTCGTTTGCTGTAACGCCGACGAAGGCGACCCCGGTGCGTTCATGGACAGGTCCATCTTAGAAGGCGATCCTCACGCAGTAATCGAAGCAATGACGATAGCCGCTTACGCAGTCGGTTCTCACCAAGGTTACATCTACGTTCGTGCTGAATATCCTATCGCAGTACACAGACTTCAGGTTGCCATTGGTCAGGCGAGAGAATACGGCTTACTCGGCGACAATATTTTGGGTACCGGCTTTAAGTTTAATCTTGAAGTTCGTCTCGGCGCAGGCGCATTCGTTTGCGGCGAAGAAACCGCACTTATGACTTCCATCGAAGGTAAGCGTGGCGAACCCCGTCCCCGTCCTCCGTTCCCCGCAATCAAGGGCTTATTCGGCAAACCCACCTTACTTAACAACGTTGAAACCTACGCAAACGTTTGTCAGATTATCTTAAAGGGTGCCGATTGGTTTGCTTCCATGGGTACCGAAAAGAGCAAGGGTACTAAGGTGTTCGCACTCGGCGGAAAGATCGTCAACACCGGTCTTGTTGAAATCCCTATGGGTACCACTTTAAGGACTGTTATCGAAGATATCGGCGGCGGTATTCCTAACGGCAAGAAGTTTAAAGCTGCACAAACCGGCGGACCTTCCGGCGGTTGCATTCCTGCCGAACATCTCGATATCCCCATCGACTATGATAACCTTATTTCCATAGGTTCCATGATGGGTTCGGGCGGACTTATCGTTATGGACGAAGATAACTGTATGGTCGATATCGCCAAATTCTTCCTTGAATTCACGGTAGACGAATCCTGCGGTAAATGTACGCCTTGCCGTATCGGCAACAAGCGTTTGTTAGAGCTTCTTACCAAGGTTACGGACGGAACCGCAACTATGGAAGATCTCGATAAAATGGAAAAACTTTGCTATTACATAAAGACGAATTCACTTTGCGGTCTCGGACAGACGGCTCCTAACCCCGTTCTTTCCACTTTGCGCTACTTTAGGGACGAGTACATTGCTCACGTTGTGGACAAAACCTGCCCCGCAGGCGTTTGCAAAAAACTTCTGAACTTTACTATCGATAAAGAAAAATGTATCGGTTGCGGTATGTGTGCAAGAAACTGCCCAGCAAGCGCAATCTCCAGGACGGACTACGTTGCTCCTTCCCATAAACTTGCATCTTTCGCTATCGATAAAAACAAATGCGTTAAATGCGGTGCTTGCCTTGCAGGCTGTAAGTTCGGCGCAATAAGCAAAGGTTAATAGGTGGTAATTATGATAAATTTAAAGATTAATAATATTCCCGTAAGCGTTCCCGAAGGAACTACTATTTTGGAAGCTGCAAGAGTGGCAGGCGTTAAAATCCCCACCCTTTGCTATATGAAGGATATAAACGCAATCGGCGCATGCCGTATCTGCGTGGTAGAAGTTAAAGGTGCAAGGGGATACGCCGCAGCCTGCGTTTATCCCGTAAACGAGGGTATGGAAGTCTTTACCGACACCCCAAAGATTCGTGAATCCAGAAAAACCACTTTGGAACTTATTTTATCCGACCATAAAAAGGAATGTCTTTCCTGCGACAGAAACCTTCACTGCGAACTTCAGACTTTAGCGTACGAATACGGCTGTGAAGCCTCCTTCTTCAAAGGCGTTGAAAATAAATACGAACCCGACGAATCCACTGAATATCTTATTAGAGATAACGAAAAGTGTATTCTCTGCAGAAGATGCGTAGCAGTCTGCAACAAAGTACAGCACTGCGGCGTTATCAATCCGCAGGCTCGTGGTTTCGCAACCCATATCGGACACGCTTTCGGCGATACTCTCGCTGAAACTCCTTGCGCAGGTTGCGGACAGTGCATTAACGTATGTCCTACCGGCGCTTTGACCGAAAAGAGCGAAATAGACAAAGTTCTTGCCGCAATCGCAGATCCAGAAAAGGTTGTTATCGCAGGCGTTGCTCCTTCCGTAAGGGCAGGTCTCGGCGAAGAATTCGGCTATCCCATCGGAACCAACGTAGAAGGCAAGATGGTTCAGGCTATGAAGATGCTCAATTTCGATAAGGTATTCGACGTAAACGTTACCGCAGACCTTACCATTATGGAAGAGGCTAACGAACTCGTCGAAAGAATCCAGAACGGCGGAACGCTTCCTATGATTACAAGTTGTTCACCGGGTTGGGTAAGATTCTTGGAATACTATTATCCCGACCTTATTCCCAATCTTTCCACTTGCAAATCACCGCAGCAGATGTTCGGCGCAATAGTTAAGACCTATTACGCACAGAAGATGAATATCGATCCCGAAAAGATCTTCGTCGTATCCGTTATGCCTTGCGTTGCAAAGAAATTTGAAAAGACCCGCGAAGACCAGTCTGCTTCCGGTTATCCCGATATCGACGCTGCAATCACCAGCCGTGAACTTGCCAAGATGATCAAACGTGCAGGTATTTTGTTCAAAGAAATTCCCGACGCTCAGTTTGACAATCCTTTAGGCGATTACACAGGCGCAGGCGTAATTTTCGGTGCCACCGGCGGCGTTATGGAAGCTGCTCTTCGTACTGCGGTAGAAACCATTACCGGCAAGGAACTTCCCAATCCCGAATTTACCGAAGTAAGAGGTACCAAGGGCATTAAGGAAGCAAGTTACAAGGTTGGTAAACTCGAAGTCAAAGTCGCAGTTGCATCCGGCTTAGAGAACGCAAGAATCCTTTGCGATCAGATTAAAAACGGAACCTCTCCTTATCAGTTTATCGAAATCATGGCATGCCCAGGCGGTTGCGTAAACGGCGGCGGTCAACCTATCGTTGACGCTTACACAAGAAGAAACGTTGACGTACAGGGTTTAAGAGCCAAAGTTTTGTATGACATCGATAAGAATCTTCCTATAAGAAAGAGCCACGAAAGCCCCGTTATGAAGGCTATCTACGGCGAATACCTCGGCAAACCCGGAAGCCACGAAGCGCATAAAGTTCTTCACACTTCCTACGTTGCAAGGAAAAAATACTAATAAGCATTTAGGTCGATTTTTCGGCTTAACGTAATAACGAAGCGGTGTGCTTTTTCGGCACACCGCTTAACTGTTTTTAAAAAGTTAAAGCATTTTGTGAATTTTTTACGGTTTTTTTTCATAATAAGAGGGCACTTTTATTAAGCCGCAAAAAATCGACTTACTTTTATTTTATAGAAAAAATAAGTCAAAAGACCTTAAAAAGACAAATTTTAAGCAAATTTTCGGCAAAAAATTCAATAGAAACGTCGAAAATAGCCAGATTCCGACATAACTACATAATTATGTTGACAGTTCAGGCCTATTGTGATATACTTGTGAAGAAAAAGTGTTAAATAAATAATAATTTTTTTGTTTTTTCCAAACACTTTGCTGCAACAAAGTATACATTATAAGAATGGGTTAATAATTACAGTATAAAAACTTAAGTTCGGATAAATTTATGACTTTACTTTACTATTCCGTAGGCGGCGTTATGGCGGTTATAGCCACGCTTGCGGGTTTACTGCTTTTTCGGAAGCAGGAAGATAAAAACAATAAAATCATAAAAGCCTTGTCGCTAATTCTTGCGGTAACCTTTTTCTTCCGCTATATGATGGGGAGCGAGGCTATTTCTGCGGTCAATTATATGTCGCCGATACCTGCGCTCGACGAAAAGTGGAAGGTAGTGCTCGGCTTTATCGAGGTATGGCTTTCTTATGCGGCGGTAATGCTTGTGATACTGGCACCCTTTTTCAAGGTAAAAGTTCTGCCGGCGCTCGTTGCATTTTTCGCACTTCCTGCGTTTGTGCTCAATTATTCCTGCCTGTTTAACTATATGAAGGCAATAATAGGAGAAACGGCGACGGAATTTTCCGTAAGGGGGTTACTCCTTGCCGCCGAAACAGGCTTGGGGCTTGCTATTTCCGTGGTTTTAACGGTTAAAAACCGCAAATCCATAATATTAAAGAAAGGGGAATGGCTCTGGTTTGCGCTTGCAATTTTAGGAATGCTTGCCGCAAGCGTTCAGCCATATTTTCCAAAAATGTTGTTCGACGCAAATAAATACGCAATGAAGCCTATGGATTTAAACTATTACCACAGGTTGCTTATTTATCCCGCGTTCGTTATTCCGGTAATATTATATCTTATATTTAGCAAAAAATCGGAAGACACAAGGCGTTTTGCCATGCTGTATTACAGTTGGTCTGCGCTCGTTATGTTTTCTTACACGCACAAGTTTGCAAACTTTACCGGTAGCGATTGGGTTACAGCCCTACCGCTTCACCTATGTAACACCGCTTTATACGTAACCCCGTTGTGCCTTACGTTCAGGCTTAAAAAGTTATTCTATTTTACCTACTTTATAAACGTTTTGGGCGCATTTTTGGCAATAACCATGCCGAATACGGGGGATGCGTTAATACTTACAACCTCTATATGCGAATTCTATTTAGCGCACTATCAGGCCTTTTTCATGCCTCTACTCGTAGTAGGCCTCGGTATCTTCAAAAGGCCGGGTATAAAGGAATTCAAATACAGTATGGTTGCGTTTGTAATTTATTTTATTTCCATGCTTGTAATAAACGCATGGTTTACAAATTACAACCCCGCCGTAAACTATTTCTTTTTAAACAACGATTTTATTCCCGACAAATTCGGTTCGCTCGGTATGAGCCTTCTTAATTTCACGTGGGAATTCGATATAAACAATCTGCACTTCAAATTTTATCCCGTGTATCAGGCGCTGTTCTTCTTGGTGTACTTCGTTGCCGCATTCGGAATGTGGTTCTTGTACGAACTCGGCTATAACGTAGTGTCCGGTTGGCAGGATATGTCAAGAAGAAAGGAAAAAATAAAAGTGGACAGGCTTGCCTTAGAGACAATGCTTGCAGGAAGAAGTATTTTGGAACCTATTTCTATGGAAAACACAAATAAGTTGGTTTTGAAAAATTTCACAAAGCGTTACGCAAAATCCGACGTTTACGCAGTAAAAGACGCAAATCTCGAAGTCCTTGGCGGAGAAATTTACGGCTTTTTGGGACCGAACGGCGCAGGTAAGTCGACGATAATCAAAAGTATCGTCGGTATTCAGACCATAACCGATGGTTCCATAGAAGTCTGCGGCTATGACGTAGCCCGCCAAAGCGTGCAGGCGAAAATGCAGATAGGTTTCGTGCCCGACCATTACGCCCTTTACGAAAAACTTACCGCGCGCGAATATATCAATTATATTGCCGACTTATACGAGGTTTCAAAAGAGGACAGAGAAGAAAGATTAAACCGTTTTATAAAACTTTTCGAGTTCGAAACGGCGATAGACAATCCCATAAAGACCTATTCGCACGGCATGAAGCAGAAAGTTACGATAATGTCTGCGCTTATCCACAATCCCAAAGTATGGATTTTGGACGAGCCTTTAACAGGCCTTGACCCGAACAGTATATTCCAGGTAAAGGAATGTATGAAGCAGCACGCAAAAGAGGGAAATATCGTATTCTTCTCCAGCCACATTATAGACGTTGTGGAGCGTATCTGCGATAAAATTGCAATTATCCGTAAAGGACAAATCCAGTGTACGCGTGACGTGCATGAAATGGAGGCAAACGGCGAAAGCCTCGAGGCCTTCTATATGGAAACCATAAACGGTTGCGAAGTCGAGCCTATAATGGTAGAAAAAGGGGTGTAATATGCACGGTTTTTCTAAGCTTAAACCCCTTGTTGCCATGCAATTAAAGGATAAACTTGATTTTTCCTTTATGCAAAGCAAACGCAGCTTTATAATTAAAGTTGTTTTGGGGATAATAAAGTTTGCGCTCGTAACGGCAATATTTTATTTATTGTTCTTCGTGTGCAATCTTTTGTCTATATTCCGCCCTACGGGCATAATTCCGGATACCGTTGTAAACGTAATCTTCGTTATAATACAACTTTTATCCCTTATAACCTGTACTGCGGGGCTTGTAAACGTCCTTTATATGACGGCGGATAACAAGGTGCTTTTAACTCTGCCCGCATCTTCAACAACGGTATATATTTCCAAATTATTCGTATATTATATATTTGAATTAAAAAGAAACCTGACCTTTACTTTGCCCGTGTTTTTAGCGTACGGCATAATAAACGGTGCGGTGTGGTATTACTATCCGTGGGCGATACTCTGCTTTGTTCCCGTATCCCTTTTGCCGGTTGCTCTCGGCGCCGTTTTAAGTATTCCGGCACTTATGGTAATGACTTTTGTCAAAAACTTTAAGTGGCTACAAATCTCCCTCATCGTTTTGGTATCTAGCGCTATAACCTTCGGAATAGTCCGCCTTATCGGCAAAATCCCCGAAAACATAAATATTATGGGGCAGTGGGGCACCATATTTTGGGGAATACAAAACTTTTTAACGGAATTTTCAAACTTTTTCAAGCCTTACTACTTTTTAACTAAAATGATAGTCGGCGGAACGCTAAGGATAGGCAGCAAGCTTTTTGCCCTTGATACGCTGATTATTTTCGCAGTATTTATTGCAGGGCTTTCCGCAATCCTCGGACTTTCTTTTTTGGTCGCAAAACCGCTGTTTATCAAAATGGCTTCCCGCCAATTCGAGTTTGAAAAGGCAATCGTTCCGCCCAAAAAGAACAAATTACACAAAAAGTATCTTGCGCCTTATTTCGAAAGCGTGGTAATGAGTTTAAGAAGTACCCGTTTTCTGATAAGTACACTTATACAGTTGGCGCTTCCGGCAATAGCAATACTGCTTTTAAACAAGATTTACGCCGCAATGAACACCAATTACGCAGGACAGCTCATGACCAAAACCTTTAACTTTTTGGTAATGCTTATAATCCTCGTATCATTTAACAACGAATACGCCACGGTCTTTAGCCGTGAAGCGAGCGCACGTAATCTTTTAAAAGTCAGACCGATAAAGCCCATACACATACTTTTCGGCAGGCTTTCTATAAGGATAGTAGCAATAGTTCTTTCCGTTATAGCGCTTATAGCGGGCTTCCTTGCGGTTTCCGATTCGTCCGCTCAAGAAATAATCTTAATGGGCGTGATAACAGCGCTTATAGCATTTTCACACCTTTTATGGTGTGCGGAACTCGACGTAATGCACTCTTATGCCGACCAGTATGCAACCGTAGGGCTTCAATTTGACAGTCCTAACGAAAGAAACGCAACGCTTATAGGTTTTTTCCTGTCAGCGCTACTTACCTTCCTTTATTACTTTTTATCGGATAGGGGAACTTTGCGTTCGCTTGTCGTACTTCTCGTTTTATCCCTTCTGTTTACGGCGTACAGGATTTATTCCTTCGTTACCCGCACCGAACTGTACTTTGTGGAGAACTGACTATGAAGAAATCTACTATTTTGATTTTGCTTATAGTATACCTCGGCTCCATTTTGATAGTTGGTATTTTCGGAATGAAGGCGATACCTTTCGAGCAACTTATATACTGTGAAACAATAACGCCGACCTCGGTAACCACCACTTCGGGAAAAGAACTCGAAATCAAACAGCAGGTCCGAGACGGCGACGTTATTTATTACGTAGTCGTTCCTTACGAAGAAAACCTCGAAGTTTTAATAAACTACACGGTTACGCCTAGCGACAGCACCAATAAAGACGTAAAAATCACTATAGTTGAGCCGAAAGACGCACCCGCAACCGTTACCGAAAGGGGTTCGGTAGTCTTCACCGAAAAAAGAAGCGTACATCTCGTTTACAAGGCGGAAGATTCCGCAACCGGTCCGCAAATGGACTTTTGGATTTATTTCCGCTAAAGTTTAGTCAACATTAACACAGTCAAAAAATTCTATTAAGGAGTTTAAATATGAAGAAATCAATCACTTTACTCTTGTGCCTGTCTATGGTATTGGCACTCACGATGACTACACTCGTCGGGTGTAATAATCTTGGCAGTCAGGCAACGGCTATCGAAGTCGTTAATCCTACTACCGAGTATTTCGTAAACGATACCATAAATTACGACGAACTACAAGTTAAAATTACTTACGAAGACGGCACCACGAAAGAAGGTACTTTAAGCAAACTTAAAGTTACCGTGTCCAAGGAAGCGGATCTTTCAAAAGAAGGCGAAACTTCCTACACCATCGCTTTGGGCGCACTTACTTTCACGGTAGATATCACCGTAACTAAAGCACCCGAACTCGTTACTGCTTTCAGTATGCCAAAGTTCTACGTTAACTACCTTACCGCTTCCAAAGACAGAGAGGAAGGCGCAGAGGAAAAAAGAGGGGACTTCCGTGTAACGGGCGAAGCCTACGAAGTAGGTAATGTGAATAAGTTCATATTCCGTCCCACCGCAGTTGCACTTGACGATAATGATAACGCAGTTACCATTTCCAACGCAAAAACTACCGCGAAAGTTTACGAAAAGGCAACCCTTGACAGTGAATACGTTTTAGTTCAGGAATCCGACCTTGAAGGTATCGTTACCATCGAAAACAATACCTATAAGTTCACGGAAGAAGCTGCGGGCAAGTATTACAAAGTCGAAGTTACTCTCGACGGCGAAGAATACAACCTTTCCGGCATGAAAGAAGAAGATTGCACCGTAGAATTCGAATGTTTGGTAGTAGACGGCGGTTATAACGTATACGATCAGATCGGTCTTTCCGTTATGAACGACCTCGGCTCCTCTCATTGGACTGATATCTGGAACTGCAACATCGACGCTAACTACGTACTTTCCGCAAAAGAAGATTCTCTCAAACTCGAAGCAGACGATAAACCTTTATGCGAATACGTAGGGAATATCGATTGGGTTATTTTGCATACAAGTTTCGAACTCGATGCAGACCTTCTTCCCGATTACTATTTCTGGACCGAAGAAACCGAAGGTTACCAGACCGCTTATAACGAATTGACGGGACACGCCGAACTTCAGCAAAAACTCGTCGGTTCTTTAAGAGACGGCGTAGGTAACGGCATACAGTTCCGTGTTATGAACGTAGACGGTAACGGTTATGCTGCACAGACCGGTATAGGCGTCAACATGCAGAAGGCTTTTTATAGCACCTATAAGGTAAGCGTTTCCGGTAACTATAACAGCATCACCACCCCCACCGAAGCATCCGAAGGCGGAAGAAACCTTTATGCCGTTCTCGATTATTCCGATGACGGCGACAGGGTTAATCCTACTCCTCACTGGCAGATAATGCAGATGCATCAAAGTAAAATCGAAGGTCAAGCTCGTGAATTCACCCTTAAAAACCTCGCAATGACCGGTAACTGCGGTCAGCAAGACACCTCTAACGTTGTTCCCGCAGGTCTTATCATGCTTAACTGCTACGGCACCGGCGTTAATATCGAAAACTTAGTAGGTAACAGTTTCTATACCAACGTAACCTGCGACGCTTACGGCGAAACCCGCTTCAACGCAGATTACGTAAAACTTTACAACGCATACAGCAACATGTTCTACTTATGGCGTGCTAAGGTTAACCTTACCGAATGCGACTTTATCGGCTCCGGCGGACCTTTGTTCATTCTTTGCGACGGCAATCCCACCGATCCCGCTCGCACCGATGAAGCAGGTCCCAACCTTACCGTAGACGACAAGTCCGTTTTACAGGCATTTGCTACCGGCGACGAAAGTTGGTACAAACTTTATAACGCACAACCTTTGGTTGCTAACATAAAGACTATGGACGGTGCAATTTTCAACAACGTTTATAAGACCATCCGTTTCACTAAGGATTCCAACGGCAACGCCGTTCCTTACACCAAAAACTCAACGGGTTTGGAATACGTAAACGTCATCGCAGCCATAATTTGCGAACCGGGTGATTTGCTTGCAGGTCTTAACACCGGTATGCAGTACGTATGCGGAAGCTACAAAACCGTAAACGCTCAGGGCGACGTTATCGATAACTTCTCGATGAACAACCTTTACGTTAAATCATTAAGGGCTGCCGTTCAAAATGACGGAAGAAAATTTGCTCCCATTTTCCAGACGGGTAACCTCTTTATGTATACGGATATGACCAACCTTTATACTTTAGGTGCACAAGGTCCTCAAGCATTCAATCCTCAGACAGACGGTCTTGCTTGGGCAACCAATACGAACAAGACCCTCGGCATCTATATGTCTGCAGGTTCTATGTCTCAATCAGCAAACGCTCCTTACTTTGGCGTAATACTCGGTTCTTCGCAGTACGCAAAGTAAAATAATCTAAACTTATCAAGCGGAAGGGGAATCCCTTCCGCTTATACTTTCTTGCAGGGTAAACCCTATATTTTGTAAAAAACCCTTAATTTTCGTTGACAATTTAAAAAGATTATTATAAAATCTTACTGTTACGAAAAATAGGGGAGTGGCTCAACGGTAGAGTAGCGGTCTCCAAAACCGTAGGTTGCGTGT
>CATZIC010000008.1 GCA_958419945.1 uncultured Clostridia bacterium | reverse complement strand
GTTCTTTCTTTTTGCGAAAACCATAGCCGCTGCGCCGAGGCAGAGGATAAGGGTTCCGAACAATCCGCCGGATGCGGAGCAGCCCTGACAACCGCCTGTAGGTTCCTCGGTCTTGGACATATCTGCTGAGCAAACGTCGCACTTACCGTCGGCGTTTTCGTCAACGTGTTCGGTGCAAGGGGATACTACGAGGTTAAGGGTTTTTACTGCGTCGTTACCTGCTTCGTCGGTGGCTCTTATTACGATTGAGTAAGTGCCTGCTTCGGTTGCGGTAAACTTGCCGTCTTCTACGGTAACCTGCTTGGTGCCGACTGTTACTTCGTAACTTATAGTCGGGGTAGCGGTGTAGTTATCGGTAGCGCTTGCGGTAATGGTGATTTGGTCGCCTTGTTTTGCGTTTTCGGGACAAGTTGCTTCTAAAACGGGCTTACTGTCGTCGTTTGTGGGAAGAACCAAATCTTCATAACCGATAAGTTTCTTGGCAAATTTAGCGGAAGTAATCTTCAAAACCTGACCTTCGGCGGTAAAGTTGTTGTGAACGTGGATTGCGCCGATAGTTCCTACAACGCCCGTCTTTTCAAGGTCGATAACCAAGGTTTGTTTGCCGGTAGTCGGGAAGGTGTTTCCGTTCATATCAAGGAGAGTGCCTTCGTCGTTTTGGGTTACCCAATAGGTTCCGATTCCTGCAAATTCTATACGAAGTTGAGAGATATCGCCTTCAACGTCCATTACGAAATATTCGTTGCCGTTGCCTTGAGCGCCGTCGATATAGCCGATATAAGCGTAAGCAGCGCCTGTGGAAGTAACTTCTTTACCTGCAAAGTCCGCTGCAAGAATATCTTCGGTGTAGGTGAGGTTGACCGCTTCTTTTGCAAATTTAACGGAGGTGATCTTCAAAACCTGACCTGCTTCGGCGAAGTTGTTGTGAACGTGGATTGCGCCGATTTGACCGACGATGCCGGATTTTTCAAGGTCGATGCAAAGCGTCTGCTTGCCGGTGGTCGGGAAGGTGTAACCGTTCATATCGAGGAGTGTGCCTGCGTCGTTTTGGGTTACCCAATAGGTTCCGATACCCGCAAATTCCATACGAAGCTGAGAAATATCGCCTTCAACGTCCATAATCATATATTTATAGCCGTTTCCTTTAGTGCCGTCGATATAGCCTATATAAGCGTAAGCCGCTTCGGTTGCGGTAACTTCTTTACCCGCAAAGTCCGCTGCCAAAATTTCTTCGGTGGTTTCGAGTTCCGCCTGCGGATAGCTTGCGAATTTAACGGAAGTGATCTTCAAGACCTGATCTGCTTCGGTAAAGTCGTTGTGGATATGAATTGCGCCGATTTTTGCGTTTATGCCTGTGTTTTCAAGGTTGATATAAAGGGTTTGTGCGCCTGTCGTTGTCCGGAAGGCTTTGCCGTATTTATCGAGCAGCGTGCCTTCTGCGTTAGGGGTTACCCAATAGGTTCCGATGCCTTCAAATCCTATACGAAGTTTGGAAATGTCGCCTTCGACTTCCATTACCATATAGTCTGCGCCGTTTGATTTGGAGCCATCAATATAGCCTACGTATGCATAGCCTGCTGCGGTGGAAGTGAATTCTCTGCCTGCAAAGTCGTCTGCCAAAACCTCTTCGGAAAGGGTGAGTTTTTCGGCGGTGGAATCTGCAAAGTAGATTTCGTCGATAAGAACCTGACCTTGGCCGGAAATATAGAATTCAAAGCCTGATACCAAAGCGGTACCGAAGGTCTTGTCAAGGTCTATTACGAGGTAGCTATAAACTTCTTCGTTATAGGGGTTAGCCTCGGAAAGAGAGCGTAAGCTGTTGCCGACCATAAGGTCGTTTGCGTATACGACGGAACTTGCCCCGTCGGATAAAGTGTCGATTGCCGAGAAACGGAAGTCGTTAAGGGTTGCGCCGCCTGCGAGTTTGTATTTAATAACTGCGTAGCGTCTTCCTTCGCTTGCGACTTTAGAACGGATCTTAATGCTCGTGAAGGCTTCTCCCTGTGCGTCGAGTACAAGATGACCGTCGGTTATTACGTTATTCTTAGCGGAATAGGAAAGAATGTAATCGCAATTAAACGGTGCAGAATCTGTAACTGCGGTTGTGTAGTCGGGACCTGCGGTAAGATATTCGAAGTTAAACTGCGACATGTAAGCAATGCTGTCAACATCGAGTACGGGGAAGTATTTGTCGGGAACGATGGATTCCATATTGGTGAAGAAGGTTTGCGCTACGAAAACTTCGCCGTCGGTTACCGCAATTTCGATACCTTTAATTTTGGTTTCGCCTAAACTTGCAAGGCTTACTACGTAGTTTTGTACTGAAGAGGTGAGTGCGGGAAGTGCCGTGCCGTTAAGGTCGGTTAATGCGCTCCATGCTACTGCAGTGCCTACGGTGCCGTCCTCTTTAACGGGGGCAAGGGTAACGGTTCCTTCGCCGCAAGCGTTTAAGACTATTGCCTGGTATTCTTCGTCGAGGTTGCCATCGGTGGAAGTGATTTGCCTGCTATCGGTGATTGCGTATCCCATAGGATATTCGGTTGCAACGCCATCGTCGCTACCATACCACCAACTTTCGTTTACGCCGTCGAAATCAAGTACTACGGTGTCGATTGCGCCTGTGGATGTGTAAACTTTGCGGATGTCAAGTTTACCTGCAATTTCTGCGGTTTTTGCGTAAACGTGGAAGCCAAGCATTGCGTCGGGAGAGGTAGTGTCAACTCCTGTTTCCGTCTGTGCAAAGTCGATTGTCATCGTGGACCATTCGGTTCCGATGTCCGTGCCTTCGGAGAAGGTTACGCCGCCAATAAAGTCGGCACCTGCCATTTCATAGCTGTGGTTATTTTGCGTGTCGTCGTCGCTGTCGGTTACCCTTAAGCCGATTTTAAGATCGTCAAGGGTAATACTGCCGTCGGGGCTTCTTAGTACTAACGAAAGACTGTCAAAGCCTGCCGAAATCTTGGCACTACCGATTTTGAAAATGGGGTTTGATACGGAAGCACACTTTCCTGCCGTCCATTCCATAGAACGGTAAGCGCTGCTGGCTCCGTTTCCTTTGCCGTTGTCGAGAAGTCTGTCAAAGGTTTCGTTATAGGTTCTCGTCTGCGGCTCTGCATCTGCTTTTACGGGGGAAATGCCCGCTAAAACCAGTGCAAAACCGAGGCAGGCTACCATTACGAAAGCCAAAGCCATTCTTAATGCGTTAAGATTTACTTTTTTCATAGTTTCACTCCTTATCTATGATTTTTTTTAGTGTTAACCGAAAATTCGGCTTTATCCTTTATTCGCCGAACACGTAAAGTTCGGAAACCTGAGCACCGTAACCGGTAGAGTTGGAATAGTATATAAATTTGATATAGCGGATTTGCACCGGTTCATCAAGCACGATTGATATCATGTTGCCTTGCGAAGAATCGAACAGGTATTCCGTTTTTGCAACGATTACTTCGTAATTTTCGCCGTCGGTGCTTCCTAAAATTTCAACTTCCTGCGTTCTGTTTTCCCAAAGTAGCAGGGGAGGCAGGTGCATGTTGATATATTTAACGGTTTTTATAGGTTCGGGATCGTTCGAAGCCGCCATGTCGATTATAAAGGTTGCGGGGAATATGCCTTTCTTGGATTCGAAATAGGTGAGTGCGTTGCCGTCTACTACGTTTTCGATATTGTAAACGTCCTCGTGTTCGCCGATAAGCGTAACAACTTTGTTGGTGGTAAGACTCGGCGGATAGAATTCTATTTCACCGATTTCTATCGTGGAAGGATGCGTCAAACTGTCGTTTTTGAAAAATCTTAACTGCAAGCCGTAATAATCGTTCGTGCTTCTGATGAGTACGTCCTGATAATTGCTTGCCTGCGGACTAAGCGTTATATCCGAAGAGTTTTTGATACGTTTCCACTCGCCGCCTTCTTCGTTCTTGGAAAAGATAGATACGGTGTAATATCTCATTACGTCCGAACCTTCCACGCCGAGGATACGGATATTACCTATCTTCATTGCCCTTGAAAAGTCGAAACTTATTGCCACGAATTCGTCTTCGCCTTGGTTTTTCCACTCGTTAAAACTCCATTTTGCGGAGCGTGAACCGTCGATTAAGTTGGTGTAAGGATTTTCGCCTGCGGTAACTGTGTCGGTGTTCCACGGTGAATTTGCTCTGTCGCCGTTTCCGTAGGTTGCCGATATGGTTATAATCGAAGGATCGGTTTTTATGCCTGCATAGGTGGGAGGGTTGTTCAAAACCGCAAACTGCGGTACGATAAGCCCGTTTTGCTCGATGTTTTCCATTTTTGTTGCGGAAACGTCTTGGCTTGTCAGTTCGGATTTATAAGGAAGGGTTATAACCGCGCCCGTTGCGGCCCCGCCCGTCAGGGTTACGTTAGAAGTGTATACCCCCGGTGAAAGCCCGATATCTTCAAGGCTATTTACCTCTTCGCCGCGTACGGAAACGTTGGTAAGTGTTACGCCGTCAACGTTACTTTGGGCGCCTTCGCCGAACATTCTGCATTTGATAGTCTGCGCCATTTCAAGAACTTTGATGTTTTTGAAAGTTACGTTCTTTATTGAGCCACGCTGTGCGCCGGACTCCGTCCACTCGGTGTTAAACGCTATCGTTATGTCGATAAGGAAATCGTTTTCGCCGTCGTTCTGGTTGTCGCCGAGCATTTTTGCGTCCTCAATCGTTATGTTTTCGTAGGTTACGCCGGAAATTTGCGCATTGTCGGCGTTGTGAATGCTCATTGCCGCTTTGTGGAAGTTGTGTAAAACAGTTATGTTTTTAAAGGTTACGTTTTCCATTTTCAGTCCGTAAGTTTCGTAACCGACTTCCATGCTTTGGGCAAGGTCTGTCCAAACGTTTACGCCGTCGAATGTTATATCCTGCGTGCTTTTTCCGTCCACGTTTTTAACGACCAAACTGTCGTCCCACGAGCGGACGAAACCGCCATTAACTTTTACGTTTTTGCAGGACTGCACCGAAATGCCGTCGCCGTTAGAGCGGGAGGTGATTATCTTCAGGTTGTTTATTGTAACGTTTTCGCAGTTATATAAGGTTACCGCCCAGCCTGCAGGGTCTAATATTGAAATGTTTTCGATGGTTACGTTAGTGCAATTTTGAAGCTCTATAGGAAGGGTAAATTCCGTGGCTTTTGTGCGGGAATAAAGTTCGCCCGCTAAGATGCCGCGACCTTTGATTTTAAGTCCCGTAAGATTAGCCGTTCTTATCTGACCGTAAACAACCGCACCGCCCGCAAGATATACGGTAGTGTCGTTTTCGGTTACGGGGATTGCGTTTGCCATCCACACGCCGGGGCCGATATACACCGTCTTTTCGGGAAGGTTTTCGGGGTCGATTTTCTCTTCATCCGTTTCAATGGGGTTTGCGAATATATGAAGTGCGTTGTCGGAAGCTTCTTCGTTTTCCGTGGTTTTGTATTCTACGACGTAGTTTCCCGTGTATTCGAGCTTAAAGGTTATTTTATTTCCCGTAACCGTAGGTTCTATGCCGTATTCGAGGGGACGAACTACTACGTCTTGTAGCGTTTCCGCTCCGTTTACGGTAACGGTTACATTTACAGTGCCTTCAAAGTCGAAGATTACCACTTGGTTGTAGTCGAGGGTGGGTGTGAAGGAAAAACTTCTGCCGTGGTTTACGTGGGTGTCGTAAACGAAAAGCTCTTCATTTTCCACCTTTACGGAAACCTCGTCGGAACTAGTCATTACTTTCGGACCATCGTAGGTTACAAGTTTAGACTTCGTTACCGTTTTGTCTGCATAAACAAAATTCGTGGGCGGCGGATCTATGGGCGGCCGGTCTTGCGGACGATTTATAAGTATCAGCGTTATCACAAGTGCCAAACATATCACCATGGCCGCAGCCACTACGGAAATAAGGATTTTTTTGTTTTTCGTCATTTCTCAGTTGCTCCTATATTTTCCGCCCGTTTTGCCTAATTTCGGCAAAAGGGTACGGAAGTAGTATCTTACAATATTACGATAATATTTTAAAACCCAAAAAACAAGACAGCATAACTGCAAAAAAGTTTGCAATTCTGCTGTCTTCACGTTAGTATATAATTTTTTAATTATTTTTTTTAATACTTTTTAATCGTTTTTGTGTGAAGTGGTTTATTTTGCCGAAACTTTTGCGGTATCGGTGTAATTTTTTAACTCTTCTTCGGTTTTGGAAAAGTTAAAGGTCGCAAGCTTCGGATTATCGCCCTCTGAAACGCTGACGCTCGCATACTCGTTTGTACTTAGGTATGCGTAATTTTGCTTTAATTTTTTGCCGTTTATCCATACGTTTTCCAAGGCTATGCCGTCTACGCGGTGGACGGTGTTATTGTATCCGCTTCTTCTGTCGACGCTTCCCGCTATGCGCATGGTTACAACGGGGTTTCCGCCAAGCATGGTAAGGTTTTTAACGGATACCGAATTTACGCTTCCAAGCGCAGTAACTTTGTGTTGATTCGACCAAGTGGGGCTATGTTCTACGGTAAATTCCAAAAGTTGATTGTTTGATCCTGCGTCGCCGCGCCCCATACTGCCGTCCTCGACCGTTATGGTGTCGTAATAGACTTCTGATATTCTAGCGTTGTTGCCGTTGTGTATGCTTATTACGGGCTTATGGAAGTTGTGCAGTACGGTTATGTTTGTAAAGTAAACACGCGTCAAAGTTTTACCTACCGTTTCGTAGCCGATTTCCATGGATTGGGCAAGGTCGGTCCACACCGTGCAATTTTCAAAACGAATATCTTCGGTACTGCCTTCCACCGCTCTGTTCTCCCATTTGGGGTAGTTTTTTACAACTAAACTGTCATCCCACGTGCGTAAAAAGCAGTTTTTTACCTCTATGCGTTTGCAGGATTGCAATGAAATGCCGTCGCCGTTAGAGCGTGATGAAATAATTTTTATTCCGTCTATTTCGGAATCTTCGCAAAAATACCAATTTACGCACCAACCTGCGGGATCTAACACGGAAAAGTCGCTGAAATTCAGGTTTTTGCAGTAGTTAAAGTCGAGCGGAACCTTTACTTCACCGGTGGAAGCGTTTCTTGTAAAGGCGGAACCGTCGATCACGCCTTTTCCTTTTAAGGTGATATTTTCGGCGTTATTTGCCACGAATCTTGCCCTTACCACGGCGCCTTCGTCGAAAATTACGGTGGTGTTCGAAGTAAGGGTTACCGTGTCGTTAAATATATGCGGACTGGTTTCGGTGGTGTGAAGACCCTTTTCAAAGCGGATAACCCTTCCCGTGGGATTCTCGTCCGCTTCAATATCCGATACGAAAAGGAAGATTGCGGTTTCGGGGTCGTCGTTCAGTTCAACGGCGTAGTTTCCTGCGCTTTTTAACGTAAACCTTGCCACCCCTTCGGAAATTTCCGTTTTCACGCCCGCAGAGAGGGGACGGACGGTGCAGGAAGTAATATTTCCGCCTGTAACTGTTATTTTCGTTTTGCCGTTTAACGAAAAGTAGCCTACGCCCGTAAGATCTCTGTTCGTCGGGTTTGGAGACCAACTATGCTCGTTGTTTACGTACACGCCGTAAAGGGGCAAAGGTGTGTTTTCCACTTTAACTTGAAGGTCGTTAAATTGGGTTACGCCGTTCGGCGGAGTTATAATTTGTACTTCGCTATCGGTTTTTGTTATGGCGGGGGGATTGGAATTTTCCGCATAGGAACCCGAAGTTCCTCCCGAAACGCAACCGAACAAAGCGGTTGATAAAGCCAAAACCAAAATGGAAGAAAGGATTATTTTGAAAAGTTTCATAATGATTGCTCAATATTTTATTTTAATTTCTTTCCATAATTTTATAACCGTAGGGGATTTCAGTCAAGTAGGTAATTTTGCAAAATGTATTTTAAAACCGCTGAAAGTTAAGTAATTTACAAAAGTGAAAAGGGTATAAAAAAAGTACCGTAAATCCGCCTATAGGTCGGTTTACGGCACTTTTTTAAGGTTTAGTCTAAAACTTCGTAACCTTCGTTTTTGATAGCTTCTTTTACTTTTTCTAAATCAGTCGTGTCGTCATGGGTTACGGTTACTTTTCCCGTGGTGTGGTCTGCTTTAACTTCGGTTACGCCTTGTAACGCTTTAACGGCGTTTTCAACGTGCATTTCGCAGTGATGGCACATCATACCTTCTACGTTTAAAATTGTCTGCATATTATCTCCCTTTACGGCATTGCCGTCAATATTATTTTTAGTGTCTGTGGTTTTATCGCAACTATCGTTGTTGCAGTTATTATTGCAATCATCGTTATTACAATCGTCGGATTTTTTAAAAAGTTTGGAATAGGGTTTATAAAGGTTTATCCTTAAAGCGTTTAAAACTACGCTTATGCTTGAAAGGCTCATGCACGCAGAGGCAAGACCGGGGGAGAGGTTAAAGCCGACTCCGCTTAACGCGCCTGCCGCAATGGGTACCGCTATAAGGTTATATATAAACGCCCAAAACAGGTTTTCTTTTACTATCCTTATGACCTTTTTTGATAGTCCTATCCCGTCGGAAACGCTGTGAAGATCCTTGCCGACTATTACCATATCCGCAGATTCCACCGCTACGTTCGAGCCTGCTCCGATTGCTATACCGGTGTTTGCTGAAGTAAGTGCCGGTGCGTCGTTTATGCCGTCGCCGACCATTGCAACGCTATATTTTTCTTTAAGTTTGAGTACTTCGTTTGCCTTCCCGTCGGGAAGAACTTCCGCAATTACGTTTGAACTGTCAAGACCGAGTTTTTTGCCTACGGCGTCCGCAACGGTTTTGTTGTCGCCGGTAAGCATAAACACGCTTATTCCGCATTTTTTAAGATATTCGATTTCCTCTTTAGAAGATTCTTTAAGTTCGTCCGCACATGCGATTACTCCTGAAACTACGCTGTCAACCGCGAATATAAGGGGCGTTTTGCCATCTTTTGACAGGTTATCGATAATGGGAAGAACGTCTTTACAATCGACGTTTTCGTCCGTCATAAGTTTCAAATTTCCGCCGATAACCGACTTATAGCCCCACTTTCCTTTGATTCCGCGCCCTGCGATCTCTTCAAAATCGGTGATATCGTAACTATCAATACTTTCAAATTCGCTGACAACCGCTTTTCCTAAGGGGTGTGAGCTTTTTCTTTCCAAAGAAACAGCGATTTTTGATAGTTCGTCTTTTGTATATCCGTTAAGGGGAATTACGTCGGTTACGCTTGCTTTGCCCTTTGTAAGGGTTCCCGTCTTATCGAAAACCACCGCAGTGGTCTTTCCGACGTTTTCAAGCGATTCCGCATTTTTGTAAAGAATTCCGAGTTTTGCGCCCTTTCCGCTTCCTACCATTATGGCAACGGGAGTGGCTAAACCGAGTGCGCACGGGCAACTTACAACCAAAACCGCCACGGCGTGGGTTAGTGAAGTTGCGAAGTCTTTACAAATGATAAGCCAGATTGCAAGTACCAAAAGTGCAATGCCGATAACTGCGGGGACGAAAACCTTTGCCACCCTGTCCGCAAGTTTTGCAATAGGCGCTTTGGTTACGGAAACGTTTTTGACAAGTTCTATAATTTTACTAAGCGTCGTGTCGTCGCCGACCTTGGTTGCACGTGCCGTAAAGTAGCCGTTAAGGTTTACGGTTGCGGTGTAAACTTCCGAACCTTCGGTTTTGTCAACCGGCATGCTTTCGCCGGTCAAACTCGATTCGTCGACGGCGGAGGTGCCCGATAAAATAATGCCGTCCACAGGCACACTTTCTCCGGCCTTTACTATAAATATATCGCCGACTTTGATGTTTTCGGGTGAAACTTTAACTTCCTTTCCGTCAACCAAAAGGGTTGCGGTTTTGGGAACCAACGCCATAAGCGCAGAAATTGCGTTTGCGGTTTTGCCTTTTGAAAGGCTTTCAAGCATTTTTCCTAGCGTTATAAACACCACTATCATTGCCGCACCGTCGAAGTATAGATTGTGCAGAGCGTGCTCGGCCGCTTGGTAGTTTTTATTTGCCACCGCTATGAATATTGTTACCGTGACGTAGGTGCTGTACAGAAAACTTGCACCGCTGCCAAGGGTTATAAGTGCGTCCATATTAGGCGATAGAGTTATAAAACTTTTTACGCCGCTTACGAAAAACTTTCTGTTAATAATAAGAACGGTTATGCAGATTGCAGCCTCTATTAAGGCCACGATATGTGCTCTTTCTCCGCCTTGTAAAAAGGGTGGAAGATTAAGCCCTATCATATGCCCCATGGCTACGTACATTAGTAAAATAATGAGTACTGCGCTTGGTATAAGCCGCTTTATCATTGCTATCGTTTCGCCCGAAAGTCGGCCTATAGTACCGTTTTTAATGTTTTTATCGTAAACTTTGGCGATATATCCCGCCGCTTTTACAGACTCTATTATTTGCTCGTTCGTGCAAGGTTCTTTGTATGACACCTGCATTTCGTTAGTGAGTAAACTTACAACGCAGGTATTTACGCCGTCAAGCTTATTAACCGCTCTTTCCACCCTTGCAACGCAGGCGGAACAGGTCATTCCCTCGACGGTAAATTTCTGTCTTTGCTCGCTCATAATGCCCTCCTTTTTTAAGTCCGTACAAATTATATAACGGTTTTTAAATATCGTCAAGGAAAATGACGAAAATTTTTTCATATTATTTTGGTAGGAATAACTATTGCTGCAACTAATAGTTTTGCGGATTTAATATTCTGCTTTTTAAATGGTAGCAAATTGATTTAATTAGAAGCAAATTAAAAACAATCCGTTGACATTTTGCCGTATTTGGCTTATCATTATACTTGGTAACAGCTGTTATCAATAATTTGGTGCGAGGCGTTTGTGAAAGAGGTCTATATAAATCCTTTGTGCGAAAGGTATGCCGGAAAGAAAATGCAGTCTTTGTTTTCCGAAGATAAAAAGTTTACAACCTGGCGAAAGCTTTGGGTCGCGCTTGCTAGAGCGGAAAAGGCGCTCGGCGTGGAAATTACGGACGAACAGATAGAGGAAATGAAGGCACACGTAACCGATATAAATTACGACGTAGCAGACCGCTACGAGGCTTCGATTCGCCACGACGTAATGGCGCACATAAAGGCTTACGGCGACCTTTGTCCTAAGGCAAAACCTATAATTCACCTCGGCGCGACAAGCTGCTTTGTCGGCGATAATACCGATATTATCATTTTCAGAGAAGGCCTAAAAATGGTCGAAAACAGGCTTATAGCCCTACTTTCTCTATTTTACGACTTCTGTTTAGAACATAAAAACGAGAAAACGCTTGCTTACACACACTTTCAAGCGGCGCAGCCTACAACACTCGGCAAACGCGCTACCCTTTGGGCGCAGGACTTAACTTTTGACTTGGACAGGCTTCGTGAATTATTAAAATCCCTTAAGTTTCCGGGGTGTAAAGGGACGACGGGAACAGGGGCAAGTTTTTTGCAGCTTTTAGGAAGCGAAGAAAAGGTTTATAAGCTTGAAAATCTTATTGCTAAAAAGTTCGGCTTCGATAGTTGCTTTGCCGTATCGGGGCAGACTTACTCAAGAAAGATCGATTATTATATTTTGTCGGTGCTTTCGGGAATTGCACAAAGCGCTTCCAAATTTGCCACCGATATAAGGCTTTTGTCTCACTTAAAAGAGGTGGACGAGCCTTTCGAAGAGAATCAGGTGGGGTCTTCCGCAATGGCGTACAAGCGTAACCCCATGCGGTCGGAAAGGATATGCTCGCTATCGCGTTTGGTTGTTTGCGATGCACTAAACCCCGCAGTTACCGCTTCCGGTCAGTGGCTTGAAAGGACTTTGGACGATTCCGCTAACCGAAGAATTTCCATACCCGAAGCATTTTTGGCTATCGACGGCATTTTGATACTTTACGGTAACGTACTAAAAGGGCTTAAAACCTATCCTAAGGTTATGGAAAAACACCTTAGCGCTGAGCTTCCCTTTATGGCTACGGAAAATATTATGATGTATCTTGTGTCAAAAGGCGGCGACCGTCAGACCATACACGAGGTTATAAGGGAACTGTCAGTAGAAACCGCTACCGAAGTAAAACGCGACGGCAAAGACAACAATCTGATTCAAAAAATTCTTTCGGATAAACGTTTGAATATAACGGCGGAAGAACTAAACGATATTTTATCTGCGGACAAATTTATAGGACTTTCGGTTAGCCAAACGGAAAGATTTTGTAACCAAATTTTAAAGCCTATTATAGATAGTTACGACGAAAAAATCGATGACGACTTTACGGTCGGTGTTTGATAAAAACAGCCTTTAACGGGCTTATAGGCGCACTTTTATATAAATAATCGGAGGATTTAATATGCTTACAGCAATTGTCGGAACAAACTGGGGGGACGAAGGAAAGGGCAGAATGGTTGACCTTCTTTCTCGTGATTACGATATAGTTTGCCGCTATCAGGGCGGTAACAATGCAGGACACACCGTTATAAACGAAAAGGGTAAGTTTGTGCTTAATCTTTTGCCGTCGGGCATTTTGCGTGATAATACCGTTTGCGCAATGGGGCTTGGTATGGTTGTGGACTGCGAACACCTTTTTAACGAGGTCGCACGTTTAAGAGAAAAGGGCATTTCGGTTACACCAGATAACCTTAAAATCAGCGATAAAGCGACCATCTGCATGCCTTACCATAAACTTCTCGATTGCCTTGAAGAGGACAGGCTTAAAGATAAAAAATTCGGTTCCACACGTAGGGGAATTGCGCCCTGCTATGCCGACAAATATATGAAAAAGACCTTACGCTTCGGCGATCTTTTGCATCCCGAACTTTTAGAGCAAAAACTAAAAGACATTTCGGAATGGAAAAATCTTATCGTTGAAAAAGGTTACGGCAGTGAACCTGTAATGGCGGAAAAGTTGCTTGCTTGGCTTAATGAATTTGCTATGCCTTTTAAAGATTACGTTTGTGATCTGTCGCTGTATCTCGAAGATGCAATTAAAAACGGCAAAAATATTATGTTCGAAGCGCAGCTTGGAAGTTTACGTGATATCGATTACGGTATTTATCCGTTTACTTCTTCGTCATCGACTATTGCTTCCTACGCACCAATCGGAGCAGGCATACCGCAGTATAGGCCCGACAAGGTAATCGGCGTTATGAAGGCTTACTCAAGTTGCGTCGGTGAAGGCCCCTTTACCTGCGAACTTTTCGGTGAGGAAGGGGACAAGTTGAGAGAGGCGGGCGGTGAGTACGGCGCCGCAACCGGCAGACCTCGTAGAGTGGGAGGCTTCGACGTTGTTGCATCACGCTACGGCGCTAAAGTGCAGGGGGCGGATGAAATTGCGCTTACCAAACTTGACATCCTTTCTTCGTATGATAAAATTCCCGTGTGCGTTTCTTATAACGTTAACGGAAAGACCTGTAACGATTTCCCCGTCGGCGAGAATTTAAGAATAGCCACCCCCGTTTATATTTATTTGGACGGTTGGAATCAAGATATTTCCGCTTGCCGTAAAAAAGAGGACTTGCCTGTAAACGCTATTAAGTACGTAGAATTCATTCAAAATAGCATCGGCAAACCTATAAAATACCTTTCCGTCGGTGCCGAAAGAGACTGCATTATAGAAATGTATTAACCTATGATTATATTAAAAAACAGCTAATAATCGACCTATAGCCGCACTTTTTTACAAAAAAGTGCGGCTATTAATGTTTTGCAATGAATTGTCTTTCTTGCATGGTGATATATACGCATTTTATCAAACACCGACTTTTGTCTTATCTTATCTCCCTCTTAAGTCGCTTACAACTAACTTTATATGTTCGATTTCAAATTCCGTCAATCCTTCTACCGAAATTGAGTTTTGATTTTCAAGATCAAGCAAGTAGTCTGTTGATACGTCAAAATATTTTGCAATTTTTATTAGCATTTCTATGGAAGGCTGTATATTGTCATTCTCCCAATTTGAAATGCACTGTTTACTGACGTTTAGTGCACGTGCAAGTTCTACTTGACTAATAGAGCGTAACAGCCGTAATTTTTTTATATTTTCATTTAACATAAGATACCTCCGAAAACCATATCCGTTTAAAACATCAATTTTTGCAATACTATTGTAAAAAATCGCTTGACAAAGTAAAAATACTTTGGTATTTTAATTATGTACTATTATCAATTTTTTACAGAAATTACGGCAATAAAATTGTTTTAAAGCATTGGTGTTTGGATTGCCACGGCAATAAATTGCCGTGGCAATCCAGGAATTTTAATAATTATTTTAAATCCTTGGCTCCTTTGTGCTGCCGTTTTCCACCGTCATTGCGAGGAGCACAAACTACGTAGCAATCCAGACACTAAAGCGTGGCGATTCTCAAAAGTGGCGAAAACAGGCCTATAGGCCGACTTTTTAGAAATAATACAGAGGAATTTGAGAGAAACCGCACGCTTAGAGAAGTTTGCAAATATTCCTATATATTCAAAAAACGGTTAAATTCATTGCATTTTAATACAAAACGTGATATAATAAACCAAAATATAAACGTGCGAGTTTTTCGCCGCGCGTTAAATTATTTTAGGAGGGTTTTATGAAAAAACTTATCGTATTATTTATTGTAGTTTTTAGCTTATGTATTACGGCTACAGTCTTTACCGCTTGCGGTAATAATAAAGACGATTCGTCAGGTAGCTGCAGCGACGGATACACGCACAGCTATACTCAAACAGTGGTTCCGGCCACTTGCTCTTCAAAAGGCTTTACTTTATTCGAATGCTCTTGCGGCTATATGTATAAGGATCACGAAACTCAAATCGATCCCAATAGACATATTTATGACGAAAGCAAGCGTTGTATCCTCTGTAGCCAAATATTAGCGGACTCCGAAGGTCTTATTTACGACGTTTCAATCGATGGTACTTATGCGGAGGTCGTTACCTACACGGGCAATTCGACAAACGTTAGCATTGCTTCTACGTATAACAATTTGCCGGTAAAAAGTATTTACCAAGATGCGTTCAAGGATTCTGTTATACTTTCAAGCATAGTTATTCCCGATAGCGTAACGAGTATCGGCGAGGGTGCGTTCAGCGGCTGCAAAAGATTGTCAAGCGTAACTTTCGGTAACGGAGTAACAAGTATCGGTAAAGAAGCTTTCAGTGGTTGTGAAACTCTTGCAGGCATAACAATACCCGATAGCGTAACGAGTATCGGCGAGAATGCGTTCAGTGGTTGCAGCGCACTTATAAACGTAACCTGCCCAACTATTGCAATTTCATTTATTCCGAAAGAAAATCTACAAACGGTTGTAATAACTTCCGGCGAAAGTATTGATAAAAAAGCGTTCTATGATTGCAGCGTACTTAAAAGCATTACAATCTCAGAAACAGTAACGAGTATAGGTGATAATGCATTTTGTGGTTGCAAAGCGCTTACAAATATAAAAATCCCAGACAGTGTAACGAGTATTGGTGAACAAGCTTTCTATAGTTGCGACCTTCTTACAAACGCAATAATAGGTAACGGTGTGGCGACTATAGGCGAACGTGCGTTTTATGGCTGTAGCGCACTTACAAGTATAACAATTGGAAACAGTGTAACGAGTATCGGCGACCATGCGTTCCAAAATTGCAGCGGACTTACAGGTGTAACAATTCCAAAATCAGTAACGAGTATTGGTTGGAGTGCGTTCCAGAATTGTAGCGGACTTACAAATCTAACGATTAGTAATGCTTCAACGAGTATCGGTAATTTTTCGTTTCATAATTGCAGCGTACTTACAAACGTAACAATGGGTAATAATGTAACGAGTATCGGTGAATCTGCATTTCAAAATTGCAAAAATTTGACAAGTATAATAATTCCCGACAGTGTAAGAAGCATAGGTTATGCTGCGTTCTATGATACAGCGTACTATAATGATAATAGCAATTGGGAAAATGACGTATTATATATTGGTAAGCATTTAATAAAGGCAAAGACCACCTTATCAGGTGATTATCGAATTAAAGCAAGCACATTAACTATTGCAGCTTCGGCGTTCTTCGGATGTAGCGAACTTACAATAACGATTCCTGACAGTGTAATAAGTATAGGTGAGGCTGCGTTCTATGATACAGCAAATTATAATGATGATAGCAATTGGGAAAATGGCGTATTGTATATTGGTAAACATTTAATAAATACAAAAACCACCATATCAGGTGATTACCAAATTAAGGATGGCACTTTAACTATTGCAAGTGGTGCATTCAATTATTGCAGTAGCCTTACGGGTGTAATAATCCCTGACAGTGTAACAAGTATTAGTTGCGATTCTTTCGAGGGTGGCAGTGGAAAAAGTATATATTATAAAGGCGAAGAGTGGCAATGGGACGGTATAACCATATATGGCCTTAAGAGTATCAACGAATATTTCGAAAAGGTTACAAAGTATTACTATTCCGAAACTGAACCGACAGACAGCGGTAACTATTGGCATTACGATGCTAACGGGAACGTAGTTGTTTGGACAAAACAATAAGCTTTGTTGATAACGGGCTAATAGCCGAACTTTTTGCAATCCCTCAGTCGGCTTTGCCGACAGCTCCCTTTACACAAAGGAGCCAAATAAGGATACAAGATAATTATTAAAATTTCCTGGATTGCCACGCTTCGCTCGCAATGACGGTAGAAATATTGTACAAAGGAGCCGACAAAAAATAGTGATAACGGGCTTATAGACCGACTTTTTAAGAAAAACGCACTCGAAAGGGTGCGTTTTTACAGTGTGAATTTTGGGTTAAATTATAAAATTCTACATATAAAACAGGCGAAAACGGATGCTAAAAAGTTTGATACTAAGGATATGGCAAAGGGTAAAATCGGGGGCTTGGATTCACATTTCGAGTAGTACACCGCCCCCACGTAAAACACCGTTTCGCTTGAGCCGTAAATTGCCGCTGCACACCTTGCTATGTAACTGTCCACGCCGTATTTTGTCATAATTTCTGAAAGGATTCCAAGGCTTCCGCTTCCGGAAAAAGGCTTTAATAAAATGAGCGGAACGAGGGCTTTGTCAATACCGAAAAATTGAAAAAAGCCCGCCGATAGGTCGATTATCGCACTACTTAGCCCGCTTTTTTCAAAAAGTTCGGTCATAATAAAAATTACCGCAAGGTATGGGAAAATTGACAAAACAAGGGGGAAAGCTTTCTTTGCGCCTTTTACGAAAGTATCGTAAACCTTTCCTTTTTGAAGGGCTACGGAAAGTATTACGATAATAACGAGGCAGGGGATTATATAAGCGCTCATCTTTTACAGAATATTTTGACGAGAAGTATTCCTGAAATCGTGGAAACCGCCGTCGATAAAAGGGTGGGAAGGATTATATCCTGCGGGGATACAGAGCCGAAAGAGGCTTTTAAGCCTATTACGGATATGGGAAGTAGTTGAACGGACGAGGATGCAAGCACGAAAAGCATATTTTGTCCGTAACGGTTGTTTGCTTTTTCAAGGGATCTTTCCGCCTCAATCCCCATGGGGGTTGCCACTCCGCCTAAACCTAAAAGATTTGCGGATAAATTCATACAGATATATCCGCTTGATTTTTCGTCGGTCTTACCGAAAATCCAACCTACCGGTTTTTTAAGAATTTTGGCTATTAATCGACCTATACCGCCACTTTCTATAAGTTCAAACACTCCGTACCAAAGGGTATAGACGCATAAAAGTTTTGCTGCTAAAGTTATTGCTTTTTCCACGCCGCCGCTCATAACGGACACGACGGAAGTGGGATTTATTATCGTTAGTATCAGCAAAGAAACTACGGTTATTACGGTAAAAATTGCGTTCATAAAAAAATACTTCCCGCAATAAATTATGAAAACCGATATCTTATTATGTTTTACTTTTTAGTTAATTTATGATATATTTATTAAAAACAGGTAAAAACCGTGTTTTCGGGCAGATTTAGAAAATGTTTGCGGCAAGTTTTGTCAAAGCTTCGCCGATTAATATAGGATCTTTTCCGAGTTCACGAGAGGTATATCATGAAAGATAAGAATACGTTTTACATTACGACGCCCATTTATTATCCGAGCGGTAATTGGCATATCGGCACCTGCTACACCACCGTGGTTTGCGACGCAATCGCAAGGTTTTACCGCCAAAAAGGTCGCAAGGTTTTTTTCTTGACGGGAACGGACGAACACGGCCAAAAAATTCAAGCAAAGGCCAATAAAAAAGGGGTTACGCCCAAACAGTTCGTGGACGAAATTGTTGACGATCTTAAGGAAATCTGGAAGATGCTGGATATTTCTTACGACCGCTTTATCCGCACGACCGACCCCGACCACATAAAGACCGTTCAGTACGTTTTCAAGCGTTTGTACGAAAACGGCGACATTTACAAGTCGCGTTACGAGGGCTGGTACTGCACCGAATGCGAAAGTTTCTTTACGGAAATTCAGCTAAAAGACGGTAAATGCCCCGACTGCGGCAGGGAAGTCCATATGGAAAAGGAGGAAAGCTATTTTTTAAGACTTTCCAAGTACGCGGACAGAATACTTGACCTTTACAAGGAAAACCCTGAATTTTTGCAGCCCAAGTCCCGTATGAACGAGATGATTAACAACTTCATAAAGCCCGGACTTCAGGATTTGTGCGTTTCAAGGACCTCGGTTAAGTGGGGTATCCCAGTGGAATTCGACCCCGACCACACCGTTTACGTGTGGATTGACGCTTTGTCGAACTACATTTCCGCACTCGGCTATAAAAACGGCAACGAGGAACTTTTCGATACCTTCTGGCCCTGCGATCTGCATATGACCGGCAAGGAAATTATAAGGTTCCACGCAATTATTTGGCCGGCAATTTTAATGGCGCTTGATCTTCCGCTTCCCAAGCGCGTTTACGGGCACGGGTGGCTTTTGATCGGCGGAGACAAGCTGTCGAAAAGCAAACAGGACAAAATTTCCACCGAACTTACCGACCCGAAGGAAATCGTCGCACGCTACGGAAAAGACGCGTTAAGGTATTATCTTTTAAGGGAGATTCCGTTCGGGAGCGACGGCGCTTACTCTAACGAGGCATTTTTAAACCGCATTAACAGCGATTTAAGTAACGACCTTGGTAACCTTGTGTCAAGGACGACGGCCATGATTTGCCAAAACTTTGACGGCGTTCTTCCCGAGCCTTGCGAAAAGGAACCTATTGACGACGAACTTATTTCCCTTGCGGAAGGGCTTTTGGATGCCGTTACACGGGATATCGAGGAGATAAACGTGCCCAAAGCGCTCACGGATATTTTCAAGGTCGTAGGCCGCGCGAACAAATATATTGACGAAACCACCCCTTGGGTTTTGGCTAAAGACCCCGATAAAAAGGATAGGCTCGGCACGGTACTTTATAATTTGGCGGAAACCATCAGAATTTCCGCAACACTTTTACTTCCGTTTATTCCGTCGTCGGCAGAAAAAATTCTTTCCTATTTAGGCGTAAGTGGCGAGCAAGGTTTTGACAGTATTAGCGGCTTCGGCGGTTTGAAAGTAGGCACGAAGATTGAAAAAGCGCAGCCCATTTTCCCCCGAATTGACGTTAAAAAGGAACTTAAAGACATCGACGAAATGATGCTAAAACGTCATAAAGACGCGCAGAAATCTTTGCCGCAAGAAAACGATAAAAACGCACAAAAGTCCGCCAATAAGCCGGTTATAGAGCATCCTGAAGAAATTTCAATAGACGATTTCTTCAAAACGGAACTTCGTGTTGCGTTGGTTACAGCCTGCGAAAAGGTGGAAAAATCCGACAAACTTTTGAAGATTCAATTATCCTTAGGCGACGAAACCCGTCAGGTGGTAAGCGGCATTGCCAAATATTACACGCCCGAAGAACTTGTCGGCAAAAAAGTGGTTTTGGTTGCTAACCTTAAAGCGGCAAAACTGCGCGGCGTTGAAAGCCAAGGCATGATTTTGTGCGGCGAATGCGGCGACACTGTAAGGCTTATCGAGCCCGATCCCGCACTTAAAGAGGGCAGCAGGATTCGCTGATTTTAGGCGTGCAAGATTATGTGTTATTTTATTGACTCGCACTGCCATCTTACCGACGGCCGCTACGGCGATGCGGCAGAGGTTGTGAAAAATGCGAAAGACTTAGGAGTAAACACCCTTATCGACGTCGGTTGGGACGCTGAAACTTCTAAAAAAGCAAAAAGTAACGCCGAAAAATATAACGGTGTTTACTTTTCGGCGGGCATTCACCCTTCAGAAAGCCTTAAACCGTTTGAAAATTCTTTCGGCTTTATAGAGGAACTTTTAAGCCACGATAAATGCGTTGCGCTGGGGGAAGTAGGGCTTGACTACCACTACGACGGCGTGGATAGGGAAAAGCAGAAACGGCTTTTCGAAAGTCAGATATTTATTGCCGATCGCTATAATCTTCCGCTTATTATCCATTCGCGCGACGCTTCAATGGATATGCTCGATATTCTTACCGCTAACAAAAATCACCTGTCAAACGGCGTTTTGATGCACTGCTACAGCGAGAGTAAAGAGCAGGCGAAATGCTATCTCGACCTTGGCGCGTATTTTGCTTTCGGCGGCGTGATAACCTTTAAAAACAGCAAAAAGGACGACATCGTGCGTTTTATCCCCAAAGACAGAATAATGGCGGAAACCGATTCGCCTTATATGGCGCCGGAACCTTTAAGAGGCACTTTGAACGAGCCTTGTAACGTAACTTTGGTTTATAAAAAGCTTTCGGAAATTTACGGCGAAAACGTATCTGAAACTTCGGAAAGGTTGAAGAAAAACTTCGCAAGATTTTTTAAAAAAGTTCGCCTATAGGTCGATTAATGACGTAAATTTGCTTACTTGGGTGTACAAAACGAACACAATCGTGGCTCGTTTTAGAGTATGAAAACCAATTTATTATCGCACGTTTATTACTATGGAACTTAAAACTGCAATTCAAAAAAACAACTTTCATTTTAATAAAAGATTCGGTCAAAATTTTATCGAAGACAGAAGCCTTTTATGTAAAATTGCGGACGCTGCCGAGATTAAAAAGACCGATACCGTTCTGGAAATAGGAGTGGGGGCGGGTACGCTTACACGGGTTTTGTCGGAAAGGGCAAAGCGCGTCGTGGGGTACGAGATAGATAAAAATCTTGCACCCGTGCTTTCCGAAACCTTGTCCGGTGTGGAAAACGCGGAAGTGGTTTTCCGTGATTTCATGCGTGAAAAAACCGAAGAAGTAAACGAAATTTTAGGCGGTGAATTCATAGTGGTGGCAAACCTTCCTTACTACATTACTTCGCCCGTAACCATGAGGATTTTAGAGGAATTTCCGCGGTGTAAAAGGCTTGTTATAATGGTTCAAAAGGAAGTTGCATTGCGGTTTACAGCTAAAGCCGGAACGAAAGATTACGGAAGCATAACGGCGGCAATCGACTACTATGGCGATGCAAAATACACGTTTACCGTAACCCGCGAAAATTTTTATCCCGTTCCGAACGTGGATTCCGCGGTGGTGAGAATCGACAGAGTAAGTAAGTACGACGTCCTTTCGGAAAAGGCGTTTAAAGAGACTTTGCGCATTGCTTTTTTGTCTAGAAGAAAGACTTTGGTAAACAATCTTATCAACACTTTATCCGTTTCGAGGGACCTTGCCGAAAAGATTTTATCGGACCTTGGCTTGGATAAAAATATCAGGGGTGAAACCCTTACAACGCAGGAATTTATCAATCTTTCCAACCTGCTTTATAAAAAAGAAATATTGAAATAACTGACCTATAGAGGCACTTTTATGGTAAAATTTGTTACAAAATTCAATAGCGACGCAACTAAAGATCTTAACAAGCACGCAATGAAAAAATTGATTTGGGTGCTAATACTTATTTCATTATTGTTTACGGGGTGCGGAGTCAGCACCATACTTTCGGACGATCTTATTGGTGGAATCGTCATAATCGCTATCGGCGTTTTGTACATTCCGGCAGTGTGGCTGATTACAAAAGTAATTCAGAAAAGCCGCAATAAAACTATGTACATTTTGTCCGAAGAAACTTTGGAAACTTTCACGTTTACCGAAGATAAAGTGTTTATCGAAGAGGCAAAAGGCGAAAAGTATAAAGCTTACGTGGAAACCACTTACGACTATTTTTATCGGATCTATGAGACCCCGACCCATTACTTTTTGTATATTTCAAAACATCAAAGCCACGTCGTTCCCAAATGCGATATAAAAGAGGGCACGATTGAAGAACTCAATACTTTGCTGTTTAATAACCTCGGTCCTAAGTTTAACATGCAGAAACGCAAATAATTGTCGGCATCGTACGTTAAGTGTCGGAAATATTTTTGTGGCTATATTTGGCGAGAAAATCATATTTGTAAAATAATTGTGAAAATGCCGCAAAAAGAATTGACATTTCCGGTTTGTTTTTATATAATAATTTAGCAATTTAACAAGAACTTGTTTTGTTCGACCGTGGAGAGGTGTCTGAGAGGTCGATGGTGCAACATTGGAAATGTTGTGTACGGAAACGTACCGCAGGTTCGAATCCTGTCCTCTCCGCCAATCGGTACCCAACTGAACCTGTAAAATGGCTTGGTTGGGCACTTTTTTACACATAAAGCAAGATTTCAAGTTCAAACGTCTTTTCAATATTGCCCAAATAATCCTTTTCCATAGTATAATACTTTCCAGACTTTTTACATTTGTAAAAGCAAAAGCCCCAACGATTGTCATCGTCGGGACTTTTCTTATCCACAAAGTGGAGATCTATTTCTATTTTGTCGTCATACATTCGGATTTCTTTTATTAGCAAATCCAAGAGTTGCCTGGGAGATTTTCGAAGCGTTGTTACTACATGCTTTACAATATCTTCTTTGGTTAGTTTACCTCTTTCTTTGGATTGTTCTATTAGTATACTTTCACTCAAAATGTTTCTTTTATTTTCCAATTCCACAAGCCTTTGCTTCGTTGATTAGGTTGCCATTCCTTGTTCCATACAGTCAAGCAGATTAGATATGCCTTTTTCAACTTTATCGTAATCGGCTTTTAGTAACTTCAAAACAGAATTGTCATTGTTTTCTTTGTTCAATAGTTCCATTACTATATCTGCAAACATTGAAATATTTGCCGGCGTAGAAAACGCTTCAAGTATTGTTTCTAATACAATTTTTTCAAGTGTCTCCTATCGTATTGGTTTTAGCGTACATTTTTTTGCAGTGTTTCTTCTTCCCGAACATTTATAATATCTCATAATGCTTCCGTTATGGGATGTTCCAGAATCGGAGTTTACCGGTTTACCGCAGTATCCGCAACGCACTTTGTTTTTCAACAGGTACACGATGTCCGGCTTGTGTTTTCCGTATTTGTTGCTTTCAATTTTGCTTTTAACGGCTTCAAATGTTTCTTCGGGAACAATGCGAGGATACATATTTGTAAATACTTCATCACCGTGCCTGAATATTCCATTATACTTTTCATTGGCAAGCAGGTGATAAACCGTATTCCGTGCGAAAGGTTTTCCACGATAGAGAATACCTTTTTCGTTTAATTCTTGATAAATGGTTTTTACGAATTTACCGCTTGCACATTCATTAAACATCCATCGCACAATCTCGGCTTCATCTTCATGGATAATCACTTTTTTGTTTTCAACTCTATATCCGAAAAGAACGCATCCGCCGGTAAAGTTGCCTTTTTGCCTTGTTTCATTCATACCACGCCTGACCTTTTGAGATAGTTCCGCTGAATAATATTCCGCCATGCCTTCAAGGAGCGATTCCAAGATAATACCTTCTGGTGTGTCGGGAATATTCTCCATACAAGATATTAACTTGATGCCATTATCTATTAATGTCTTTTTGTGCATAGCCATTTCATATTTGTTACGGCTAAATCTATCTAACTTATACACCAAAACGTAATCCCAAGCCTTTTTATTGCTGTCATGTAGCATTCTTTGAAAGTCCGTTCGGTTGTCGTTAGTACCTGTATCGCTCGGTCTATGTAAGTGTCTATTACAACAATATCGTTTCTCTCTGCATAGTCGTTGCAAACACGAAGTTGTCCTCAATAGACTGTTCTGTTTGCCTTTCGCTTGAATACCTTGCGTAGACAACTGCTGTTTTCATTTTTGCCTCCTACTTCTTACTTTGAGAGCAGTTTATATTTCAAACAGGAAAACTTTTTTCCTATTTGAAAAATATTTTGCATTTTTCTTTTCTCGCTTTGTCTTTCGGCAGAAACTGCCCATCAGGAAAAGGCGACAGCAGTCAAGTGGCATTAGAAATTAAAGGTTTTCAGCAAAAAAATATCGTCCTATTAGTTGTTGCTTTTCAAGTTTTAAGCCATATTTTTTTAACTTGACAGCAAGACTTTTTCTGATAAAACGACAAAAAGAAAGACTGTAATAGACCATTTCGTATAGTAAACTATTGAGATTTGGAAAAACTTATGCTATACTTGAACTATCTCTTAAATAGGACACATAGGCTATGTCAAAGAATACAGACACTTCAATAAAATTGCTTGTTTTATACGATATACTTTCAAAAATGACGGACGAAACTCATGCGCTTTCAACGCAGGAAATAATTGCAGAACTCAACAAAAGAGGTATTGCCGTATCGAGAAAAGTATTGCCGTCGGATGTAGCCTTGCTCAATAAGTATGGCTATGAGGTGTTGTCTTACACAAAGAAAGCACGCTACTATTACGTAGTTCAACACATTTTCGATACAGCCGAAATAACATTGCTTGCTGACGTAATTATGGCTTCCAAACTTACTGAACGCAGAAAGAGTGCGTTAATAAGCAAACTGTATTCAACGATAGGAATACATAAGACGCCACGTAGGTTGGATAACGTCATTTCTTTGGATAATGCCAAGTATGGAAATCCGAGCATTATTTACAATATTGATGCTATAGAGCGAGCCATAGAAGAAAACAAAAAGGTTTCGTTTCTGTATTATTCGTTAGACGAAGATAAAAAGAAAGTCTATCATTCTAACAAAAAGCGTTATGTATTTAACCCTTTGGCAACGATATGGAGCAGGGATAATTATTATCTTCTTTGTTACGATGACAGACACGATGGAACTTCACGTTATAGGATAGACAAAATGGAAGATGTTGAGGTAGAAGAAAATCCTCGCCTTGCCAAAAAGGAGTTTGAAAATTTCAATCCGGAAAAGTATAGAAAGCAGATTGTGTCAATGTTCGGTGGAAAGCTCAATAAGGTAACAATTCAGTTTGCAAAAGAATTATTGAGCGATGTATATGATAAGTTTGGAACAGATTTGGATATACAAAAAGTTGATGACGATCAATTCAAAACAACGTTGGAAGTTCAAACAAGCAAAACATTCTTTATATGGATAATAGGCACGATAGGGAAGGCAAAAATAATTACGCCCAACGTTGTCAAGAAAGAGTTTAATGAGTTCGTTGAACAGATAAAAGGAAGTTATTAATGTAAAAGTGGTCGAAAACGACCACTTTCTAAAATATATTAGGTACAAGGGCGACATTATTCCTTGTTCAAAATGATTACATGAAACAGTCCTTTCGAGGGCTGTTTTTAATATTGTTAAAAAAATTTCAATGTGTCGCTTATTCGGGACATAAAAATTTGCAATATAAAAATGGCTATGGTATAATCCCGATACAAACAAATGTTCTAAAAACAAAGGAGATAAAAAATTGAATTAATAAGAGTTAACAAATTTTCAATTTAACAGAATTACAAAAGCGTATATAACCAATTTCTTCCCTTTGTTTGGTTGGTATATACGGATATAGACCTTGCCCCGAAGGTTTAGTTCAAGGTGGCAAGACGTGGTGTACTTAGGTATTGGATTTCCCGACCGTACTAAAAGTATGCCAAATACAACCGTCTGCTGCCATGGGAAAAGGAGAATGAAATGTCGCAAACGTTATTTAAGGAAAAGCCTGTAAAGGTTCATTGTCTAAACTGTCATAGTGAAGTGATAGGAATGCAAGACGATACAGGCATTACGAAAATTCAATGGCTAAAGTGTGGTTCGTTAACTGTATCAAAGATAATGGGACGAAGGCACGTGCGGGTAGACATCTTTGCACCCAAAGGACAGGAGCTTATAACTTAGAGTAAGCAAACAATTACATATTAGATTTGTGTAGGCTTATGGTCGGTCTGAAACAGAGATATTGTAAAGCCATAGGATAAGCAAGTCATCTCGGTTGGTTAAGCCAGATATTACATGAGAGGCCACCGATAAACGATAGATTCCAAAATAGGAGTCTGCCGTTTGTCGGTGGCTTTTTTTGTTGTCGAAAAAGACGAAAAAAAAACTATAAAAATTTTTTCAAACAGGAAAAAAAACTTCCTATTTGAATTTTAGAATAACGCCAGAAACAGCGAAAGGAGGTGAAATCGGATGACAGCAAGCGAACGCAGAAATGCAATACTTGAAGTTCTTTGCTTACGCAGATTTGAAACAGTTGAAAATCTTGCTTTTGAATTTAACGTAAGCGGAAGAACTATACGCAACGATATTTTGTCATTATCGCTTGAATATCCGATTTACACCACCCAAGGCAATGGAGGCGGTATTCATATAGCAGAGGATTTTAGGTTAGGCAAATCATATTTGAAGAACGAACAACAAGAACTATTGGAAAGATTGTTGCCAAAATTGCGTGGTAATGACGCAGAAATAATGAAATCCATAATAAAAAGCTTTGGAGTGAAGGGGACGAAGAGATGAATAATGAAGCGGACAAGCAGAAAAAACGCAATCGTACATATAAAAAACACTGCTTTTCCCTAGAAGCATATATAGAAGCAACCAAAAAAGACCCCATATATAAAGGGAAAGAAATTGATGAAATTGTGTGGATTGAAATACAACAAAAAATGGTTAGATCTGCGATTAATAAGCTGCCTGCAAAACAACAAGAAACCATTATGGCAGTATTTTGTGACGAAAAATCTTTAAGACAGATTGCCAGAGAACGAGGACAAGATATAAGCACTATCCGAGAAAGTTACAATGGAGCAATTAAAAATCTTAAAGAACTTTTGAAAAATATATAGAAGGAGGTGAAAATATGAATTTAGGCATTGTAATGACGATGGTCAGTCTTGCTGCATCTGTTTCCGGAATTGTGTTTGCAGTGCTTGCGTTTAAGCGAAGTGAACGGCAAGAGCACAGAGTAGAAGGAAAAAGCGAAGGACTCATGTTATCTGATATCGGCTACATTAAGGCTTGTGTGGACAGAATGGAAAAAAATCTTGCTAATATAGATGAACGATACCGAAACATTGCTGAACGATTGGTAAAGGCAGAAGAGAATCTTTTCAATTTACAAAAACGTGTTGAAAAAATTACGGAAAAAGGAGGGTAAAATATTAACTTTACTTGTGCTTTTGGGCAAATTTTGCCCGATACGGTTTTTATACTTATGTTGTGCAATGAAAACGATAAAAGGCAGGTGGAATAATGGAATCGCAAATTATAAATATGATAACTGAAAATGGAATTGAGACATGTATCTTAGCCATTATCATTAATATTTTGACGGGATTGGTAAAAATGCCTATAAAGTCATTGTCAAAGAAAACAAAACATGGCGGTTTAATAATGCGAACGATTGTATTTTTACCGATAATACTTGGGTTTGGCGTTACGGCGGGCTATAGGTTGTTGTTCAACATGACGCCCATTATAGACAAAATATTTTGCCGTTTGTGGCTATCTTCGAGTAGTTTGAGCTTGACGATATATGCGATATGGGAAAAACTTTTCCCTTCGAAGAAGAAAATCATGCAGGAATGCGAGCTTGAGGCAAACCGTAATCTTATGGCGTTGTTACAAGAAATCCTGCAAAAACAGCTCCATGACGAGAACGACGGAAATACTATCCGAGAAGATATAATTCCTAAATCAAACGATGTACAAACGGAAAACTGCTTAGAATTAAGCGGAAAGAAAAAGATTGTTTTATATGGAGAGAAGGATGAAACTTAGGTTAAAGCAGAATCGGTATGGCGGGAAACTTATCGTATTTGAAGGGACAGACGGAGCGGGTAAGACGACTCTCATTGAGCTAACGGAAGCATATTTAAGGCAACAAATCGGGACTGAAAAAGTAATTTGTGTAAAACAGCCTACGGATTTAACTAGGAAAACAAAGCTATTTCAAAAAATGATGTACTGTAAAAATCACAACGATATTGAATATCGAGCAGTACAATTACTTACGATGTCAGACAGGATCCAACATGGCTACGAGGTGATAGAGCCTGCGTTGCGAGCTGGAAAAACAGTGATATGCGACAGATATGTTTATACTTCGCTTGCCAATATGCTTGCTCGTGGATATACAAAGGAAGGTTGGTTTTTCAAAGTTGCGAGCAATTTAATGAGACCGGATATAGTGTTTTTGGCGTATGTGCCGCCTGAAATGGCGATTCAACGCATAAAAAGCAGACCGGAAGAGAGTAACCGTCTTTTGGACGAAAAATTATTAAAAAAAGTATCTGAAAACTTTTTACATATGGCAAAAAGGGAAGATTTTCATATTATCGACACGAGTAACAAAGCTGAGATCTCGTTTGAAAAAGTTAAAAATTTATTAAATAGGAGAGGCTTATATGCAGGAGAAAAACTTAGATTTTATCATTGACATATTAAAAAGAAAGCCGGTACGAGGGCCGCTGAATTGGAATGAAACGCTCGGGTTTGTTCTTGCAAACAGAATCGGCGGCTTGTTTTATTCCCGTGCATTAAAACAGGAGCAGAACATTCCGCCGCAGGTAAAACGTTTTTTATCAAATCATTTTGAAATGCAGCGGCGACGTGTGAAATTTATGCGGCAGGCGATAAGCGAATTATCGAAAAGTTTAAGATCGGAGGGCGCAGAACATATTTTTCTCAAAGGGAGCGTGTTTGCCGCCGAGACAGAGGACGACTCAATTTACGAGGACGGGGAGCGAGTTTCGAACGATATCGATATTTTGGTAAAGCCAAACGGGATTGAATCTGTTGAAAAGGCACTGAAAAAAGCGGGCTATATTCAAGGGAAATATCAAGCCGAAACGGGAGAATTGATTTCCTATCCGAGATTGGAAATTATAAAACGGCGTATGATGCGAGGAGAAATTGTTCCTTTATTGAAACTTACTGGAAATCCCGAAATTCCTTTTATAGAGGTAGACGTAAATTTTTCGCTTGGGAACGAACCGTCTGAATATTCGGAGTTGCTTTTTGAGATGATCGATAAGCGAATCTTGTATGACGGAAGGGTATCTGTTTATACCGCAAATGCAGAGCTGAATTTTCTGCATTTGATTTTGCACCAATATAAAGAAAGCCGCCTGTATTTTTCAATTGTGCGTGGGAAGGGGTTAGACCTTTACAAGCTTGCTGATATTTATTTCGTTTGGCATTCCGGAGCGATTGACCTTATGCAAGTGATGGAGTATGCGAAAAAGTTTGATATCGGAAAGGAACTCGGCTCGGTTTTGTTGCAAGTCGGGAGTGTGTTTGCGGACGACGACATGATATGCGTGGGACAAGAACTCGGTGGAACGGAGATCGGCGTTTATGATTATGAAACCAAAAAGAAATACGCATGGACTGCCGATGTTCGAAAAAGATTGCTGTCGGATAACGAATTTGCATATTTGGAAAAGGAAACTTCTGTATGACACGTAAAGAATTATCGAAAACACTTGGACTATCTTGCGTCGAAAAATACTTTCTTGCTTGGATGAAAAATTATTGCAACATATCCGAATTGTATTACGATTCATTTATTAGTTTGGAAAGAATCTTTGAAGATTTTCAACAGGGCGCAGAATACGAGACGTATGCAGGAATCAAACGGATACAGGATCTTGCAGAACAGGCCGGACTCGTTACTCACCGTTTTTGTCGTTTATCATACGAGGCGGCGTTGGAGACGATAAGAAATCAAAACGGAAATGAATTGATTTTAATGCGAAGCAGTCCGGCGTTTTTCTCGGCAAGCAAACGCATTCCGTGGAGAAAGGACCATTATCTTTTTGTTGACGGTGCTTTGCGATGGCTGAATGAATATCCCTTATCGGAGGGGATATTTTCCGAAGAAGAGTTTATGCGAGCGTATGGCGGATGGCTCATAATCTTTTGCAACAAAGAAAAGTGTATGCACGTTTATTCTGACGAAAACCGAGTAAAAATCAGAAATCAGAAATTCGGTGAAATACCCGAATTGGATTTGAAAAGCTGCGAAAGCGTTGTAGGAATTCTACGGATCACAAGAAAACGCTTGGCAGAATATTACGCAAAGAACGAAGTGGCGTCGCAAATATTAGAGTGCGAAATCGATCTTCTTGATCAAACCTATTTTTTAATTCACAAAATGCTGCTTACGGGGGATAAAACAGGGGTAGTCGTCCGCAACAAATTGCTTGAAATACAAAATTATGAAAAAAAGTTAAAGGAGATATTGTCATGACGAGAGAGGAAATAAAACAATCGGTCAAAGAGCTTGCTCAAAACGTGCTTGGAACGGAGTTGTCCGAGGAGGAGAATTTAGCGGAGAGCGGAGTGGATAGTCTGTCATTAGTTGTACTGATTGCCGAGATCGAAAACGAATTCCATATCTGTTTCGGGGCAGACGATTTGCAACCCAAGGAATTAAAGACGCTTGCCGATTTGGTGCGTATTACGGAGAAACTTTCATGAAACTTTGGGATTATTTAAAGGGGAAAATGTTGCAATACGGTGATAAAATTGCGTTTGCACAATTGGGAATAACTTATGCTGAATTATGCGCACTCGGCGAGGATTTCTCCAGGACGGGAACATTAGAACTTTGCGAGGGTAAAACACGTGAAAAACAGGCTTATCAAATTATCAAATGTCTTGCCAAAGGAAAAGTAGCCGTTCCCGTATCGGAAGATTATGGAAAAGAACGGGCAGAAATTATCCGGCAGCAGATGTGCGGCGACAATACCCGCTATCCAGATGTTGCTTTCGTAATGTTTACAAGCGGTTCTACGGGATCGCCCAAAGGCGTTATGTTGACGGACGAAAACGTGATATGCAACCTCGAATACATTGCAAGTTATTTTGACGTTTCCGATATGAGCCGTATCTGCATTGCCCGCCCGCTTGTGCATATCGCCGTTATTACTGGGGAACTTTTATATGCACTGTGCAATGGTCTTACCATTTATTTTTACGAAGAAAACTTTATACCGAAGCGGTTGATTGCTTATTTTAAGCAAAATTCGATCGACGTTTTTTGCACCACGCCTACGATGTTTTTATCCTTAGCGCATTGCGTTGAAAAAGAAGCGTATTTTCAATATGAAAATGCTTTAAAAGAGCGTATGGGAGAATGGACACCGCTTCGTTACAGAGTGTTTCTCGAAGGAGCTAAAATAACTGCTTGTCCACTGAAAATCTGTGTTACAAGCGGGGAAATTTTAACTGCCGATACTGCAAAAATACTTTCGAATGCGTTCCCCGGCAGTCAGTTTTATAACGTATACGGATTGACGGAACACAGTCCTCGCATATGTGCTTTGACACCGGAAGATTTTACGAGAAAGGCCGGTAGTGTCGGGAAAGCAATTGGCAACGTGAAATTAAAAATCGTGGATGGAGAACTTTACGTAAAATCTCCATGCGTCATGAAAGGGTATTACAATAACAAAGCTGCAACGTGCGAAAAAATAAAAGACGGCTGGCTCAATACGGGTGATTTGGCTCATTGCGACGAAGATGGTTATTTCTATATTGACGGAAGAAAAGACGATATGATTATTAGGGCTGGCGTAAACATTTTTCCTTCGGAGATCGAAGAAAAGGTTATTCTTTGCGAGGGGGTTGAGGACTGTACTGTTTTCGGGGAAAGAGATACGGGATACGGACAAAAAATCATCCTGCGATACGTCGGAGTATGTGACAGGACTAATTTAAGACGTTTTTTAGAAAATCATCTTCCGCCTTACTTGGTGCCGGATAGAATCGAAAAAACAGAGACCTTAAATACAACAGCAAGCGGAAAAAAATTGCGGAGATGATTTCAATGAGCGTAAACAAAGAGGTCTTGAATCTCGTCAAGGCTGCCTGTGCAGATAACGATGAAATAAAAGGAACAGCTAATTGGAAAGATTTAAGTATCGACAGTCTTTCCTTTGTCGAACTGATCGTAGAAACCGAGGATAAGTTCGGAATTGCGTTTTCGGACGAAGAATTGAGTATTTACACATGGGAAACCGTAAACGATTTCGTAAATGCGGTCGAAAAAAAATTAAAGGAAGGAACAAATGAAAAAGATACTGGAAAACATAAAACCGTTTGACAAATTCTGGTTTAGGAGCTGTTTTTATCAAGCTTTTCTTTCCGTCGTGCAATTCTATGGCGGTGACGTGAATAAATATTTTGCCAATCAGATATTGGAATATAAAAAAATGAAGAACGGACATTTAACGGTCGTAAAAAAGAATCTTGTCCGTTACAATCGGGTGGAGGGAATCCGTGAGCATAGGCGTAAGAAGGAAGTAAATTTATTTCGGTCGGTAAAAGATAAAATCAACAACGGGTATCCGATTATTATCGCAACGGACAGTTTTTACATTCCCTATCGCAACGACTGCTATTTAAAAGAACACAGTCCGCATTATATCTGCATTTACGGCTATGATGATGAGAAAAAGCGGCTTTTCATTTTCGACCATCGATATTGGGGATCCTATAAGTACGAAAAAAAAGAAATCCTTTATTCCGATATCCTTCGTGCCTATTTGGAGTACGGGAAACAATATCCGACGAAGTTTACCTTTTATTGGTATTCCCCGGATGGCAAAAAAGATGAAAGTATCCGAAAGAAACCGCATGACTTCAAGCTTTTAAGAGATTATATCGGACGTTTTCAAACGGATTTAAAAAATCGCGAGTCGGATTTTGATGGGTACCGTCTTTTCTTTGAAGGAGAAACCTGGCTGCGCATTCCCGTGATGGAAATGTTTCAAAGCTACGGACAAGAGAATTATTATAGGATATTCAGTGAATTTATCAATACGGCGCGGCTTATCTGGGCGGTTCTCAAAAAATACGATGGTAGACAGATTCCTGTGGATGTCCGCATACGGCTTAGTCAATATTCCGATCGGTTTTTAAAGCAGAAGGAAGCGATCGACAAAGCGGAGGAGGAATACTATGCGAGCTTGTTCAATGAAAAACTATTTTAACGACGCATCCGCCGAGGATTTATTTTGTATCGGGAAACATTACGGCTACGGCAAAACCGTTATGCGAAAGAGAATTGCATTTTCAATAGAGGGGAATGAAAGAGTCAATAACGCCTTTTGCGCAGGACAAACAATTCCGATCGGGTGTCGGGCGGAAACACTTTGGTTTTTGGGATACAGCGAAGAGACCGCATTAAAAGCTCAAGTATTGTTGGAAACAGATTGCGGCGCAGTCTATCGGTTTTTGGAATTTCCTTGCTATAAGGGCATGGAAACGATTGGTTGGGTATACGATAGAGACAGAATCTTGAAAAATCGAAAAACGGTCGTATATGACGTTAAAAATAAAAATTTTTTATACGCCTGTGGGATCGCCGTCGGTAATCAATACGTGCATAGCGTAACGCTGCCCGATTTTGATTTAATGCACGTTTTAGCAATCACGATAGACGAAAAAAGGATGGATGATTATGGTATTAAATGAAAAAGACTTCCGCATATTGCAGTTAGAAGAAACAATTTTAAGCGGAATTACGGTTTTGAAAACGGACTTGGAAATTCCGAAAAAATTAAGAATCGAAATATCGGAAACCTTACGACAAGATTTAAATATTATTACCGTTTTAAAAGGTGCGGCTGGTTATGTGCTTCAAGATACTGATATCGAGGTGATTTACAAAGGCGGGCATACGTTCCAAAAAATTATTCTTTTCGATAACAGAGCGCAAAACGTAATCGTCCGTAACTGTAGGTTCAAGCTTTATTCGGAAACGCAGGTTACGGTTATAGGGCTAAGAAACTTCGGATTATTGAATACGATGCTCGATTCGGGAGCAGATATGACGGTCATTGAAAACTGCCGCTTTGATATTCGAGTCTTACCGAATGAATTCCCTTTTGGAAACCAAGTTTGCGCCATAGAAAACAAACTTGCGAATTCGGTTTCTATTCACGGGAATTATATCTTTGCGCAACTTAACGGGGAAGGTGCCGGACAAAAAGTATTCGGGGTTATCAATACGGGACGCTTTTTACGGTGCGAGAACAACAATATCAAAGCAAACGGCTGCCACAATAAGGGCGAATTACTAAAAGCCACTCATAGCTGCGGATTTTATAACGACGGGCAATATTTGATTTTTACGGGCAATAATTGCGTCGGAGAATGGGGTGGCAGATGCGTTGGGCTTGAAAACCGCAGTCAGTATTGTACGATCACGGGAAATAAGATCCTTGCCACGCACACGATATGCGGCAGGACGGTTGTGATAAGCGGAAATCGGAATATCGTGGGAAACAATATATTAACGGGCACTTCCCGAAATCCTCGTGGGGTGGAAATACGAGGTAACTTCAACATTGTATCGGGAAATTATCTTGAAACGCTTCAACCTGCCGACGTAGTATTCAGCGGCTGCGGAATTTGGGTTGAAGGTGAAAACGGAGTCAGCGTCGAAGGTTGCGTTATAACAGACAATATGATTGTGCATGCCCGAGATTTCGGAATTTATCTGGATCGCACAAGAGGAATAGAGATTCGAGGAAATCAGTTCTGTAAATATATCGAAACTGACGATTTTATAGCCGTCCTACAACAAAATAGCAACGATAACCGAATTGAAACGGTTTGTTCGGATGACTTGATAACGGAAACTGATCTATTTGAACGGATTGCACGCAATCGGGAAGATGCGATTTGTTCTTTAGAATAAAAAAAATAATAAAAAGGAAAAGAAAAACATGGGAACAATTAAAATGAATGGAAAAAGAAAGACAGCGCAAGACAAGACTGAAACGGTTGAGCCTATCGTATTATCGGAAAACGAAGAAACGATGGACACGACCGAAACGGATTGCAACGATAACGAAAGATTCAAGAATTCAAAAGGCAGCGAAATTCTATTTGAGAACGTAGCCCGTCGCAACAAATTCGAACGCCATTTTAAACGGCGTGACGGATTGTATCAAGCCGTAATCAGTCCGCAGGCAATCAATTATTACGACGAAGAAAAGGGGGAATTTCTGGAGATCGACAATCGCTTTTCAGAGGATAACACAGACGGAGATTTCAAAGGATTTTGCAACAAAAGCGGTGCGGCGAAAATTAAAATCGCAAAAAGTTTGGCAGAAGACAAATTGCTTACGGTCAGGAAAGGAAACTACGGTTTATCTTTTTCGCTAATCGGACAGAGGCACGGAAAGAAATTTTTCAAAAAAACCGAGTCGATTGCTGAAAATAAAAGTCCGGTAAGCGGGATAAAGCAGGCATTCGCAGGGAAAAGCGAAATGTATTTCCGTGATTGCTTCGAAGGCGCAGACCTTCAATACGTGCTTACGGGCAGTTATTTAAAAGATAATATTATCGTAAAAGAAAAGTCTGATGACTACGAATATGAATTTATTCTAAAGACGGAAAATCTGAATTTGCAACTTTCCGACGAAGGGAAAAATCTCGAGTTTTATATAGAAAAAATTAACGACGAAGGGACTTTGGAAAAGGAAGTACAATTTACCGTTCCCGCTCCGTATATGACGGACGCCAAGGGTGAACGAAGCGAGGACGTAAATTATGAGCTTGAAGATGGTGCTTGTTTCGGAGAATACGTGTTTACAATCAAAGCGGATGAAAAATGGATCAATTCCGAGGAACGCCAATTTCCCGTCGTGATCGATCCTATGATCATCTTTGGTCCCAGTTTACTTGAAACCGACAGTAAGTTTGTGTTATCGAATGGCAAAGATGGAATTTTGACTCAAAACTGCTTAAAAGTCGGGAATTTTGTTGATAATAACAGCTGTTATAGTGCAAAGAGTCTGATTCATTTTTCATTACCGGAAGACCTTAAGGGAAAAATTATTCAGCAGGCATACGTTCAACTATTGAGATGTTATTTAATCGAACACGAAGGAAACGAAGATAATTTTGACGTGTATGAAATCACGGGACCTATTACCGATTCAAGCGGGAATAATGTGGAATGGTTTAGGGCGATGAACAGTGTAACTTGGAACAATCTTCCGCCGTGCAAATCATCCCCGTATGCAAGAATACCATACGAAAAAGGCGACAATCCAAGCGTAGTAAGTGAGAATAAGAACATAAAAATCGATCTTACGAAATTGGTGAAAAAATGGGTGAAAGATCCAAGTACGAATCACGGTTTTATCCTCCAAAGCTCCGATGAGGACATAGAAAATCATTTGACTTCGATGGAACTTGCCTCTTTGGAAAAGTTATCCGAAGTCGATCGAGATAATCATGATTTAATTGGTTTACATATCATCTACTCCGATCAAGCAGAAATCGTATCGGATAAGCAACAAAAAAACTCCGCGAAGCGTGCGGGGACGGGAATGATCGATCTATATACGCAAAACCTTATTTTTACTCACGAGGACGTAAACTTTGGCGGTGAGCGTTTGCCGATAAATTTATTACATATATACAATAAAAAATGGGCAAAATGGGAGGGAATAACCTTACCCGACGGCGAACAGTTTGCAAGTTATTCATATAATATAGCCATGGGGCTTGGTTGGAAAACAAATTTCCATCAATATATCGTTAAATATAATGACAAATCGAAATTATCGGGGCATTATATTCCCAAAGCTATGACTCCGGAGTATATTTATATCGACGGACTCGGAAATCCTATTATTCTTTCACGAAGTTATCTTAACGGACAGGGGGATTACGAAATCTGTGACGAGCAGGGGCGTGGATTAACGTATGATCCTGATAATTATAAGTTGACGGACAAAGCAGGTAATTCCCTGGTGTTTGACGAAAACGGAAGGTTGCGAAAAATTTTGGACCTCAACGGCAATATGAATTCTATTCAATACGACAGTTTGGGGAGAATGGCCTCGATAAAAGATTCGCTAGATAGGTTTGTCAAATTTGAATACGCTTTATTGAGCAATCTTGGCAGCGGTTCGGGGAGCGGAACAAGCAGCATAACGGATACTTCCGACGTAGTATTAAAGAAGATAAGTTGGGCGTATGGAGCACAGTAACTTAATTTTTCGTACAATGGTCCGAATCTTACGAAGATTACATACAAAGACGGAAATCATAGTGAATACGGATATGCAAGCGATCTTTTTTCAGCAAGGGACATGACGGGATATTGCATTAAGTATCAATTTTGGCCGCTTAATCACGTACTAATAAAGGAAAGCACGAACGTGAGTAAAATAGCGCACGGATCGGTAACGAATTGTACTGAAATAAATGGAAACAAAATCGAAATTGACTTCTATGGCAATAAAACGACCGTTTTGACAAACGACGGAAAAAAGACGGTTTATCTGTTCGACGAAACGGCGCAATGCAAGTGTAGGTATGTGGAAGGGAAATATCCTAGTGGAATTCCGAAATTATTTCAAGTGGAAGCGGAAAACGTACGTGAAAGTTTGAAAAACGGGGAGCGTCGTTCGGCGTTTATTGTATCTCCGGAAGCAAAAAATTTACTGAAAAACGGAAATTTCGAGACGGTAGACGGAATTTCTCCCGTTTGCGATTGGGAAACCGGTTGGCGTGATGAGATCTTTGTCGGAGGGGATGACGAACTCGAGGAGGGGAGAACGTTGCGTTTTGCAAACAACTTCGATACGCTGACCGCAACGCAGAAAGTATATCCACCTGAATCCGTTTGTAAAAACGCAACGGGGTTTGTTTTATCGGGTTTCGCACGTGCGCAGGAGACAACGTCGTCTAACGAATCAAATGCTTTCCGTATGAGTGCGCAAATCTTTTATACGGACGGTTTTGCGGAAAAGGCAGAATATGCTAATTTCGACACGTCACAAACCGATTGGCAATTTTCGGCGGTCGGATTTTGCAGGACCAGAACAAACAGAGACAAAACCATTGATTACATTTTAGTTACGCTCGAATATTCCAACCACTCGGGCACTGTGGATTTCGACGATATTCGGCTTACGGAAAGCAAATATCAAGAACAGACCATGGAAAATGAAGATTATTTTATCCATGACGGGAATTATTATAAAATTTCCGACGTAGAAACGATTCATTATTCGGAGGCAAATTTTTTTGGCGTAGCAGAGGGACACGACATATCTACAGACGGAAAGTTGACAAGAGATGACGTCTCAAATATGATGTATCAAGAAATTAAGGGTTCCGGAAATAATATCAGCATTTTCTTTGACGGGAAACCTGTTACGAATAAAGCAATTTGGGGCTCTGATGCGTTTGGAAATACAGGCGAGATTTATTTTTTGATGAAGGACGGAACCAGAGTAGTCCCCTTCGCCAAGTTAAAGCTTACGACGAAGCAAACGATTACCATAGAGGACGGTTCGGGCGCAAGAGTAAAATATTTTACGGATTTTGACGGCAATATCACTGAATCGCGGACGATTGATCTCAACGGAAAGATATACGTTACGAAATTCGATTACAAGGACAAACGCCTGTATAAGATTACGGATTTGGCTTATCAATTAGAGAGCGAAAAAAGCTACGATGGTTTCGGAAACGAAACGATGAATAGGCAAAAAAGTATCGCCTTGAATGCGGATCCTTCCGAAGTATTCGTAGACATAACCACTTATACGGATGACGGAAATTATATTCTCAAAAGCGGCGGAGACGGAAGGGGTAGCGGATTCGAAACGACTTCGACCTATGACGAAGCATACGGTAGGCTTAAGAGCGTAAAGCTGCCGAACGGACAAATGATCGATTATTCCTATTCGGATGACGGAGTGCTGAAGAGTGTCTCGTCAAAAGTTGAAAATCAAGCGACTAATATCACGGAAACGCATAGCAACAATTATAATTTTACAAACGGTTTACTGACGCGGCTGGCGGTAAACAACGGCGAAACCGTATATACGTTCGAATACGACGGATTCGGAGTACAGACCAAAGTGTCGGTCAACGGAAAAACCTATTCTGAAACGAGTTATAAAGATGCCTGCGAGTATGCAACGGCGAAAAGCGAAGACGAATATAATTACGAGCAAATAAAGTATAACGTAGCGGCAGATAAAACGTACACCGAGAAGCAGATCTTAGATAAAAACGGTTCGGTGATTCGAGTAATCGGTACAAGCACCGGCAATGCGGCGGAAGAGTTGAAGTATGCTGAATACGACGAAAACGGTTGCGTGAAAACGGTCGTTGACAAGGGCATGGGAAGCGATTCATCCATAACGATGACGTGTTCTTATTTGGAGAACGGAAAGCCTTTATCCGTAGAATATACGGGCGCACGAACGGGAAAAATCTCTCAAGAAACGGATGCACAGGAGCGATTAACTCAAAAGGAAGTAACGTTTGCCGGAGAGACAAAGAAATATTATTATACTTATGAAATGGTTGATGGTAGCGTTAAGCCGCAAAACAGGGTAGTAAACGAAGCGTTACCGGAAGGCAACGTTAAATACACGTATGACAATCTTGGTCGTGTAAAAACAAAGCAGGTACAATGCAGTGCCGTAGACAACGGAAACGTGGGAAGCGGAGTAAGCGGAACGAGTGAAGTAACCGAGACCTATTCGTTTATCAGTGGGACGAGTGCGCAGAGCGACGTCTGTGAGAGCGGCAGAACAACGACATTAGTTTCCTGTATCAAATACAGGGGTACCAACTATTCCAAAACGGCGGACTACGGCTATGATAAGCTGGGAAATATCGTACGAATACTAGACGGAGGCTATCTTACAAAGTATGAATACGACGGGCTAAACCGCTTGTTAAGGGAAAACAATCAGCGTTTGGGAAAGACGATGAAGTACAGTTATGACAGTCTCGGCAATCTCACGGGAATCACGTCATATAACTATACGACGGGAAATCCATCGGGTGAAATCAGTTCGCTGTCCTATTCGTACAGTTCCGGACGCTTGACGGGCGTAACGAAAGCCACGGGCGGTTCGAGATATACTTATGAAATCGGCGACTACGATTTTCTCGGAAACCCTTGCAAATACCGTGGAAACGTGTTACAATGGATGCGTGGTAGGCAGTT
>CATZIC010000007.1 GCA_958419945.1 uncultured Clostridia bacterium | reverse complement strand
ATTCTTCAAGGTGCCGTAACCGCTACAGGGAACGTCGCACAAAACTGCGTCAAAACGGTTTTGAAAACTCTCATTAAACACCGAAGAATCGCATAGAACGGGAGCAATATTGTCAGCCCCCATTCTTTTAGCGTAACTTTTGACAAGTTCAAGCCTGTGTTCATGAATTTCGCAAGCGGTAACCGACTGTGCTTTTTCGGAAAGCAACACCGACTTTCCGCCCGGGGCCGAACATGCGTCCAAAATATTTCCGGTTTCCGTTACTGCGTTGCATATCGCCACAGAGCCTATTGACTGAAAGGTGTAAATACCACTGTAAAAGTCGCTATCTATCTTCATTCCGGGCACGGAAAAAAGATTACCGAAAGGGGTCTTTTCATACTTAAATCCCTTTTCTTTTAGGTAACTTTCGCCATCAAAAGATTTTTTAAATCTCACAAAAGTGTTTTCACTGTCGTAAGCCATGATCTTTTCGGCGCCAATGCCGTAGTCCGCCGTAAGTTTATCAACTGCAAATATAGGATAGGAATACTTAACCGACAAAAATTGCCTTTTATCTTTCGGCAGCGGAATTTCAGCGGCGACAAATTTACGCAAAACTGCGTTTATAAATCCCGCATTACCGCCTTTACCGAGTTTTTTTGCAAGTTCTACGATTCCGTCAATTACGGCGTAAGGCTTTTTGTTAAGATATTTTATGTTATAAACCCCGATTTTTAATAGAATTTTAATTGAAATTTTAGGATTTTTTTGACAAAGACAGGAAAGATAGTAGTTTAGTTCTATATCTTTATCTAATACACCGTAACAAATTTTAGTGGTTTTTGCACGGTTTAGTTCCTCTATTTCAACGTCGTTTATCGCCTGTTTTAAATAGGCTCCGTTTTTATAAACCTCGCTTAAAATTCTATAACAATCGTAAAAAAGGATTATCATTGCAATTTAGTTCCTACGCTCAATTTTCTACCGGAAACAAAGTCGTGCGCCAAAAGGCGTTTACCGCCCTCTTCCTGCAACTCTTCTAACTTTAAAAAGCCGCTGCCGCATTTTACTACTATGCCGAAGTTATAATCGCATTTAACTACTTCGCCAACCGAGGCGGTTTCTTCAGCGGTGCACTCAACTACTTCCGAGCGATAAATTTTAAGCAGTTTGCCGTTTATATAAGTAAAAGCAATCGGCCATGGGTTCATGCCACGCACTTTATTGAAAATTTCCGTTGCGGAAAGATTCCAATCGATTATTGCGTCCTGTTTTTTAATCATGGAAACGTGGGTCGCTTTGCTGTCGTCCTGCTTAATGGGGGTTATAGTGCCGGCTTCGATTTTATCAAGTGTTTCAATTAAAAGGTCTGCGCCTAAAACGGACAGTCTGTCGAATAGTTCGCCTGCCGTTTCCTTTTCGTAAATCGGGGTTTTAATGACGGACATAATATCACCGGAATCTATTCCCGCATCCGTTTGCATAATGGTAATGCCTGTTTCGGTTTTTCCGTCTATTACAGCCTGTTGTATGGGTGCAGCACCACGATATTCCGGTAAAAGCGAACCGTGCACGTTGATAATTCCGTGCGGAGCTATATCGATAATTTCCTGCGACAAAATCTGACCGTATGCGCAACTGACCATTATATCCGCACCGAGTGATTTAAGTTCTTCAACACCGTCTCTGCGTATTTTTTCATACTGCAAAACTTTGATACCGTTTTTAAGCGCCAATTCCTTAACGGGTGAAAAGACCAATTTCTGTTCCCTTCCAACCTTTTTATCCGGTTGACAAACGACCGCCAAAACCTGATGGCGGGAGGCAATAAGTGCATTTAAAGACGGCAGCGCAAACGACGGCGTTCCCAAAAAGACAATTTTCAATCGGCTACCTCCAATTTCGTGGCTTTATCAATGTACAAAATTCCGTCCAAGTGGTCGTATTCGTGGCAAATGGCACGGGCAAAGAATTCCGTTGCGGTAAGGGTAAACTCCTTGCCGTTTCTGTCCTGCGCCTTAATAACTACTTTATTCGGCCTTTCCACTTCGCCGTATTTATGCTGAACGGACAGACAGCCTTCACTGCCAACCTGCTTTCCCGAAGTTTTTATAATCTGCGGATTTACAAATTCAAAATATCCTTCGTCAACGGATACTACGAACATTCTTCTTAAAACGCCGACCTGAACGGCGGCAAGCCCTGCTCCGTTAGCTTTATATAAAGTATCTTTCATATCGTCGAGTAGCTCGGCCGTTTTTTTTCCGAAATCCGTAACTTCAAAGGATTTTTTTCTTAACGTCGGATCACCGACCTGTATAATGTTTCTTATAGCCATATTATCACCTAACTAAGATTTGACGGATTAATTTCTATGTATACCAAGGTCTTGGAAGATGTTTCCGGTAAGGCAAGTTCGTAAATTTCGTCTATCAATTCTTCGTTTCCTTCTCGTATTCTCATAAGCACCTGATAACGGTACTTGTTTTTCAGTCTTTTTATAGGCGACTTCATTTTGTTGTAAAACAAAAATTCATCGCGGTGTTTATTAAAAAGTTCAAATAACTTATCGTTTACGATTTTAAGCGTGTTAAGCGCACAATCGTCGTCCTCGCTTTCTATCATTACACGCAAAATCGTCGAGTATGGCGGATAGCAAGTAACCTTTCTTAAGGAATTTTCACGCTCGTAAAATCCGAGGTAATCGTAAGCGGTCGCAAATTTTAATATTGCGTTTTCCGGTTGATAGGTTTGCAAAACCACTACTCCTTTATCGTCCGCTCTTCCGCTTCTTCCCGCAACTTGTGTTATAAGTTGAAAGGTCCTTTCCCCGCTTCTGTAATCTGCAAAAAGTAAACTCATATCCGCATCGAGTATTCCGACTAAGGTAACAGACGGGAAATCGTGCCCTTTTGCAATCATCTGAGTTCCGACAAGTATATCCGCCTCGTGCCTGGCGAAAGCGGAAAGTATTTTAAAATGCCCCTCTTTTGTAGAAGTGGTATCGTTGTCCATTCTGAGTATTTTTGCCTGCGGAAACAGTGTTTTTAAGTCGTTCACAACCTTTTGCGTGCCCGTACCGACGTAATTTATATGTACGCTGCCGCACTCCGGACAGGCGTCAAGCATTTTATAAGCAGCACCGCAGTAGTGGCACTTTAAAATGTTCCCTACCGAATGATAATTAAGCGCAATATCGCAGTTTTCGCATTTTGCGACGTAACCGCATTCACGGCATACAACCATCTGCGAATATCCTCTGCGGTTAAGAAAAATAATTGCTTGATTACCGCTATCTAAACACTTTTTGAGTTCTTCCTGAAGTGCCCCCGAAAAAGCGGAGTTGTTTCCACGACGGATTTCCTTTCGCATGTCCGCAATTATCATTTCTGGTAGCGGCTTTTTGTTTATCCTTTCGGGCATCACGGCAAGATTGTATTCTCCCGATTTGGCTTTAAGATAAGTGGTAACGGATGGCGTTGCACTTCCTAAAACCAACTTACAGCCGTTATATTTTGCACGGAATTCCGCTATATCTTTGGTATCGTAACGGGGGCTCGATTCGCTTACGTAACTTCCGTCATGTTCCTCGTCGATAATAATCAAACCGAGGTTTTCCAAGGGGGCAAAAATTGCGCTTCTTGCACCGACCGCAACTTTGGCTTCACCAGCACGAAGCCTCCACCATTCGTCAAATTTTTCACCCGCACTAAGTCCGCTATGCAGTATTGCGGCGGTATCTTTAAACGTAGCTCTTAATTGGGTAAGCATCTGCGGGGTCAAAGATATTTCCGGCACCAACATTATAGCTGTTTTGCCTTCGTCCAAAGCCTTTTTAATAAGCCTTAAATAGACTTCGGTTTTTCCGCTTCCGGTGACGCCGTGCAAAAGTGTAACCGTTTTATCGGTAAACAAAATCGAGTTAATTGCTTCGGTTTGCTCTTTTACAAGTTCAACGTCTTTGTGAGAGCCTGTTACCGAGCCGTAAGGAGAGCGATTAAGGCGCACTTCCTCGGTCAAAATATAGTTAAGTGTAACAAGTTTAGAAATAGCGGTATTTCCGAAATCCTTGTTTAAATCCGCAATTTTTGCGGTTTTTCCATCCGACAAAAATTCTATTGCACCAATCTGTCCTTTTGCATTCTTTTTAAGCGACGAAAGCATATCCTGCACGGGTATTTCGGGATTGAGCTTCGCAAGCTTTACCATTTTTTCCCGAACCTTGCCCTTTCGCATTTCGGCAGGCAAAAACTGTCTTAATGCCAAAGCGCACGGTATGTGGTATTTATCACACATAAACCGCATAAGAGAGAGAGATTCTTCGGTAATTGCAGGCACCTCGTCCATAACCCTTAAAATGGGTTTAAGTTCCTTTTGGTAATCGGATTTTTCCTTGATGCCTATTACGAAACCTTCTATTTTCATGTTTCCGAAAGGCACGACGACACGGCACCCGGGCGTTACGTCCCGTGTGCAGGAATAATCGAAAATTTTATCAACTTCGCTATGTGCAATGTCAACAATTACCTGTGCTATCATGGTTTAAATTATGAAAAAACATGCTCATAGCAATAGCTATGAACATGGAAAAAACAAGGCAAAGCCTTAATATTTTGTTGCCGTAACCTTACCTTCGTAAATTTCTTCAGATGCAAGCGACAAAGGTTTTTCGTTGTCTGGAAGCTCTTTCATTCCGTTTACCAAAGCCCCGTCGAGTATCTGACGGGCACGTTTGCTTGCAACTACGCACAAAGCGTATTTCGATCCGATCTTATCTGCAAGTGTATCAATAGGCGGTTCATGAATCATAATTTATCATCCTCCGATTTATTTTCTTTTTTGAGCGTTTACTCTATATTTTGTATCTGTTCTCTTATCTTCTCGATTTCGCACTTTAACCTAAGTGCGCAGTCGGTAAGTTCAACGTCGTTCGATTTTGAACAGATTGTATTTGTTTCTCTGTTGAATTCCTGAACGAGAAAATCAAGTTTTCTACCGGCATTCTCACCGCTAACTATCGTCCTGAACTGTGAAATATGTGATTTTAAGCGTGTAATTTCCTCGTCGATATTACTCTTATCCGCAAAAATAGCGACTTCCTGCAAAAGCCTTGCCTCGTCGTATTTTACGTCCTTTAACGATTCTGTTATCCTTTCCGTTAGTTTAGCGGCATATTCTTCACTTATAAGCGGAGCACGCACCTGAATTTTTTTAAGTAATTCTTCCACGGTGTCCATACGGGCTAAAAGGTCGTCTTTAAGCTTGTCGCCTTCAACCTTTCTCATGGAGTTAAGATTATCAAGTGCATTATCAAGCGTTTCCACCAAAATGCTTTCGTAAACACTGTCGTCTGTTTCCACACCTTGGGTTACCACGTCGGGAATACGTAATAGGTTTGTAAGCGACAAATCGTCCGAAAGATCCGGAAACTGCTCTTTAAGTGCAAGATAAGCGTCGTAATATCCTTTCGCAAGGCCAAAGTCAACGATATAGGACTTTCCGGCTTCCCTGACGTCTTTCAGTGTAACAAAAAGTTCAAGCCTGCCGCGTGCGACTTTTGCGGAAATGGTTTTTCTTATCAAATCGTCGTATTTCAAAAAGGCGCGAGGATATTTGGGAACTATATCTAAAAATCTGTTGTTTACGGTGCGTATCTCTATAAGAAGGGTAATGCCGTCCTTATTATATTCCGCTTTGCCGTAACCTGTCATGCTTTGCATATAGACACCTCTTTTGCTAACTTATATATATTAACACATATAAACTAAATAAGCAAGTATTTTTTTGCTCTTTAACTACCTGCAATCAACTTTTTGAACTCTTCTTCGTCAATTACGGGGATATTGAGGGCTTTTGCCTTGTCAAGTTTGCTACCTGCGTCCGTACCTGCAACCACTAAATCTGTAAGTTTTGAAACAGAAGACGAAACGCTTCCGCCCAAACTTTCAATGATTTTTTGTGCTTCACTACGCTTAAAACCGGCTAAAGTACCGGTTAAAACTATTCTTTTTCCGCTGAAAGTATCGCCTTTTGTTTCGTCCTCGTAATAAGGATTTAGTCCGAGTGCGATAAGATTATCGATTTCCTCGCAGTTTTCTTTGTCAGCGAAAAATTCCGTTATGTTGTAGGCAAGAACTTCGCCTATTTCGTTCATGGAAATTAGGTCTATTAGTGTTGCGTTACGCAAATTATCTAAAGATTTAAACCGTTTTGCCAAATCTTTTGCCGTCTTTTTGCCTATTCCGTCGATTGACAATGCGTAAATAAAGTTGGCAAGCGGACAATGCTTGGATTTTTCAACCGAATTTATGAAATTTGCCGTACGCTTTTCCTTAAAACCTTCAAGCGAATATATGGCTTGATAGTCGAGTTTATATAAGTCCGAACAACGCCTTACGTTAAAACTGTCGTATAGCAGCGAGGCAGTCATTTCCGAAACCCCTTCGATATTCATAGCCTCTTTGGACACGAAGTTTGCTATAAGCCCCACAACCCTAGGTTTGCAGTTTTTATTCGGACAAAAAATATTAGCGCCGACTTCTTCAAGTGCGGAATTACAGTAGGGACAAATTTTAGGTTTTTCAGGCAATTTGCTATTGTCGAAAATTTCCGTTGAACCTAAAATTTCAGGAATAACTTCGTTGCTTCTTCTTACCAAGACACGGCAAGGTACTTTGATATTTTTCCGCAAAATATCGCCGTAATTATTAAGAGTTGCCTTTTTAACGGTTACACCGCATAAGTCCACAGGGCTTAAATGTCCGAGCGGCGTAAGTTTTCCCGTTCTACCAACCTGCCAGGTAATTTTTTCAAGCATAGTGGTAACTTCTTCGGCTTCGAATTTAAAGGCTATCGCCCATCTCGGGAACTTTTCGGTACTGCCAAGTTCCTCTCTTACGTTGTAATCGTCCACCTTTATTACAACGCCATCCGTTAAAACGTCAAGATTTTTTCTGTTTACTTCGATTTCCGAAACTGCTTCGATAATTTCGTCTAAATTCGAGCATACACGAAGATAATCAAACACTTTAAAACCGTTTTCTTTAAGAAACTTAACCGCTTCTCGTTGGGAACGGATTGAACCGTCCTCTATATAATTTACGTCGTAAAAATAAATTTCCGGTTTTCTTTTTTCGGTAACTTTTGGGTCGAGGTTTCTTATCGCACCTGCAACGGCGTTTCTTGCGTTTTTCAGAACTTCCGTTGCCGTTTTATTGTATTCTTCAAGGACGGAAAGTCTTATTATCGCCTCGCCTTTAGCCTCTAATCTACCTTTATAGGGTATGGATAGCGGGAAGGTTTTTATGGTTTTTACCTGTGCTGTAACGTCCTCGCCTACCTCTCCGTTTCCCCTCGTGGTTGCGCGTTGAAAATATCCGTTTTCGTAGGTCAAACACATTGTAAGACCGTCAAACTTATATTCTACCGTGTATTTGGTGTCGGGGTTTTCCGATTTTAAAATTCTATCCGTAAAGGAAGCGAGTTGTTCTTTTGTAACCGCTTTATCAAGACTATAAAGCCTTTCGATATGGCGGTGCTTTTGGAAGGCGGAAATAGGCTCTCCACCCACTCTGTGCGTAGGCGAATCCTGCAAAATAACGCCGGATTCCCGTTCAAGAGTTTTAAGTTCGTCATACAGCCTGTCATATTCGCCGTCCGATACGGTCGGATTATCTAAAACGTAATACTCGTAACCGTACCTATTCAGCAAATCGACAAGTTCTCTCATTCTGTCCATAAAAAACCTCGTAAATCGGAAAACTTTAAATTTACAATAATTCTATCGGCGCAAGATTTACAGCAAGGGATTTTACGCCTATTTTTTGGAAAGCAACGTCTATTATGGTATTAGCACCGCTTGACTTGACCGCTATAATTTTTCCTATGCCGAACTTTTTATGTAAAACGCTTCTTCCCGGATAATACTGCGAAGTATTAACGGTTTTTTTAGTCTCTCCGGCATGAGCGGTTCTGGCAAAAGTTTTTACGTAACTCGACATACCCGACGACGAAGGTTCGTCCGAGCTATACCCGAATTCATATTCGCTTGAATTATAATAAGCGTTTCTCTCCGCAAAGGTTCTCTTTTGCGGCCTTGACTGGAAATTATCGTTAGAAGAATCGGTGGCAAACCTCTGTTTTCTGTCCGAAACGGGATCGATTCCGAGTTTATCCGCTACGTCCGACACAAAGCGTGAGCGTGTTGTGAACTGTCTGTTGCCGTAAATATATCTGCTGTTTGCACGGGTTATATAAAGCCGTTTTTCAGCACGCGTAATCGCAACGTACATAAGCCTGCGTTCCTCTTCAAGGTCGGCAGGGCTTCCAACCGCACGGGCAATCGGAAAAATGGTTTCGTCGCAACCTGCAATAAACACTGTGTTGAATTCAAGCCCTTTTACGGCGTGAATGGTCGCAAGTGTTACGTATTCGGTAGAATCCGCCTCGTCTATGTCGCTATATAGCGCAATAGAACCTAAGTAGTCCGAAAGTCCTGCCGATTTGTTGAATTTTTCAAACTCCTGAACGGAATTCAAAAATTCGTCTACGTTCATGCGTTTGGAAATGTTTTCGTCTGTTTCCTCTTCAAACTGTTTCAAAAACTCGGTACGCTTTATCACTTCGTTTACAAGTTCGAAAATACCTTTGGTTCCGCTCATTATCGTAAGATCGAACAAAAGTTGTCTGAAAAGGTCCAACCGAACTTTTGCATTAGTCGATAAGTCGAGTTCTTTTATGGAACAAAGAGCATCAAAAAGTGATACGCCTTGACTTTCTGCGTATCTTGACAATTCGTTAATGGTTTTGTCCCCTATACCACGCCTAGGCGTATTGATAATTCTTAGCAAAGCGTCGTTATCCAAAGGGTTTTCAAGGATTCTTAAATATGCGGTTAAGTCCTTGATTTCTTTACGTTCGAAGAACTTAAAACCACCGAAAACTTTAAACGGAATATTGTTGCGCAAAAGCTCTTGTTCGAAAGAACGTGACAAGGCGTTGACCCTCATCAAAATGGCAAAATCGCTGTATTTTGCGCCACGCGCCGAAAGGGCTTTAATTTGGTCGACGGCATAGCGTGCCTCGTTTGATTCCTCGTCCCCGCAGTAATATTCTATCTTAACACCTTCGTCGTTGTCCGTCCAAAGAGACTTGCTGCTTCTTACGGTGTTCTTTTTGATGACCGCGTTCGCTAAGTCCAAAATTTTCTTTGTAGAACGGTAATTTTGTTGCAATTTGTAAACTTTGGCGTTCTTAAAATCTTTGTTAAAATCAAGGATATTTTTGATTTCAGCACCACGCCAACCGTATATAGACTGATCGTCGTCGCCAACGGCAAAGATATTTTTGTGAACGGAGCAAAGCAGTTTCGCAATTTTGTACTGAATATAGTTGGTATCCTGAAACTCATCGATCAAGATATAATGGAACTTTGTTGCATAATAATTTCTTACTTCCTCGTCCTCGTCCAAAAGGTGGTAGGTCTTCAAAATCAAATCGTCAAAGTCCATCGCATTACTGCTTCTTAATACTTCCTCGTACCGCTTATACACCGAAGCGTAAGTGGAAACGTCTCTTCCCTTACCTTCGATTACGTATCTATCGGGCGAAATATCTGCGGTTTTTGCATAGGAAATATGAAATTTGGCTTCTTTTAGTACCGATTCGCCTTCTAAACTCATTTCGGCAATTATCTTTTTGATAACTCGTTCGGATTCCGCTTCCCCATAGACGGAAAAGTTCTTTTCGTAGCCGTCAAGTCGGCCGATTGAAGCACGCAAAATTCTGAGGCACATGCTATGTATTGTGGAAATCCACATTTTCGATGCCTCTTCGCCTACGAAACCTATAACCCTTTCAAGCATCTCGTTAGCGGATTTATTGGTAAAAGTAACAGCCAAAATCTGTGACGGTTCGCATAGGGAATTATCTAATATATAAGCAATTCTCGAGGTAAGCACACGGGTTTTTCCGCTTCCCGCACCCGCTAAAACGAGTACGGGGCCTTCGGTGTCCGTCGTTGCCGCAAGTTGCTCTTTGTTCAATTTTTCAAGATATTCTTTCATCTTTTGTATTGTAACACTTTTATCCTTTTTTTTCAAGTTAAAAAGAGCGCTAATATGGATATTTATTTTTAAACAAGATGCAGATAACGATACGTGTCTATACCATTTTAAAAGTCGAACTTTTTTTCACGCTTGTATCTTTTTAACGCCTCGCGGTATTTTTCCGACAATTCCATAACGTATTTCTGCTTTCTGTCGTACGGAAGCGAATTATATGTTTCGGTATCGATAAGCCGCCTGATTATATCGCTTACTTCGCCTACACTGTCAAGTATTGCCTTAACTTTGGTGTAAAAGGCTTCGGTTTCGTCTGATTTAGGTTTCACTTCACGAATTACCGTTGTCTGATAATATTTAACGATATTCGACGACTCTATTCCTTCGGTTTTAGCCCTGTCTTTAATACTGCTGATTTTATCTCGATGTTCCTCCCAAAAACCTGTTTTTAACCGTTTTTTTGCTTCTTTTGCGATAAACTTCAAATCTTCCACGGGAATTCCTCCAAAAAATCTGTATTTTGACTGCTATCGACAAATTTCTTCTTTAGCAAAAAAAATGCGTCCGCATATTAGCAGACGCTTAAAATTACATTTTTGAATTTCTCTTTCTTGCAGCCTCGGCTTTCTTTTTACGACGAACTGCAGGTTTTTCATAACACTCTTTACGACGGAGGTCGCCAATAATACCATCGCGTGAGCATTTTCTCTTAAAACGACGTAATGCGTTATCCAAAGATTCGTTTTCACCAACTCTTATAGTGGACATATTCACCCCTCCTTTGCCGAAAGACACTTATTTTTAAAAAGCAATAAAATTATACAAGACAAAAATTTACATGTCAAGCATTATTTATCGGATTTATTGATATTTTTCAACAAAATTTAGCGTTTGGCGCTAATCGGCAACCAAAACTCAGCCTGCGGGGTTCCAACCCATTTTCTGTCCGGATAAAACGTGAACGTGTAGGTGAGGAACGGTCTGCCCCGCGTCATCGCCCTGATTTATTACGAGCCTATAGCCATTTTCTAGTTTAAGTAACTTTTCAAGTTTTGGAATCGTAGAAAGCATCTCTGCAAGTTTATCGGCGTCTTCAGCCGTCATTTCCGCCAAATATTTAAAATGCATTTTGGGTATGGCAAGATAATGGTTCACCGCCTGCGGATTTATATCTTTAATAATGAAAAAATTTTCGTTTTCATAAACTTTATCAACGGGAATATCCCCTTTTGCAAATTTACAAAACAAGCAATCGCACATAATTACTCTCCTTTTAAATTAAGTAAATTTTAGTAAAATATCTTTTAAAATACTACTTTGAAATTTCGCACAATGCGCCGTCTTTAAACGGTTCAATAACTTTAACGGTCTTAATTCCGCTAAGGTTTTCACCCTTTAAATAACACCTTATGTAATTTTGCGAATACCCTTCGAAGTACCCATCTTTTTCCTCTTCGATAAGTACGGAAAGTTCTCTGCCTATAAACTTTTTAACAAAATTGATCTTTGAAATTTGCTTAACTTCCATAAGCCTTTTCAGTCTGTCGTCGGAAATTTCCGAACTCAACCTCGGCATAGAGTAAGCAACCGTGCCTTCCCTCGGAGAGAAGACAAAGCAATGTATGTCCGCAAAATCAACCGCTTTGCACAAATTCAAAGTTTCGCAAAAATCCTCTTCGGTTTCAGTCGGAAACCCTACTATAATATCCGTTGTTATTGCACAATCTGGGTAGACTTCACGGACCTTTTTAACGCAGTTGATAAATTCTTCCCTATCGTAGTGCCTGTTCATATCTTTCAAGACCTTACTGCTTCCCGACTGTAGACAAAGATGAAAATGCGGCGCAAAATCTTTAAGTTTTTGGGTTGCTTGTAAAAGTTTATCGGATATCATGCTTTCCTCAAGCGAGCCTAAACGAATCCTAAAATCATAACCCGCTAAGGCCGAAATAAGGTCCGCTAAATCCAAACCGTTATAATTATATGCGGAAAGATTGATACCTGTAATAACAACTTCCTTTGCGGTTAAGCTATCAAGTTCCTTTTTAACGCTTTCTATAGACCTTGAGCGGCAACGCCCACGAAGATACGGGATAATGCAGTAAGAACAAAAGTTGTTACAACCGTCCTCCACCTTGACGTAACTACGGGTTTTAAGTCCCCCATACGGCAAAAACTTTTCGTAATATTCTTTCGCTTCTTCCAGAACAATTCCGTCGCTATCTAGAATAGAAACAATCTTATCCTTATTGACAGCGCCTGTAACAAGATAAACGCCCGGCTTATCCATAAAGGCTTTGGGATCACGTTGAGATGCGCAACCGGTAACGATAATTTTAGCGTTTTCGTTATATGATCTGATTCTTGAAATTGCCTGTCTTGACTTTTTTTCCGCCTCTTTAGTAACGGCGCAAGTATTCAAAATATATAGGTCGGCGTAAGAAAGTTTATCGGAAACTTCATAGCCGAGTTCATTTAATCCCTGCATAAGCGATGCGCTTTCGCAGGCGTTGACTTTGCAACCCAAAGTAAATACAACCGCTTTCATAAAATTTTGCATTTTCCTTTATAAAATAAGTAATTTTGACGATTATTACGAAACACGTAACTTAGCGTTTCATAACTAAAGCAGTCCATTCTCCAACAGTTTTTTCTTCTAAAAGAGTAAAACCAAACCGGTTATAAGTAGATACGACACTTTGTTTTAAGGCGTTTAAAATTCCGCTTAAAATCAAAACTCCTCCGACTTTAACGTATTTGGTAACGTCGCTTGCTAATATCTTTAGTACGTCCGCAGTAATGTTTGCAACTACCATATCCCCTTCGATAACCACGCCGTCAAGAAGGTTTGTGTTGTATACCGTACAACACCCTTTCACTTCGTTTATTTCAACGTTATGAGTAGCTGCGCTAACAGCAACGGGATCAATATCGGTTAGTATTACTTTGTTTGCGCCGAGTTTTGCCGCCGCAATACCCAGTATTCCGGAGCCCGTTCCGACGTCCACAACCGTCATATTGCCATTTAAGTACTTTTCCAAAAAGTCTATACACATAGACGTTGTTTCATGCTCACCTGTGCCAAAGGCTGCATTGGAATCTATGTACACCACTTTATTGTCCGTTTTGCATTCAAGCCACTTCGGGCAAACGGTAATTTTTCCGAAGTTTATTGGCCTATAATGCTTACGCCAAATCTCTATCCAATCGTCGCCGTCGACCTCTCTTTCTATAAGTTCGAGAGAGCCAACCGAAAGATTTCCGTCTGCGTTAAGTTTAAGTGTCTCTAAATCTTCTATAATATGCGACTTTTTGTCTTGTGCATCTTCAATATCAAAGTATCCTTTTACAAGCGAAACACCCTTTACGCCTTCAAGCAGTTTATCGTCTAGATAATCGTATGTATTACTGCGCTTTTCGGTGAGTTCGATAAGGTCTTTAAGTGAGGAAACGGCAACGCCGTAATCGGAATAATTCCAAAATATATCGCCGACTAATTCTTCTGCTTCGTCGGTGGTGTGAAAGGTAAATTCTTTATATTTCATAGCCTGTAAATTATATCACAATAGTTTGCAATAAAGCAAGGAATTTAAATGCAGCGTTAATAAAGAAAATAAAAATAAGCGACTTTAAACCGAGCTAATCATTTTTGTATGAAAAAAAACGAGCAAAAAAGCCCGTTTTTACCAATGAATTTAATGCTTTATTATAACCGTTTGGCCGCCGTTTAACCTTGATTTTTCAGCGGCAATGCCCATCAAATGGCTTTCAACCGACTTTGAAAGCGAAGTTTCGGGATTATCTTTACCGCAAAGCATATCGTAAAACGCGTTTATGGTTCCATAGTCGCCGCCACCGTGGCCGAAAGAATCGTTCACGACTAAATCGTTTATATTGATGGTCGAAGTTTCCTTGCCAAAAGGTTTAACCACGATAATTCCCCTCGTTTCGTCTAACTCGATTTCGCCATCTGTGCCGTAGAATAACGTAATTCTGCCGATATCGTAGGAAAAGGCAATCATTTTTAGCACCGCATTTACGCCGTTTTCAAAGTGAATTGTGGTGATTTGGTTGTCAACCACGTTATTGTCGCAGTGGTAAACGCATCTTCCGTATTTACCGGTGGAAATGGCTTTCATAAGCTTTTCTTCTGTAACCGGAACGTCTGGTGCAACTACGTTATACGGCCACCAATTTTCGGGACAGCCCGAATCCTTCCATTTTTTTATGTAAACGTTAAATACGCTATATGGACAGGTTACTTTATAGCGGCAATCCGTGCAACGCAATGCAGCATCTTTAGGTGCATTTTCCTCTTTAAAATACGAGAGCGAACCTATTGAGCTAACAGATTCCGCACGGGATTTCGCGTAATATTGAAGCAAATCGAGGTCGTGGCAGCACTTTGCCAAAATCATGGGAGAGGTTTCTTCGCTTCTGCGCCAATTTCCCCTTACGTAACTGTGCGCATAATGCCAAAACGCAACCTGTTCGGTAGAATCGATATTTACAAGTTTACCGACAACGCCGCTTTCAAGTAGTTCTTTAACTTTAACAAATGCAGGTGCATAACGCAAAACGTGGCACACAAGAACCTTGTTTCCGTATTTTTGTTGCGCTTCGAGTAAAGCGTAAAGTTCGTTTTCGTCGCTGCTTATAGGCTTTTCCAAAAGTATATCGTAACCGAGAGCCATCGCTTTAAGGCATTGGCGAACGTGATCTTTATCAAGAGTTGCTATAACGAGAGCGTCGCTTCTTCTTTCCTTTAAAAAGTCCTCTTCTGAAGTAAAAAGATTACTCTTTTCAACACCGAAAAGTTTACCGTATTTTTCAAGTTTAAAATTATCCGGATCGCAAATCGACACTATCTGAAATTTTTCCTTTTCGGAAAAAGCCAAAGCACCGTAAGCGTCCCCACCACGTGAGCCGCAACCGAGTATCGACAAAGTAAATTTTTTCATATTTCACCCTAGCAAAATTTTAATAAAATAAAATTTTAGAATTTATAAAGATTTTTTAACTATTATAAAATTGCTGAATTAAAACGCCCAGTTTCCGTTTTTGAATATCAGCACTTGATTTCCACGCTTATCCGTTCCGACGATTGTAAGATCTTTCGAACCTATCATAAAGTCAACGTGGATGGAAGAATCGTTTATGCCATTCTTGTGCTGTTCTTTTTTAGACATCTTTTCAAAGCCGTATAAGCAATCAGGAAATCCTCTGCCAAGTGCTAAATGACAGCAGGCATTTTCGTCGAACAAAGTTTCGTAAAACAGTATTCCGGTATTGTTAATCGGGCTGTCGTAGGGCACTAAGGCACACTCACCAAGCATGGATGCGCCTTCGTCGGTCTTAACCATTTGTTCCAAAAGTTCCTGGTTCTTTTCGGCGTGCACTTCACTTACCTTGCCGTCAGTAAATCTAATGTAGAAATTCTCTATAAGCTGACCGTTATAAGAAAGAGGCTTTGTTGCGTAAACAATACCTTCCGCCTTACCTGCTTTCGGTGAAGTAAACACTTCTTCGGACGGGATATTAGGGTTAAAATCAACCCCTGAAAGCGTGGTATCGAATCCGCCGTTAAATTTACCCATTTCGTTAAGCCAAACCGTGAAATCCGTTCCGTTTGAAGAAGTGTAATGTAGTTTTGACAAATGCATATTGTTTAAAGCCGTGCATTTTGCTTTTATATCGAGATTATGATTGTTCCAATTCTTAATGGGATCGCCGTACGCCCTTGACGCTTGCAAAATGCTATCCCACAACTTTTCAACCGCCTTTTGAGCGGGAAGTTCAGGAAATACCTTGGCAGCCCATTTCTTGCCGGGAACAGCAGCAATACACCATTGATATTTGCTTTCCATTTTGTCTCTGAATGGTTTTATTACCTTCATTTTGGATTGCTGCGCCCTAATATATTTATCCATATTTATCCCTTTAAGGCCGTCGGGATCCTCAGAAACGAGGTAAAGATGCGCAGGAAGCGACTCCGAACGCCATTTGATTTTTGCCATTGCAAGTTTATCTACACGCCCTAAAGTCTCATCCGACTGGTATTTGACGTGCAGTTTGGTTAATTGGTCGTACCCCCAATCCACGAACACCTTTTTAGCGCCGTTTTTGTAAAGGCTTTCGACCACCATAGCAACAAATTCAGGCTGGTCAAGGTCGCACATTACCAGTACTTCCTGTCCCCTCTGAACGTTGACCCCTTTTTTTGCTATCAGATCTGCATATGCTTTAAGAACGGATTTTTTCATATTTTACCTCTGAAATTTAATTATAATGGTAGCGAGCGTTAAGTTATTGTTTTAATATGAAACCACTTCGACGTTTTCAAGAGCTTCTTCTATAAGTCCGTCAACGTCAAGCGCCTTTTCGGCCTTTAAAACTACCTCCATTTTAGGTTTTGTCGCAGGGAATTTCGGTAAAAATACCGTGCAACAATCTTCATAAGGCAATATGGAAGTGTCATAAGTTCCGATTTTATTTGAAATTTCAATGATCTCAAGTTTGTCAAAAGCGATAAGCGGACGAAGCATCGGCAAGGTAACCACTGCATTTGAAGTTGTTATGCTTTCGATGGTTTGACTTGCAACCTGCCCCAAGCTTTCCCCTGTTATAATTGCCTGACAGCCGTTTTCTTTTCCGATTCTTTCTGCAATACGCATCATAAATCTGCGCATCATGGTAATCATCAGATCGTCCGGACATTTTTCGTGAATTTCCTCTTGAATATGCGTAAACTTCACGACGTGCAGTTTAAGTCCGCCGGAATATTCTGAAACCATTTTAGCAAGTGCTTTAACCTTATCCAAAGCCGCTTCGCTCGTATAGGGATAACTGTGGAAGTGTATGGCTTCAAGCCGCATTCCTCTTTTTGCAAGCATGTATCCCGCAACGGGGCTGTCAATGCCGCCTGAAATCATAAGCATACCTTTGCCGGAAGAGCCGGTCGGAAGCCCGCCTACGCCCTTTATAACGTCGGTATATATAAGCGTATCACCGCATTCCCTTATATCGATATTGAGTACGAATTCAGGTTTTATAACGTTAACTTTAATATTCGGGGCGTAATTATCGAGCAAAACAGCGCCGATTTCTCGTGAAAGTTCAACCGAGTGCATCGGAAACTTTTTGTCCGCTCTGTTTGTGTTTACTTTGAATTCACCACGTTTACCCGCGGTCATCAGAATTGCGCATTCTTTAATATCTTCAAAGTTACTTTCAACGACTTTTGCGGGACTCAAAGTGTGAATTCCGCTCACCTTTAAAAGCTTAGAGAGTATCAAAGAATAATCTTCTTCGTTATAATCCTCTATAAGATATCGTGTGTTTATGGCTTTAAAAGTGTGCTTAATGCCTTTAAGCGCACGCTCAACAGACTCAACCAAAAGTCTTTCGAAAAAACTTCTGTTTTTACCTTTTAAGTGTATTTCGCAGTACCGAACTATAATTGCATTTTTCATTTATTTATCTTCCCGCTCAATTTAAGAGCATTAAAATTCAGCCTATCAATGGCATATTTGACATCTTCTTCTTTAGTGTCGGGTGAAAAACTCAAACGGATTACGCCGTTTAACAGATTTTGATTTTTGCTAAACGAAGAAATAATTCTTGAAAACGGCTTTTTCGAAGAACAAGCGGAACCTGTTCCGACGATTATTCCTTCGTCGTCAATCATATTCTGAAGAACCGCCCCACGAAGCCCTAACGCAGAAACACTTACGATATAGGGCGAAGAGTCTTCCGGTGAAATAACAGTAAACAAATCCTTGTCAATGCCCGTTGTAACGATTTCCTTCAAACGAAGCATTTTATCGTAGTTTTCCTTAATATTTTCAAGTCTTTCGGTGTAAACGTCGGCGAATAATTTCAGTCCAAGTACGTTTTCCGTTCCCGAACGAACGCCGCCTTCCTGTCCCCCGCCTATTATGTACGGCGGAACGTTAAGTTTTTCTTTACAAATTAAAGCGCCCGTCCCTTTGAGTCCGCCTATTTTATGAGCGGAAGCCGAGTACAAATCAACGCTATCGGATAGCAAATAATCGATTTTGCCAAAGGCTTGAACGCCGTCGCTATGGAATATACTAGAGGGATTTATCTGTTTTACCCTATCTGCAATTTCGTTTATCGGGTTGATTGCTCCCGTTTCATTGTTAACGTGTACGACGCTTACAAAACAGGTATCTTTATCTACTTTTGAAATAAGATCTGCTACGTCAACGGCTCCGCCATCACGTAATTTAGCAAGTCTTACTTCAATTCCTTTTTCCTTAATCTTCATTAAGGAATTGTAGATAGCGGAATGTTCGCCCATCGTCGATACTACGTTTCCACGTTTACAAAACCCGAATATCGCCGTGTTATCGCTTTCCGTTCCGCAAGATGTCAGTATAACTTTCCTAAAACGATTTTTACCAAGCAACGCATTTTTAAATGAAACAATGTCGCTTGCTACCTTTCTGCCGCCTCTATAGAGAGATGACGGATTAAAGTAATTTTCCTCGTAATATTTAGTTGCAAGTGCCAATTTGTTCACGTCGGGTTTTGTCGTTGCGGCGTTATCCAAATATATAATTTTATCCATAATCACGCATTACATAAGAGATTTTACAAATTTTTACGAAGAGCGTAAAATCTATTTCAGGGTTACGATCGTAACGCCGTCCTCTCCTTCTCCGTATTTTCCCAAACGGAATTTATCAACGTATGACGTTCTTCTTAAAATTTCATGAACAGCCTGTCTTAAAATCTTTTGTCCCTTTCCGTGCACGATTCTCAGTTCCTGCGCGCTGCATAAAACCGCTTGGTCCAAGAATTTTACTACTTCGTCCATAGCCTCTTCACGACGCTTTCCTATAACGTTAAGTTCGGGCTTAAATGATGAAACGGGCTCAACGTAAACCTTAACGGCGGGCTTTTCTTCCCTTTTACGGGTTTGATTTTCGTTAATATAAAGATCTTTGAGTTTTGCGCTCATTCTCATGCTTCCGATAGAAACGAAGCACTCACCTTTCTTCTCGTTTATGCTTACCACGACTCCGTAAGTTCCCATTGACTTTATGAAAACTTTATCGCCGTTTTTAAGCTTTTCTATATCGCAGGGCTTGAGCATAAGCGGATCGCCATCTTCGGAAGCAGAATCATACTTACTTGCCTCAAGCTTATTTCTTAAAGTCCTTGCAGTAATTATATCACCGCCGGAAATTTCCTCTTTATCAAGTATTTCCTTAATTTTATCGACAAGTTCTTCCGCCTCTTCAGCTTTCTCGTTGACAATTCTACGGGATTCAGCCTTTGCTTGTGCGTAAAGTTTTTCCTTATCGGCGGCGATCTTCGCCTTTTCCTTTTCGATAAGTTTCAATTCCTCTTTCGCTTTGTTAAGGCTGTCTACGAGTTCCTTTCTTTCAAGTTCTGCGGTTTTTCTGGTTTTTTCCGCTTCACGCAAAACGTTTTCAAAAGAAACTTTGCTTTCGGAAAGAAGCGACGTTGCAGAATTTATAATTTCTTTTGAAATACCAAGTCTAGAAGCGATTTCTATCGCATTCGAAGTACCGGGTATACCGATATTCAGCTTGTATATGGGCGCAAAAGTTTCGCTGTCAAAATCCATTGAAGCGTTTATTATGTCCGAACGCACGTAAGCGTATTCCTTTAAACGGCTGTAATGAGTGGTTATAATACCGAAACTCTTTCTTTCAAGCAACCGCTCAATTATGGCTTGCGCCAAAGCACTGCCTTCGTCAGGGTCCGTACCTGCGCCGATTTCGTCAATTAAGACCAATGACTTTGAATTTACGTTTTCGGTTATCTCTACCAAGTTTTTCACATGGGAAGAAAAGGTTGAAAGGCTTTGTTCTATGCTTTGTTCGTCGCCCACGTCGCAAAAAATTTCGTCAAAAACCGAAATTGTGGTTTCGTCCGCACAAGGCAAAAACAGACCGCTTGTCGCCATCAACGTAAATAGTCCTACAAGTTTTAGTGTTACCGTTTTACCGCCCGTATTCGGCCCCGTAATAAGCAAATATCTTGCCTCTTTGCCAAGTTTTATATCCAAAGGGACAACTTTTTCGGCTTCAATCAATGGGTGCCTGCCACGCTTAATATCTATAATTCCCTTTTGGTTTATAATAGGCTTCGTGGATTTTGTCTTGTAGGCGTAAACGGCTCGGGCGCAATACTCGTCAATATCACGAATAAGATCGGCGTTATACAGAAGTTTTTGCGCTATCATGCCGATTTTATGGGATAAATCCCTTATAATTTCTTCAACTTCGGCACTCTCTTCAACAGTTGCGACACGAAGTTGATTGTTTAGTTCCAAAACCTCTACCGGCTCGATAAAAACGGTTGAGCCTGTGGCCGACTGATCGTGTACGAAGCCTTTGATTTTTGAACGGTACTCGCTTTTTACCGGAATAACGTACCTGTCTCCGCGCATGGTAACGATATTTTCCTGCAAATATTTATCGCCTGCGTGAATATAAGAATTCAACTTTTCACGAATCTGCTCGTTAAGCTTCTTAATTTTACGCCTTAACTGATAAAGTTTTTCGGAAGCGTTATCAGCAATCTTATCGTCAGACAAAACTTTAGCCAAAATCTCTTTTTCAAGATATTGGTCACAGTATAGCGACGAAGCTATCTCGGGAAGATAAACTATCTCGTCGGAGACTACGGAAGTAAAAGCGTTTCTTATTAACCTTGCGGCCTTTAAAAGCCTTGCCGAACGAATAAGTTCTGATAGCGTTAGCAAAGCTCCCTTTTCCGCCCGCTCGATCTCATCTGACGGTTCGTCAAAAAACTCAATCCCCGAAACACCGAAATCAAACAAAAGTTTATAAGCCTCTTCCGTCTTTTTAAGGGCAACAAGAACGCTTTCGACGTCCTTAAAAGGAGTAGCCGAAATAAGTCTCTGTTTGGTGCCCTTTAAAATAGCGTAACCGGAAACGAGATTCATTACTTTGTCGTATTCAAGTGTTTTCAGGGTTCTTTGAGTCATAAATTATCTCAATTTAACGTTTATATTTTCTAAGGCTTTAAGGATCTTTCTTACGTAATTATCAACCTCTTCGACTTCCAAAGTCTTTTCGGTTGACGAGAAAGTAAGCCTATACGCCATGCTCTTTTTGTCGCTTAAAATGCGATCGCCCGTATATACGTCAAACAGTTCGATTGAAACAAGGTTTTTAATTCTTGCGGAATTTATAGCCTCTAAAATCTCGCCGTTTGTCGTTGATTTTTCACAAACAAGCGCAAGATCACGTTCGCTAGAGGGAAATTTCGAAAAATTCTTAACGTAAATTTCACGGTCCAAACTATTAGATATCAAAGCATAATCTATTTCGGCAACGTAAACAGGCTTATCCACACCGAGTTTTTCTGCTGTCAGCGGGTCTAATTGACCGAAATAAGCGATTTCGTTTTCATTCTCATCAAAGTATGAAGCACTCCTCGTAGGATGCATGAAAGGCTTTTCTGCCGCTTTAAGCGACAACTTTTTGCTATAGAATAACGAGGACAAAAGGCCTTCTATAACGCCTTTCATGGTGAAGAAATCCTCTTTTTCACCAAACGCAACGAGGCACAGTTTCATACGCTCTTCCGGAAGTTCGGTCAAAGGAATCTCTTTAGCAAGATAAACTTTAGCAAGTTCGAAAATCCTGCCGCTTAGGTTCTTTTTGTTTAAATTTCTGACAGCAACCGAAACAACAGAAGGCAGCAACGTGGTTCTCATTATACTTAAATCTTCGCCGAGCGGATTTTTAAGTTTAATAAGTTTAAGATTTTCGGTATCGATATCGAAATTCTGATAGTCTTTAGGCGAAATAAACGAATAGGTTACAACCTCGCTAAATCCGTTATACCTAAGGTAATCTTTTGCATTTTGTTCTTTTACTTGAGCGGGATTTCTTCCGCCGTGAGTAATTTCGGAATCTTTAAGTAAAGTACAGTTTATATGTTCGTAACCGTACATTCTGATTATTTCTTCGGCTAAATCGGGATAATCCTCTACGTCTTCACGATATAGCGGTACCAAAGCCGTAAGTTTGTCGTTTTCGATTGCGCATTCGAAATTAAGCCCGTTAAGAATGTTTTTAACGTTTTCTTCGGGAACGGTTATTCCCAAAAGCTTGTAAATTCTTTGAAGCTCGGTGGTAATAACCTTTTTTTCCAAAGAGCAGGAATTTACGTCAATAATCGAGGAAGAAACTTTGCCTGCACCCAAAGAATCTATAAGTGATAACGCACGTTTCATGCCGATTTCCGTCGTGTAAGGATCTACACCTTTTTCAAACCTTGCCGAAGAATCGGAACGCTGATTTAATTTCCTTGAGTTTTTGCGGATATTATCACGCTTAAACACAGCGGCTTCGAACACGATTTCCTTAGTGTCCTCTTTTATACCGCTGCCGAAACCGCCCATAATACCGGCTAAAGCGGCAGGCTTATCCTTGTCGCAGATTACGAGAACGTCGTTATTAAGCGAAAATTCCTTTTCGTCAAGGGTAACGATTTTTTCACCGTCGTTTGCCCTTCTAACGATAATTTGACCGCCGCTTAGTTCTCTATAATCGAACGCGTGCATGGGCTGACCGATTTCATTTAAAACGTAGTTCGTAATATCGACGACGTTATTGATTGCACGTATTCCCATTAAATACAACCTGCGTTGCATCCACTTAGGCGAATTTTCGATCTTAATATCGCTTACGTATGCGCCCATATATCTGGGGCAAAGTTCGTTATCCTCTACGCTTATGCCGATTTTATCTTCTGTCTTAACAGTCGATACGGCATAAGAAAGCGACGGCATCTTTAACGGTTTTCCAAGTAGTGCGGAAACCTCTCTCGCAATGCCTAACACGCTTTGACAATCCGGCCTGTTTGCGGTAACTGAAATATCGAAAACGGTGTCCTTTATGTCAAGAAGTTCCGCAACTTCTTCTCCAAGCGGAAATTCGTCGTGGAATATAAGCACCGAATCACCGCCCGCACCGTCGTAATATTCTTCGGATATACCGATTTCTTCGCCTCCGCAGAACATACCGAAGGACTCAACGCCGCGTAACTTTCCGTTTTTAATAACGGTCCCGTCCGCAAGCGTAGCGCCGTTAACGGCAACGGGAACCAGATCCCCTTCCTGCACGTTTTTAGCGTTGGTAACAATCTGCAAAACGCCGTAACTTCCTGCGTCAACTTGACAGACGAAAAGTTTGTCCGCACCGGGATGCTGGGTCTTTTGCAAAATCTTGCAGACAACGATTTTATTTACTTTTTCGTTAACTTCTATTACTTCTTCAACCTCGAAACCGCATGAAAACAAACCGTCGCGAAGTTGTTCTTTACTAACGTCTGAAATATCTACGTATTCACTTAACCAACTTAATGGAATTCTCATATTCTCGCCCCCTATTTAAACTGTTTGACAAACCTTAAATCGTCGTCGAAAAACATTCTTATATCGGGAATGTGGTACTTAAGCATAGCGATTCTTTCGAGCCCTATACCGAAAGCGTAACCCGTATAAACGTCCGGATCGATGCCGCAGTTTTTCAAAACCTTTCTGTTGACCATGCCTGCACCGAGCACTTCTATCCAACCGGTACCCTTGCACAGTTTGCAACCCTTTCCACCGCATTCGAAGCAGGAAACGTCCACTTCTACGCTGGGTTCGGTGAAAGGAAAGTATGAGGGACGTAATCTCGTCTTAATATTACTTCCGAAGATGTGTTTCAAAATCTCTTCAAGTGTGCCTTTGAGGTCGCAAAGCGAAAGATTTTTGTCTACCACAAGTCCTTCTATCTGATGAAATATCGGCGAATGGGTAGCGTCGTCGTCGGAACGGTAAGTTCTTCCCGGGCACATAACTTTAATCGGCGGTTTGGTGCTAGTCATTACGTGCACCTGTCCCGGCGAAGTGTGGGTTCTAAGTAGAATACTGTCGGTAATATAAAAGGTATCCTGCATATCACGTGCCGGATGATCTTTTGGAATATTAAGCATTTGGAAGTTATTTACGTCGGTTTCGATTTCCGGACCTTCGTAAACTACAAACCCTAAGCCTGAAAAGGCATCGATAAGGTCGTTTTTAACCATGGTTATGGGATGCAAAGTGCCTAACTCACCAACTTTTCCGGGAAGAGTAATATCAACCGCTTCCGCCTGAAACTTTTTGGCAAGTTCGCGTTGTTTAACCGCTTCCTCTCTTTTTTGAAGGAGCTCCTCTATTTGTGCTCTTAAACCGTTCACCTGTTGTCCAAAAGCAGGTCTTTCTTCGGGCGCTATATCCCTCATACCCTTCAAAAGTCCTGTTACAACGCCGTTTTTACCGAGAAAATCAACTTTTATTTCGGTAAGAATTTTTGACGTATCCGCAGAAGTTATCTTTTCTTTAACTTCCTGTAAAATTTCAGAGAATTTCTTAACCATATCTGCCCCTTGAACGCCTTTTGGCGTTGCATAGTGTGAATTTTGACAGATTTTATTATAAATAAATAAATTTACATAGTCAAGTTCAGACGGCTTGAAATGTAAAATTCAAATAAAAAAACGGGGTAAAACCAAGGTTTTCCCCGAATTTTCTCAAATTATAAGTTGCAAAACCGATTTATCTAGCCTTTTCCGAGTTTTTCGGCCGTATATCCCGACACGTTTACGTAAGTATCGGGAACTTTACCGATAAGATAGTTTTCATAGCAAAGTAAGTTGACCTCGCCGATAAGCGCCTCGCTTTTAAATCCCGCAATAACCTTGCAATCGGGTATGATTCGCAAATACAAACTTTGCTTCGTTTGATTTATCCCTGCTTCCTCGAATTGAGTTAAAAACTCGCATTTTACCGATTTAACGGTTATAAGTTTCATATTTACGGGTTTTCCTACGGCAGTTAAAAAGGATAGTCCCGTAAAAGCGCCGATCGGCACGCTCACCCCGCCTTCGGCAAGCAAAGAATAGGCCTTCAAACATTCTTCGGCAAGGGTCTTTGTCAACGTGTTCATTTTAAGCCCATTTGCTGAAATCATTACAATATTTCCGTTATCATCCGTCATAACCGAAAACAGATCCTCGAGGGATTTATCTTCTATAGTTTTACCGATTGCAATGTACGTTGCAGTAGACATTTCCGCTTCAAACTGAGCTTTTCCTATCGCCCGAAGCGACTTAGAGGCGCAAACGCACACGTAAATCACAATTAACGCAATAACGAAAAGTATTGCAGTTATTTTTCTTTTTAAGGTTTTTACACGACAAGATGGTTTCACACAACTATCTTATGCAAGATCAATGAACTTTTGACTTAGGTTTAAAGATTAGTGCTACTAAAAAACTGAAAACAACTGCTGCCGTAATACCTGCCGACGCCGCTTTCAGTCCTCCCGTTATTGCCCCGAACAAGCCGCTTTTTGCACCGTTTATGGCGCCTTGCGCAAGTAAATAACCGAATCCGCTTATCGGAACCGTCGCGCCTGCTCCGGCAAAGTCGATAAGATATTCGTAAATTCCAAAGCTTTGAAGGACAAGTCCCGCAAGCATAAACACCACCAAAATTCTGCCCGAAGTCAATTTTGTAGTGTTAATTAAAATCTGCGCAATCGTACAGATAAGCCCGCCTACAACGAAAGCCTTTATATACATAAATACGATTTCCCACATTACGATTCAATCACCACCGCATGACATATTCCCGGTATAGATTCCCCTTGCTGTGTGGAAACCGATGAAAGCAACGCCCCCGTAGCCATAAAAATCATGCGTTTTATTTCCTTTTTTAATAATTTTTTGTAAATGTAAGAGCCGAACACCACAGCGCTGCAGCCCGCACCGCTTCCGCCTTGATATTCTTCTTCTTCGATATTGTAAATCATTTCTCCGCAATCGGAGTGATTTTTTATATCGAACCCCTTATCTAAAGCAAGCTTTTTCAAAAGTCTTGAACCAAGTGCGCCGAGATCACCGCTTAATATCAAGTCGTAATCACTCGGAAGCGTTTTTGTTTCTTTTAATAACGTAACCAAAGTATCGCAAGCAGCAGGCGCCATTGCCGCACCCATATTATTTGCGTCGGTTATTCCGTAGTCGACCACCTTGCCAAAAGTTGCGGAAACAATTACGGGAAACCTCCCTTTGTCGCTAATAAGCGCACCGCCCGCGCCCGTAACCGTCCATTGCGACTGTGGAGGCCTGGTGGAACCGAGTTCTAACGGATATCTGTACTGTCTTTCCGCCGTTGCAAAATGACTTCCCGTTGCCGCTATAACGTTCTTCATATATCCCCCGTCTACAAGAGTTGCGGAAAGCGCAAGTGCTTCCGAAAAAGTGGAGCAGGCGTTATACACTCCGATATAAGGAAAATCAAAATCACGAGCGGCAAAACTTGCGGAAATTATCTGATTTAATAAATCACCTGAAACCATAGCGTTTATATCCTTTGGACTTTTACCCGATGATTCAATGGTTTTCTTGATGCATGTTGATAACATTTTGCATTCCGCCTTTTCAAAAGTATCTTCGCCGAACCTGTCGTCGGACATAAGCTCGTGAATATGCTTTCCGAACACCGAAGCCCCTTCTTTGGGTCCGGCAATGGTAAAAGTGGAACTGATTCTCGGTTTGTTTTTAAAAAATACTGTGGAATTTGACATTTTTTAACCTTTTTACATTAGTTTTGGTAACCGAAAGTTTTTTATGCATGAAAAAGCTCTTCCCGAAAGGAAGAGCCACTAAAAACTTTTTGCTTAATTTTCTATGCCGTAAACAAGCCGATTACGTAGTAAACAAGCCCCGTTAGTACCGAAGCCGATATTCCGTAAACGATAATAGGCCCTGCAACTACGAACATTTTTGCGGCAAGTCCGTAAACAAACCCTTCGCTTTTAAATTCCATTGCAGGTGAACAAACGGAATTAGCAAAGCCAGTTATCGGAACTATCGACCCGCCCCCCGCAACGTGTCCTATGTTATCATAGACGCCGAAGCCGGTTAATAAACATCCTATAAAGATAAGCGCCATTGAAGTAGCACCGGCGAGTTCATCACCATACAATCCGAAAGTATATAAAAACAGGTAGCGTATAAACTGACCTATCACGCAGATAAAACCACCCACCAAAAAAGCGTGCCATAAACTTCTCGGTTCGTTGGTTTTAGGTGCAATGGATTTTACGTATTCTATATAATCTTTGTTGAAATTCTGTTCGTTTCTACCCGTCATCTTTGCTGTTCACTTCCCGCTTTATTATGGTAACTTTCCTTTTCAAATGGCGGTCTCACACCGCTGTTATCTATTGGCTTTTTCATACCAATATTATTTTCAAACGGGAATTACGTTATACATAAAAAAATATAAAATCTTTGAATTTGTCAATGATTTTACATTATTTTACATTTTTGCTTTTAACTTTTCGACTATCTTTGTTTCAAGCCTCGACACCTGTACTTGCGATACACCCAATTCCTTTGCGATCTCACTTTGCGTCCTGTCGCCATAGTAGCGCATAAGGATGATTTTACGCTCTCTTATCGATAATTCCGATATAAGCCTTTCAAGCATCAGCCTGTCGATAAAATCCTCTTCCTTTTCATTCGAGGCAATCTTATCGATAAGTTCGACCTTTTTATCCCCTTCGTCATTTACGCTTTCATATAGCGAAAGCGGCTTATTTAACGAACCGAGGGCAAGAACGACTTCATCTTTTTCCACCCCGAAATGTTTTGCGATATCCATGACCGTGGGCGATTCTTTTCCTGCTTTACGCAACTCTTCAAGGTATTGATTGATTTTTACGGATAAACCTTTTATTAATCTCGAAACCTTAATCGAACCGTCGTCTCTTAGAAATCTTTTAATTTCGCCTATTATCATAGGCACGGCGTACGTGGAAAATCTTACGTCAAAACTCTCGTCAAAATTATTTATTGCCTTAATAAGTCCTATTGCGCCGAGCTGAAAAAGGTCGTCGTACTCGACACCTCTTCCGCAAAACCTTTTGACGATGCACTTTATAAGCGAAGTGTTCTCAAGGATAAGTCTTTCTTTTGCCTTTTCATCACCCTCTTTTGCAAGCCTTAAAAACTTAACGGTTTCCGATGGACTCAGCATTTCACTCCTTAACTTCGGCAATACGCTTAACCATATGAACCACTACGCCCTGATTCGGTCTCGAATCCACCTTTAATTCATCCATAAACGAACTCATAACCGTAAAACCCATTCCGGACCTTTCGTCCAAAGTTCTCGTAGTATAAAAGGGTTCAAGCGCAAGTTTCACGTTGCTTATTCCTATGCCGTAATCTTTGACGATTATATGTACCTCGTTATTATCGTACCAAGAGGAAAGTTCGATATCCCCTAATCCATTCGGGTATGCGTGAACTACGCAATTTGTAACAGCCTCGCTCACGGCGGTTTTTACGTCGTTTAATTCGTTTACACTTGGATTAAGCGGCAATATAAACCCCGCAATAAGGGTTCTTGCGAAACTTTCATTTTCGCTTAGTGCGCTGAATCTGACAAAAATTTTATTCATGAATTCGCCTCATATTTTATTGATTACTTCGTAAATTCCGGAAAGTTCAAGCACCTTTTCGACGGTTAAAGTCGGGTTTTCGATAAAACATTCGACCCCGCATTTTTTTAGGCGTTTGTACCTTCCTAAGAGCATGCCGATTCCTGTACTGTCCATAAAACTGAGTTCGCTCATATTAAATACTACTTTTTTGTACTCTTTCGTATCTTCAAGTATCCTGTCTATGTATTCCTTAACGCTCTTTGCGTAATGCTGGTCAAGTTCTCCGCACAAAAAGAAATACAAATAATCGTTATCAACCGAGTAATTTACGTGCATCTTTGCCTCCTTTACTTAGGCGTAACTGTCATCATCACTAATTATTTAAAGTGGCGGGAATAGTTACGCCTACCATAATAACAAAAAAATCCGAGCAAATTACCGCTTTTTTTGTCGGTTTTGTTCGGATTTTGTTTAATTTAAATTGTACCTTATAAATTAATTCTTACCAATTCTCGGCGACCTTATCGAAGGCTTCCCCTAAACTAAGTTTATTTACGTCCTCTTGAAGAATTAAATCCGTTCTGGAATATTCCACGCCGTCTTTGAAGAGGATAATTTCACCAACCTTATCACCCTTTTTAAGCGGAGCCTTTAAACCGCTTTGCATAACCGTTTCCGTGGCGTAATCCAAACTTGCGTTCTTTTCCGTAAAAATCGCCAAATTATCACGCGGGTAAACGGTTACGTACTCATCTTTACAGCCTTTAATTTTTACCTTATCTGAAGCTGGCTTGGCGCTATCCACTATCAACGTACTTTCGTATCCCGCAAAAGCCGTATTAAACATGTCGGAAACCTCTTTAAATCTTTTTTGAGAGGATTCCTCACCTATAACAACACCTATAAGGCGCATACTTCCCCTTTTTGCTGTAGCGGCAAGGCAGAAGCCGGATTCGCTTGTAAAGCCGGTTTTTCCGCCGTCGCAACCCTCGTAAAACTTCGCAAGTTTGTTAGTATTAGTAAGGGTTGTTTTACTGCCGTCGGGATGGGTCAACTCGTCAAGCCAAATATTACCGTAACGATAATAATCCTTGTGCTTTAGTAAAGAACGAAGCATTACGGAAACGTCTTTCGCCGAGGAATATTGCGTTGGCTTCGGTAGCCCGGTGCAGTTGGAAAACAAGGTATCTTTAAGTCCCATTTCTTTGGCTTTTTCGTTCATAAGACCTACGAAAGCCTTTTCCGTGCCGGAAATCTCCTCTGCAAGTGCAACCGAAGCGTCGTTTGCCGATGCAACAACTACACTTTTGATAAGGTCGCCCGTCAAATAACTTCCGCCCTCTTGCAAAAAGACCTGTGAACCGCCCATACCGCTTGCGTTTTCGGAAATCGTAACGGGCTTATCAAGCGCTAAATTACCATTTTCAAGGTTATCGAAAACTATATCCAAAAGCATAATTTTAGTCATGCTTGCTATCGGTAAGCGTTTTTCTTCATCTTTTTTAAAAATTACCGTACCGCTGTCCGCATCCAATAAGTAAGCGGATTTAGCCGTAGTCGTAAATATTTCGTCGGCCTTTACAATCGTAATTGAGCCGCAAAAAACAATACATAGCGTAAAACACGCAATCAATATCTTTTGATAAACTTTCATAATTACCTTCCTTTGTAGATAAGGTGGGTAATTTAGCTATGTTTTATGTAGTTAAAAACAATAATTCATCGGTCGCAAAAACACGAGTAGCATAATAACCTGCACTAATATACTCAAAATGATAATTGCAAAAGCAATAATAAGCGGCGCTAAAAGATCATACTGACATTTCGGTTTACATTTTTTAACTTTAAAACGATCGATAATTACAAGCGTAAAAAATATCAACGATGCGGTGGATATAAGGCTTTGAAGGAATACTACGGCAATATATAGCATAAGCCCCGTAACGCCAAAGTTGGAAAGAAGCGCAACAAGTAGTGCCCCTATTACGTATCCTCTGTACATTATAATTATTACGTTAATCGATATTAAAAAGATATTGAGCGAAGCGATATAAAATATCCCCAAACAAAAAATATCGACAAACAATCTATTCAAAAATACAGCCGAAACCTTTCCTCCGCTTATCAACGAGTTAAGAAACAGATTTACGGTATTCTCCGAAAAGAAAACTTTTTCTTCAAAAGAAGGCAGTATCGCACCTAATATGATACCGCAAAAAAAGGCAACCGAAAGAAGAATTAGTTGAATTTTCGACCTTTCGATTACTTTAAGATATTTAGTTAAAAACTTCATATAAAAGGCTCCCATACATACTATGGAAGCCTTACTCGATTTATTCTGTTCAATATATAATAATTTTTAAAATTGCAGATATAATCTAATATTTTAAATATTTTTACGATGTTCGTAATTCGATATTAGTTCATTACGAATTGAGCATTTTTTCAATATCTATGCCAAATCCTCTCGTCGGATCGTTTAAAAAAACGTGGGTAATTGCGCCTATTATTTTACCGTCTTGAATTATTGGGCTACCGCTCATACCCTGTACTATTCCGCCTGCTATGTTTAAAAGATTTTTATCCGTAATTTTTATAACGAAGTTTCTGTTATCCTTTGCGCCCTTTTCAGCCTTTACGATCGATATGGAAAATTCCTTTGGAGTAGTGCCGTCAACGGTTGTAATTATCGAAGCGTTTCCTGGATGGCCGCTCCCCACCTCTATTTCGGTTAAGGAAGATTTGTCAAAGCCTTCGTCAAGCTTTCCTTTTATGCCGACGGTTAGATTTTGTGTGATGATACCAAGTCTTGCGTCGGAAATAAACATTCCCCTTAGCTCTCCGGCTTTACCTCTGGTCCCCTTTGCAACGCCGAATATACTGCATGCAAAAAGATCGCCCGATTTAACTTCTATAGGCTTTTCGTTTTCGGCGCAAATAGGATGCCCTAATGCCATTACTTCCCCATCACTTTTAATATAAGTAATCGTCCCAATGCCGGTAAGCCTATCCCTTACAAACAAGCCTAGTTTATACTTTCCCGACAAATCCTTAACCGGGGTAATTTCCTTAATTTGAACTTCATCACCACGTTTTATGGTAATAATTAAGGGTTTCCCTTTACTTGAATCTAGAATGTTTTCCAAATCGTCAAAACTGTTAGTTTCCTTGCCTGCTATGTTCAAAATGACGTCTTTTTCCTGAATCCCAGCCTCTTTCGCAGGCGAAAAGACTCCCGAATCGGTAATTACGTCGCTTAATCCTAAAACTTCGGCTCCTTTTGTGGTTATCGTAAATCCTGCCGCATAACCACCGAGGTATAGTTTTGTCCCTACGTCCGCCTTAGCATAAACGAAATTCGGACAAAAAATAACTATCGCTGTAAATATAAGTAACGCAAACTTTAACGCTGTTTTTTTTGTACCCTTTATAATCATCAAGATTATAGTGAGCAAGCCGTAAAATTTTATTCCGCTAAAATAAATCCTTTTTTTGGTTTATTCCTAAATCTCTTAAAAAGCAACAACCTTATTTACAATCACACTATTGCTTAAATTATTATATTCGTTTTATCCTGCTACCCGCCCTGACTTCTCTGAAATATATATAATAAGGTTGACTTTTTATCAAAATAAAAGAAAAATGCCGTCTTGGAAGACGACACAGTCATTTATTTAAGTTTATATTGCCGATTTTTTAAATTTGTCTGCCCTTTCAATCATTTCACGTGCATGAACGGTTGCGGCATTGCTATCCGCATTACCGCCGACAAGCCTTAAAACTTCACAGATCTTTCCACTGTCGTCAAGTTTTTTTACGTGCGTAACCGTACGCTCGCCTTCCTCACTTTTTGCAATCAAAAATCCGACGTCAGAATAAGCCACAATTTGCGGTAAATGCGATATGGCAACAATTTGCCTGTCTCTTGATATCAAAGCAAAGTTTTTAGCAACGACCTCCGCAGCTTCACCGCTGATACCGACGTCGATTTCGTCAAAAATGAAGGTTTCCGCACCGAAATTTCCGCCCGTAACCGCTTTTATTGCCAGCATTAGTCTTGAAAGTTCACCACCGCTTATAATCTTACTAAGCGGTTTTAACACCTCGCCTTTATTTGCGGTAAACATAAAGCAAACGGAATCTCTTCCCTTTGAGGAAAGCACTTCGCCATCCATTGAGATAAATTCCACTTTAAATTCCGCACCTTTCATAGCAAGTTCTTTAAGTTTATCGGATAGGCTTTCGGAAAGTTTTTCGGAAACCGACTTTCTTTCAGCGGTCAAATCGTCATAAAATGATTCGAGTTTGTCTATGATTGCTGTGCGTTCTTTAGTAAGACGTTCCGACTTTTCGGCGCTATCACTTATAAGCTCCAATTCCGCTTTGAAACTATCTAGCGACGCCATAACGTCGGAGTAGGTTTTTCCGTACTTTTTCTTTATGGCGTTTATCGCATTCAGTCTTGCCTCTATTTCTTCGAGTTCTTCGGGGTTAAAACCTTCCTCGCAAGAATCGTTAATAAGCTCGGAAATGTCGGTTATTTCGTCCAAAGATGCCACAAGCCGCGCTAAAAGATCTTCAAACTCTTTGCCGTATTGTGAAATTGCTGAAATTCTTCTTGACACGGAGCTTAAAATATCCGTAACGCCGCCTTCCGACGATAAAGCTTCATAAGACTCAGAACAAGCGTTAGCAATCTTTTCGAGATTTAAAAGTTTTTTCTTTCTGTCTAAAAGTTCAACTTCTTCATTCTCTCCAAGATTCATATTTTCTATTTCACGTACAGCAAAATCGAGATAATCCATTCTTCTCGCTCGTGAGGCTTCATCCCCACCGAGGGTTTCTAAAGTACGGTCTATCTCTTTTATTTGTTGTATACAATTTGTAATTTGGTCTTTTACCGCTGTGATTCTTTCACCGCCGAGACCGTCAATCAGTGCTAATTGATTAGCCTCTTTCAATAGAAGAAAATGGTCGCTTTGCCCGTGAATATCGACAAGAAGCGAAGTAACCTTTCTGAGCATCCCGGCAGTAACCGATTCACCATTCAATCTGATTGAAGACTTTCCGTCAACGTTAAGCGTTCGCTTGACGATAATTTCGTCATCGTATTCGATACCCATTTCATTTAGCGTTTCTTTAACGGAATCGTTAAAACGGATATCGAAAGAACAAGTAACGGAACAATCTTTTTCGCCATGACAAATCATTGACTTATCGGCCTTTTGTCCTAACGCAAAATTCAGAGCCTCGAGAACGACGGATTTCCCTGCTCCTGTTTCACCGGACAAAACGTTAAGTCCCTTTGCAAATTCTATTTCCGCAAACCTTATTAAGGCTACGTTTTTAATCGACAAGTTCTTAAGCATAGCGAATGATGGGAATTAAACCATCAAATCGTGCAAATCTTCAGATACCTTTAATGCGCTTTCGCTGTCTTGCGTAACAACCAATACCGTATCATCGCCCGCTAAAGTACCGACGATTTCCTGTATCCCCTGAGAGTCTATAGTTGCGGCAACGGCACCACCATTACCGGTAAGTGTTTTTACAACTAAAAGATTCTGTGCAGGCTCGATTGAAATAACGGCAGTTTTGAACAAACTTAATAATTTAACGGAGTCGTGCTGTCTGTCATGAACACGTGCATAGCGATATTTCTTTACCTTGCCGGAAGTTTTGATAAGGCCCAATTCTTTAATATCTCTCGATATAGTAGCTTGCGTAACCTTAATACCCTGTGCTTCAAGAAGTTTAATCAATTCTTCTTGTGTGTTTACTTCAATCTTCGTTACGATTTCAAGTAGTTGTTGTTGTCTTTTTGTTTTATCCATGGTCCACCTCAAGTAAGTCGTTATTACTCCATTTGTTTAATTTTTCGGAAAGTCTGGAGAAAAACTTTCCTGAATTGTCGCAAATACTTGCGAACTTTTCACTTGCCGTGATTTTTACGGTAGAATTCGGCTTAAGCGACGCTTCCATTTTTCCGTCGACAAATAACGCACATTCTTTGGAATCGTTTGAAATTTTAACTTCCGCAACCGATTCTTGCGCGTAAACTATGGGTTTAGAGTGAAGAGAATGTGCGCATATAGGCGCCGCTACGTAAGCATTTAAGTTCGGCACCATAATAGGCCCGCCTGCTGATATTGCGTACGCAGTCGACCCTGTAGGCGTACTCAAAATCAAACCGTCGCCAACGTATCCGTCTACGAATTGGCCGTCGATTTTAAGACTTAACCTTACGCACTCGCTTGCACTGTCAATCGCATGGTTTTTAGTTATGACAGCGTCATTTAAAGCCAGAAATTCTTTATCTAAGTAAGTGATACTCATAAATTTGCGTTTAACAAACACAAGTTTTTTTTCTAAAATATCACTGACAAGTCTATCTAAATTATCTACTTCGTAACTGGTTAAAAAACCAACGTTTCCCGTGTTAATCGCAACTATAGGAATTAGTTCTCTCGCAAATTTCGCCGCACGAAGCACCGAACCATCCCCTCCGAACACAACAATAAGATTGACACCGGAAAGGGAATCCTCTGTTATATCCTCGGTTATGTCAAAGTACTTCAAGCGGTTAACGTCCAGTAGATTTTTCAGTTTTAAAATACAATCTTGGGAGCGAACGTCCCCTTCTTTGTAATATAAACCGATCATTATTGCCTTATTAATTCCTTAATTCTTTCTGTATCGAGGTTTTCGCCGCTTTTTTTAAGTAACACGACGTATTCGACGTTCTTATCCTTGAACTTCGGTGCTTCGGATATGCCGAGCACTTTAAAACCGTAGTTTTGGGCATCCGAAAGGACTTTCATAACAGCATCTTCTCTTAATTTCGCATCCTTCAGAATTCCGCTTTTAGGGAGAGCGGATATTCCGCATTCGAACTGAGGCTTTATGAGTGCGAGTAAAATTCCATTCTCATCGAGTAATTCGTCAAAAACGGGCAAAAGTAGCTTCAAAGAAATAAAACTACAATCTACCGAAATTCCGTCCAAAGGTTCGGGAAATGACTCTTTTTTAAGATACCTCGCATTAGTATCGTCCATTACGACTACGGAAGGATTTTCGGATAAAGACTTATCGAGTTGTCCACAGCCTACGTCCACCGCATAGACACGTTTAACACTTCTCGAAAGCAAACAATCGGTAAATCCACCCGTGGAAGCGCCAACGTCTGCAAACACTTTGTCCTTAACGTCGAGATTGAATTCCTTTAAGGCCTTATCAAGTTTGTAACCGCCTTTGGAAACAAATTCAAGTTTTCCCCTTATTTCGATCACAGCGTCTTCGGGAACCTCTTTGGAAGGCTTGTCAGATAGCTTGCCGTTCACAAAAACTATTCCTTTTTTAATAGCATCGACGCTTTTTGATCTTGACCGAAAGTATTGCTTTTCGGTCAAAAATAGATCCAATCTCATCAAAAACTTCTCTCCGCAACGTAATCGACAAAAAGTTTCAAAAACTCAAAATTTTTGAATTTATCCGCAATTTCAATACATTTATTTGTAAAAATAAGTTTGTATTCCAAAGCGGTTTCAACGCCGAACATTCTAACAAAGTTAAGTTCGTTTTTAGTTCTTTCGTCAAAGGCATTACCTTTGTCGTAATCAATTAAATCGTCGGTTATTTGAAACAAAAGTCCAAGATTTTTTCCGAGCTCGGATAAATCCCCGTAAAGATCTTTACGATTTTTCAGTACAGCGGGAATAATCATTGCCGCAGTTATCAGCGCCGAAGTTTTATTTTCGTAAACTTCAAGAACCTTTTCCTTTCCCCAATCCTCGCAAAAACACGTATCAAGCGTCTGCCCCAAAAGCATTCTGTTTGCGTTTTCGGATAAAACTTCCAACGCATGAACACTTTCTTTACTGTCGCAATGGCTTAATGCGGTAAGATATGCGTAATTTAATAAGGCATCACCCGAAAGTATTGCAACGTCTTCACCGTAGACTTTATGTAAGCAAGGCTTTCCCCTTCTTAAATCGTCGTTGTCAAGTGCAGGCAAATCGTCGTGTATCAAACTGTGAACGTGTACGCACTCGATTGCGAGCGAAAAGGGCAAAATTTCCTCTTCCGAAAGTCCGAAATAATCCGCAAAAGCAAGCATTAGCACGGGACGAATTCTCTTACCTTTTCCGAAAAAGGAATACTTAATTCCTTCGTCTATTGTGGATTTACTTAATTTTGCGAAAAACTCTCTATTGAAATATTCTTCGGCAACGCTTTTGTAAAGGTTGTATTTTTCAGTAAAATCCATAACTTAATCGTACTTTTGGCCCAGGGCCTTTTCGTAGGCTAACAAGGTATTTTTCATAAGGTAAGCGACCGTCATAGGCCCTACCCCGCCGGGGACGGGAGTTATAAATGAAGCCACTTTACTGACGCTTTCATAATCAACGTCGCCAACGATTCCGTTTTCCGTTCTGTTTATACCGACGTCAACTACGACAGCGCATAAATTTACCATATCCGCAGTAATAAAACCGGGTTTTCCTACGGCAGAAATCAAAATATCCGCATCACGAGTTATCTTCGCAAGATTTCTGGTTTTGGAATGACACACCGTTACCGTGCAATTCTCGTTAAGAAGTGCCAAAGCCAAAGGCTTTCCCACAATTTTACTTCTGCCAACTATAACAACGTGTTTGCCCGTCAAAACAATTTTGTTTTTCTTTAACAAATAAATTATTCCGCCGGGCGTACAGGATAAAAATCCTTGATTTCCCACTACGAGTTTTCCTAAATTTGCAGTGGTAAAACCGTCTATATCCTTTTCGGGAGGAACGAGTTCGGTCGCACGGTCCTCGTCAAGATGGGGTGGCAGGGGTAACTGCACCATAACCCCATGGACTTTCGGATCGTTCGACACCGCTTTTATATATTTTTCAAGTTCTTCCTGAGTAGTTTTCTCGTTTAATTTTATAAGTTTGCCGCCAATGCCTACGGCTTCGCACGCCTTCGCTTTGTTTCTAACGTACACCTCTGAAGCGGGGTTGTCCCCCACCATAATTATGGCAAGGTTACATGCGGGGGCGCCTTTTTTGTAATACTCTGCAAGCCGCACACGAACCTCTTCTTTAAGATCCAAGGCAGCCTTTTTCCCATCTAATATCGCCATAAAAACCTCTGTTATTATTAAATTCAGGTCGAAGGGTTCTCAATCAAGGTTTTATACTTTGCAAATATACCGTTTACAAACGAAAGGCTCTTTTCGGTAGAATATTTTTTACAAAGAGCCAATGCTTCGTCTATGGCAACTATGTTTGGAACGTCGTCGAAATAAGTCATTTCGGCAAGGCCTATTAAAAGAGCGCATTTATCCGTCGGATACACCCTTTCAAGCATATAATTAACTGCTAAATCGGAAATTATATCGGTTAATGAAGAGTAATTTTCCTTTACGGTATCTAAAAGCCTTACCGCAAACGCCCTGTCCTGGTCGTTAAGATTCCCTTCCGCAAACAAAGTTTCCATAAGTTCTGAATCGAACTCGTCCGTAAAATTATATGCGTAAATGATTTTATAAACTGCCTCTCTTGCGTCCTTTCTCATAAAAAATCCTTGTTATCTACGCCAAAAAACCGCAGAATACTGCGGTAATTTTTGGAATTTAATCTATCGTTGTAATCGGTTTATCTTCAAAGAATACGTCATCAATGTAAACGTCTACGTCCGCAATATGATATTTTGACATTTCTTCAACGGTCTGTTTGATACCGTGCTGAATGTCAAAAGCAACGTCAGGCACGTTATAACCGTACAAAACACCAACGGTTACGGTTACGTGAATTCCTTTTTTGTCGCTTACTATCTTTATGCAGTCCTTTAATGAACGCTTTCCTTTCTTGCCCGTCTTGAGCGAAACACCCTCAACGGATCCGACGGCAAGGGCAACTATTCCGTTAATTATGCTTTCGTTATAAGTAACTTTTCCACGACTTGTTTCGTTTTGTATGCGTGTATCAGCCATAATAAACACCACCCCTATTCCTTTTGTATAAATTGTAGCATATTTCAGCAAATTAGGATAGCGTTTTTTTAATATTTTTTAGAATATTTTTTAAGGAATTGTGAAGAATTCGTAAATTTTCGGACTTTAGTCTCAGGTCATAGGTGCAATAGTAACCTTTGTGGTATCGGCGTCAAGTTCTTCGGCCAAAATTGTATAGATTATGACTGCGTCATCCTGCGTAAAATCAGGGTCTTTTACCATAACGTTTATTCTGTCCGAAGTAAGTCCAATCGATACAACTGCATCTTCGTAGCCTCTCGATTCTATCAAGGTTTCAACCAAGAGTTCGGATTCTATAATTTCCGTAAGTTTAAGCTTAAGATTCAAAGCTTCTTTCTTGGCTTCTTCGGAATCGGTTTCGGAAGCAATTATTTCGTTTAATTGAACTAATTGTTCACTGCGTGATTGACTGCGCTCGGTTTTATACTGAGCGAAAAACGCTGCGGTCGTAACGGTGTCGTCAGCAGGTTTTTTGGTACTACCGGCTAAGACGAAATTGAACACGGCGGTTACGGCAAGTAATAGGACCATACAGGACAAAACAATGATTTTCTTTTTCTTTGACATAATATTCTCCTTGTCATAATAATTTTTATTTTATTAGATTTTATCAATGATTTTGAAAATTTTTATGATTATCGTTACATTGATAAAATTTGAATTTTATCGCTTTCGACGTTCAGAAATACCGAGACCGCATTTATAAGCGATACCCTTACAGCAAGGTTATTTGCCCCCTCTGCGACTATCACTACACCGGTGATTTTCGGATACGTTTCGGTTATTACTACTGTCTTTCCACCTACCGTAAAAGGTTCTTCTTTAATGGAATTATCTTCCGTGGTTTTAACCGTTGCAAGTACGGTTTCCATGCCGGATTCAACTGAAATAATTACAGATACTTTCCCGGCACCGCTTACGAGTGATAAATTCTTTTTCAGTTTATTCTCTAAACTACTCACGTATTCGTCGATGTCACTTTTACTTTCCGTTTTTTCCGAAGATATTCCGCCGAAAACAAATATCAGACAGATAACTGTTAACACGATAACTATAAGATATTCTATTTTTATTTTCGAAAGGAATTTTTTTATGCCTTTTTCTTCACTCAATGACAATAACCTCCGAATTTACGGAAAGCAAATCGCATAATAAATTTACCGTTTTTCTGGTTATATTTATATGCTCATTTTCCGTCGTTATTCTTAAATCATCAAAATTTACAATTACTTTTTTGATAACAAAATTATCTTCGTCATTACTCTTTATAATTCTTACTTTAACCCCTAAAATTCCCTCTTTTTCAAGTGCTTTCTCGCAAGTCTCGCCGATTATATTCGAACGTTCTTCGTTAATTTGATTCACAGCTCTATCGTCTACCGCTATTACACTGCTTGTAAAACCTAAATCGAAGTCCACACTGTTACCGAGTATCGGGGTTATCAAACTAACGATTAGTATAAGTTGAAACACTACTTTTACAGTCTTTTTCATTTTACCTACGGGCAAAATCATTTGACTTACCGTAGTAATAAGTGCAATAGCGCCCACCGTAGCCAAATACTTAAATAAACTCAAAAAGCTACCCCCAAAGAACACATTACGATAAGCAGAGTAATCATATATACCATGGCGACAACGGAAACAGTCGTTGCAAGATAAGAAGCGCAATCTGCCGCTCCGCTTAAAAATTTTATGGTTGAATCGCTTGCTATTGATTGAGAAACGCCAGCCAAAAGCCTTAAAAACAGTGAAAATATAACGAGTTTCAATATGGGTATTGCAACAATATAGATTATTGCAAGCAAGCTTAATGTCCCCAAGGCATTCTTTATCAAAACGCAGGATGCAACAATCACGTCAAAACCGCTTGATAATAGCGAATTAATAAGCGGAATTGAATTTCCTACGGCGTATTTTAGCGCTTTTATCGATACGTTATCGTAAACCGATGCGGATATCCCCTGTGCGGACACGAAAAAACAGAAAAATACGCCGGTTATACCAACCACCCACTTAAACGAACTTTTTAAAAAATCGTTCATTTTGTCGGTTTTTATATTGCTTGAAAAGGAATTTATAGCACTGAAAGCAAGAATAAGGATAATTATCGGCAAAAGTATCTTGTCAAACAGTACTGAAATGCCGTTACATAGCAGTGCAACAGAGGGTCTGAAAACAGAAACGCTTGCATTTCCGCCAGATGCCGTCATTAGCGTCATAATTATCGGAAAAACCACTTCTATTTCCTTAGTAAGGTTTTCAACAGTCTTTACAGATTGCAAATACACGTTTAAAAAGACGGATACCACTATACCTATAATTATAAGATTACCGATAAAAGTACAGGTCGCAGTCAGACCTTTATTTGTTACCCCATCCGGTCTGAGTGCGTCAATTATAGAAAGAAACAAAATAATAACCAAAATCGAGGTTAGTGGTGGTATAAAAGCAAGTATTTCCGACCTGAACGCTTCTTTAAGATTTTCAAGAAATTCCGAAAAGGTGGAACCTGCATTGCCGTTCACTATTTCGGTAATTTTGTAAAACAAAGTTTGTCCGTTCAGTAGTTTAAGTTCGGAAAAAAGTTCTTCAAGTGATCCTAATTCCAAGGTAGATATTACCTTCTCTATTGCTTCGGTAATACTTTCCTTGCTATCGGTTTCAACGGAGGCAAAAACGGTCGTTACGTCAAATAAGCAAAATTTAATTATACTAAAAACAACTAAAAATAAAATGATTTTTAGCCAATTAAACTTCCTATTAGATTTATTAATGATGTAATTACGGGTGTAGCCATAATTACAACGATAAGTTTTCCCGCTACGGACACCTTGTCCGCCAGTGATTTTAAGCCGAAATCTTCTATTATTCCCACTGCGAATTCCACTATGTAACATATCAAAGTTATTTTAATTATCAGTTCTAAAACGTCCCCGCTGATGCCACCAAGCAAGGCAATTTGCTTATACAGGTCAAATACGCTATACAGCAAATCCACGATAGCCATCAAAATAATTATTCCCGCAACAATGGTTGCGACAAGGGCAATTTCACGATTTACCGACTGCAAGTAAATTATTATAATTGCAAACAAAAGCCCCATTACGATAATTTTTGCTATATCCATGCTAATAAAGGGTAAAGATATCCTTTACGTTTTCAAAAAGTTCCGCAATTAAGGAAATTACTATAGATAAGACTATCACAAGCCCTGCAATTCCCACCAAAGTTGCAATATCCTCTCGGTCGGATTTTTTTAAAATTTGGCATATTACCGTTATCAATATACCGATTGCGGCAATTCTGAAAATAATATCTACACTCATACTCACCTAAATTACGATAATATAAATCAATGCGCCCAATAGTGCGCCTATTTTTATATAAAACGTAGAGGTCTTTTTGTAAATTTTTTCGCATTCTTGAGCGGATTTTTTAAATTTTTCATAGTAGTAATCTATAAAATTAACCGAAC
>CATZIC010000006.1 GCA_958419945.1 uncultured Clostridia bacterium | reverse complement strand
ACCGAACTTATTCTATCCCGCCCCGAAGTTTTCACCGATTACGAAATTACAAAGGGCAAAATGGACGACGTATTTTTGGCTGTTACCGGCAAAAAACTTGTTGGAGGGCTTGACAAATGATAGGACTTTCCGCACTTATAAAAAGAAATTGCAAACTGTTTTTTAAAGACAAAGGGATGTTTTTCTCCGCCCTTATAACACCTGCAATTTTGCTCGTTTTGTACGCAACTTTCCTTGCAAAAGTGTACCGTGATTCCTTTACAAGTAGTCTAGAAGGTTTGATAGAGGTTTCCGAATCTCTGATAAACGCAACCGTCGCAGGGCAGCTCGTGTCCTCGATTCTTGCAGTTTCAGGCATAACCGTAGCGTTTTGCTCGAATATGCTTATGGTTCAGGATAAGGTCAACGGCACCATAAAAGACCTTACAGTGGCGCCCGTAAAGCGCTCCACGCTTGCGGTTTCGTACTACGTTGCAACGTTAATAAGCACCCTTATCGTAAACTTTGTCGCCATGGCGCTTTGCCTTGTTTATCTTGCCATAAGCGGTTGGTATTTGTCATTTTCCGACGTTATTTTTATGGCGCTCGACGTCATAATCATCGTAATGTTCGGTACTGCGCTTTCTTCTATGGTAAACGTGTTTTTAACCTCGCAAGGACAGATTTCCGCCGTCGGAACAATCGTTTCCGCAGGTTACGGCTTTATCTGCGGCGCCTATATGCCTGTTTCGAGTTTTTTGGAAGGACTTCAAAAGGTAATATCCTGCCTTCCCGGAACTTACGGCACGGCGCTTGTCAGAAACCACGCTTTAAACGGTGCTTTTAAGGAAATGTCTAAAGTAGGCTTCCCGCCCGAGGTGGTGGAAAGTATAAAAGATTCAATAGATTGCAATATTTACTTTTTCGGCGACAAAGTAGGACTTGGCGGTATGTACGCAGTAATGGCCTGCTCTGTCGTGGCGTTTGTAGGACTATATATACTTTTCAGCATTCTTAAAAACAAGCGTGCAAAATAAGAAATAATTTTCTTATTGCAACCCAAATTAACGTAATAACAGCTCCCCTTTATGTGAGTGTACACAAAGGGGAGCTGTTTTGATAAACAAACAGAAATATAGAAAAAACTACACCAATTTACAAAAAACCGTTGACCGAAAAGCTCTTTTAGGGTTATAATTTTTATGTAAGAAATTAGGCTATATAAACCTTAAAAGGAGTTTTATGAATCAATATCTCGATATATCAAAAGAAGTATCCGAAGCGCTTAAAAACGGGTTTCCCGTTGTGGCTTTAGAGTCCACTATAATTTCCCACGGTATGCCATATCCCCAAAACGTGGAAACCGCGCTTATGGTTGAAGAAACGGTTCGAAATAGCGGCGCAGTGCCCGCCACTATCGCAATTATCGGCGGCAGGCTGAAGGTCGGCTTAACCAAGGAAGAAATTGATTATTTCGGAAAAAAAGGGACTGCGATAACCAAAGCGTCCCGTCGCGATTTAGCACCCATTATTGCAAAGACACTTGACGGCGCAACGACTGTTACCACCACTATGATGATTGCCCATATGGCGGGAATAAAGATTTTCGCAACAGGTGGTATCGGTGGCGTTCACCGCGGTGCGGAAACAACTATGGATATTTCCGCCGACCTTGAAGAACTTGCTGCGACCCCCGTTACCGTAGTTTGCGCAGGCGCAAAGTCCATTTTGGATCTTGGGCTTACCCTTGAATATCTCGAAACAAAGGGCGTTCCCGTAATCGGCTATAATACGGAAGAACTTCCCGCATTTTACACCCGCAAAAGCGGCTTTAAGGTGGACTATACCGTTTCCACCCCCGAAGAACTTGCCGAGATTATAAACGTTCGGGATAAACTTAACTTAAAAGGCGGTATGCTTGTGACAAATCCTATTCCCGAAGAATATTCTATGGACGCAGACTATATAAATTCCGCTATAGAAAAAGCCTTGCAAAAGGCAAAGGAGCAAGGCATAACCGGAAAAATGACCACTCCGTTCTTACTTAAAGAAGTAACGGATATCACCGGTGGCAACAGTCTAAGCGCAAATATAAAACTCGTCCTAAATAACGCCGCCGTTGCAGCCCAAACCGCCGTCGCCCTCAACAATATAAAGTAGCGTTAATCGGCTTATAGGCGGACTTTTTCATTAAAACCGATACAATCAAAAGTAAAAAAACTAAACGGAAGAAAGCGTGCAAGAAGGGGTATTTATGAACAAGAAATGGAATGCAGTAAGAGTAATAGGTTTAGTATTAGCCGTTATATCTTTGGTTTGTTTCGCTATATCAATGGTTAAAGACGGAAACAAAATTTTCCTTAACGTTGGATTATTTTGTATGAGTATCGGATTGATCTTGAACATACTTATGAATAGAAAGGAAAAATAAATGAAGAAATTGAGTTTAGCACGAATAATGAGTTTTATTAGTATCTTGGTACTTTGTGCAGGATTGATTTTTAATGCTTTTGAACTTATAAATACTTTTATATTCCGCATTACTACACTAATCGGTATTATAATTCAAATAATTGCCATAATTGTTGCGTTTAAACGAAAAGAATTTTAGACAAATTACGATTTATGGCTTAAATATGGTAAAACGAGAACAAAGCCAACTATACTTTGTTTATTAAGCTAACGGGCTTATAGCCCCACTTTTGAGAATTATTCCGCTTGGGCTTCTGGATTGCCACGGCAATATATTGCCTCGCAATGACGGGAAGGCTAAAGTACCTTGCTATGACAATTTTAGCGGGTTTTGGAACAACTCTATTATAAAAATACCCGCTTACAGCGCTTTTTTTAAAAAGTGCCGCAAGCGGGGTTTTTTTTGTGTTAAGTTTTATGGTTATTTTTCACAGGCTTTTATAAAAGCGGTAAATATATCGTTTTGCTTTTGATCGAAATCGCATAAAAGTTCTGGGTGGTATTTTATGCCCATATAGAACTTTTTGTTTACCCCTTCCACAACTTCCACCTGTCCGTCGGAAGACTGGGCCACAACTTTCAGCGTGGGCGGAATTATGTCGCCGACGTATTGGTGAATACTGTTTATCATAAATTGTTTTTCTTTTACTATGGAATAGAAAAGGGAATTTTCGTCCACCACTGTTAAGCCGTGGCAGTATTTTTCAAAAGGTTTTTCGTGGTCTAAGTTCTCTAGTTTTCTCGTTGTGCCGCCGAGCGCACGGATAATTGTATTGTATCCTGCGCAAATACCCAAAAGGGGAATATCGTTATCAAAGCAGTATTTAGCGGTAAATTCCTCATAGTAGCAGGAATTTATTCCGCCCTGAAGTATAATACCGTCGCACAACTTCAAAAATTTAACGAAGCTTGATTTTTCTTCCTCGTCCATGACCGTTTCGTCGTGCTCGTCCATTTCCTGGAAGGAAAGTTTTTGTGATTGCGGTAATATGCCTAAAACGTTTGCGCCGTTTTTAATAAGTGCGTATCTTAAGTTGTTGCTGATTCTCATCCAGCTCCAGCCGTAATAAGTGTCGTTGTTGAAATATTTTGTTACTATGCCGATAACAGGTTGCATCTTTTCTCCGTAAAAAAACCGAATAGTAAATTATATAAAAAATGTAGGGATAGCAGGCCTATAGCCCGACTTTTGTATTGTGTTTATTAGGCGAAACTTTCGTCTACTTATTAAGATAAACCATTAAAACCGCGATATCTGCGGGGTTTACGCCGGAAATCCTTGCCGCTTGGCCAAGGTTTAAAGGACGTATTTTTTGTAACTTTTCTCTTGCCTCAAGCCTAAGCCCATCTAGCTTTTCATAGTCGATATCTTCGGGCAGTTTTTTTGCTTCAAGCCGTTTTGCTCGTTCGATTTCCACAAGCCCTCTTTCAAGATAACCGGAATATTTAGCGTCCGTTTCAAGCCTTTCCAAAAGGTCGTAAGAAAGATCGCAAAATACGCCGAAGCGCTTTTTGATATCTTCAAGTGGAATTCCTCGTTTAACCATGCCTTCGTAAGAAATTCCGCCGGAAAGCTCACCGCCGTAACTTTCAACGAACTCTTTGACCTCTTTCGGGGAACGCGGCGCAACAAATTTCTTGCGCGCCTCTTCTAAGGCCTTTTTCTTATCGTTAAAAACCTTATAGCGGTAATCGTCCACAAGTCCGACCTCTCTTCCTAATTGGGTAAGGCGTTCGTCTGCGTTGTCCTGGCGCAAAAAGATTCTGTATTCCGCGCGAGAGGTCATCATTCTATACGGCTCGTCCGTGCCTTTGGTTACAAGGTCGTCTATCAAAACGCCTATATAGGCCTGGTCTCGCCTTAAAACAAAAGGCGGTTTTTCTTCAAGGTAAAGGGCAGCGTTAATGCCTGCCATAAGTCCTTGCGCCGCGGCCTCTTCGTAACCGCTGGTTCCGTTTATCTGTCCTGCCGTAAAAAGGCCGTTTATTCTCTTGAACATAAGGGAGGGAGTAAGGTCTAGGCTGTCTATACAGTCGTATTCTATGGCGTAAGCGTAACGCACGATTTCGCAGCGTTCAAGCCCTTTAACCGACCTATACATGGCTTTTTGCACGTCGTGGGGAAGTGACGACGACATGCCTTGCACGTAAACTTCGTTGGTGTCTGCGCCTTCGGGTTCGATAAAAATCTGATGGCGGGTTTTGTCTTTAAAGCGGTAAACTTTTGTTTCTATCGAGGGGCAATACCTCGGTCCCGTTGACTGAATAACGCCGTTGAACAGGGGGGATCTGTCAAGGTTATCCCTTATTATTTTATGAGTGGTTTCGTTGGTGTAAGTAAGGTAGCAAGGCGTTTGCTTTTCGGGTACTTGCGGCGACAAAAAAGAAAACGGGTACACGTTGGTTTCCCCTTCCTGTATTTCCATTTGGGAATAGTCAACCGTTCGTCCGTCCACTCTTGCCGGCGTTCCCGTCTTGAAACGACGAACGTTAAAGCCGAGTTTTATAAGGTTTTCGGTAAGATTATTGCTCGGCTCGAAGCCCGACGGCCCTGCGTTTTTGAACCACTCGCCCGCAACCACTCGTGATTTTAAGTATACGCCCGTACAAAGTACGACGGCGTTTGCATAAAGAACGCTTCCGAAGGCGGTCTTTACGCCGATAACTTTTCCGTTATCGGTTAAAACCTCTACAGCCTCGCAGGAAAGTATGCGAAGATTGTCTGTGTTTTCAAGAACGCTTTTTACGTAGCGATGATAATAATTTTTGTCCGATTGTGCCCTAAGGCTTTGTACCGCCGCGCCCTTTCCGCGGTTGAGCATTTTAATCTGCATCATGGTTTTGTCCGCCGCAATGCCCATAAATCCGCCGAGTGCGTCTATTTCACGTACAAGATGCCCCTTTGCCGTTCCGCCAATAGAGGGGTTGCACGCCATAAAAGCGATGTTGTCGGGGTTTAACGTTAAAAGGGCGGTTTTGTGCCCCTTTTTTGCAAGTGCAAGAGCTGCTTCCACTCCTGCGTGTCCCGCACCGACGACTACCGCGTCAAAGTTGTCTTCAACAAAGAAAGTTTCCATTATAAGTTTAAGGTTAAGTTACTTTTTTAAAATAAGATTTTTAAGATCGCTAACTTCGGTTGCGACCCTCGGATTTGTCTTTATAAGTCCCGCAATTTTATCACGGGTATAAATTATGGTGGTGTGATCCTTTCCGCCCATTGCCTGTCCTATGGAAACGAGGGGAAGATCCAAAAGTTCGGTCATAAGATATGTACAAATCTGCCGAGGTTCCACAAGTTCTTTATTCTTCTTTTTGCCTAAAAGATCAGTTTTGGAAAGTTTATAAAAGTTGCAAACCGTGTTGATAATTACGGTCGGGGTAACGGCGTCCTCGTGGTTTTCGCTGCTTGATGAAAGTGAAATCGCTTCCATTGCGAGGTTAAGGTTTATATCCGTTTCCATTAAACTTGCCGCAAAAATGACTTTGTTTAAAAGTCCCTCCAAGGACCTTACGTCGTCTCCGCTGTTTTCTGCGATAAAGGTTGCAACCTCGTTATTTATCATGCACTTCTTTTCCGCACCTTTTCGCTGAACGATTGCAATTTTGGTTTCAAGATCGGGCGGAAGCACCTGCGCCAAAAGCCCGCACTGAAAACGCGTTACAAGCCGCTCTTCCAAAAGTTCAATTTCCTTCGGCGGACAGTCTGCGGACAAAATGATCTGTTTGTTTTTCCCGTACAGTTCGTTGAAGGTGTGGAAAAATTCCTCTTGCGTGGATTGCTTTTTGGCAAGAAACTGCACGTCGTCTATAATCAGAACGTCTACGTTTCTGTATTTTGAACGGAATTCCTCTCCGCCGCTTCCCGAATAGGCTTTACCGCTTCGTATGGTGTTTATAAGGTCGTTGGTAAACTTTTCGCAGGTGGAATACAGTACGTTTAAATCGGGTCTGTCTTTAGAAAGTTTGTTTGCAATGGCGTGCATTATGTGTGTTTTGCCAAGGCCGGAGTTTCCGTAAATAAACAGGGGATTGTAACTGTTGCCGGGGTCGTCGGCAACCGCTTTGGCGGCGGCAAACAGATAGCGGTTGGAACTTCCCACCACAAAGGAGTCGAAGGTGTACTTCGGATCGATGGGTGAAGAAATGGATTCCGCTTCTTTTTCAGAGGAAAACATCGGGTTGTTGTCGCTTCCCACGTAAATCTGAAAATCCGTAAGTCCCGTTTGAGCGGCCTTCATTGCCTCGACGATTTTATCGGACAGCCTTGACGCCTGCTTGGCAAAAAGTTGGGTGTCCGTGTGCAGTATCAAAGTAGAACCTAAAAGGTCCACGGGTTTTAACTTTTCGATATAGGTGGAATAGGTGATTCTCGAAATTGTTTTTTCAAGCTCTCTCGTGGTGTTTTTCCAAAGAATTTCAAAATTTTCCATAAAACTAGCCCCTGTAATCTGCGTTTTTAGTAAGAAAATGCCTTTTGTCAACCGTGTGAACAAGGGTTTTTAAGTGTAAAAGTCGAATTTATGTTGACACAAAGGGCAATAACCTATATAATTTAATTATCTTAATTGTATTATAAAAGGTAAAAAAAAGCAAGGTTTTTTGCTCGTAGCGGTAGTAAATGTTTGTAAAAAAATTAATCCTCAAAAACTTCCGTAATTACGAAAATGAAAAGTTCCATTTTTCTGACGGACTCAATATTATTTCAGGGCGGAACGCACAGGGCAAAACCAATGCCGTAGAGGCGGTTTTTCTTCTTGCCACGGGGTATTCGCCAAAGGTAAAACGGGACAAACAGGTTATCCGTTACGGCCAAAAATCTGCGGAAATTTTTGCCGAAGCCGTTACGAATTACGGGACGATAAGCGCAAAAATAGAGTATTTTGCGGATTCCAATAAAATCGTTACCGTCAACGGGCAGGAAGCAAAGAAGGTTTCAGAACTTTTAGGCAACCTTTTTGCGGTATTTTTTAACCCCGGCGAACTTAAATTGGTGCAGGAAAGTCCCGAGGACAGAAGAAGATTTCTGGACATTTCCATTTCCCAGCTAAACAAGCAATATTTTACGGCACTTTCCGTTTACAAAAAGATTTTAGCACAAAGAAACAACCTGCTTAAAACTCCCGATAAGGGGACGATTTTCGATACTTTGCCCGTGTGGGACGAACAGCTTGCGCTCTATGCGGCGGATATTATCACCGCACGCCGTGATTACGTCAACAAACTTTCACCGTTTGCGAAAAACGCACACTCCTTTATTACAGACGGAAAAGAGGATTTAGAAGTTTCACTTCTTGGGCAGTACCTCGGATCGAGAGAGGAAATTTACGAAAATATAAAATCCGCACTGGCACTGAATATGGAAAAGGACGTTATTTTGGGGTACACGACCGTAGGCCCGCACCGTGATGATTTGAAAATCACGGTAAGCGGCGAGGACGTAAGAAATTACGGTTCGCAAGGTCAGCAGCGTACCGCCGCAATTTCCCTTAAACTTGCGGAACTTAACGTTTATAAAGAGCATTTCGGCGAATACCCGGTGCTTATTCTGGACGACGCAATGAGCGAACTTGATATTTTCCGTCAAAGTAGGCTGTTAAAAGCCATTGACGGCGTGCAAACCATAGTTACTTGCACTCACGTAGATCAAAGCGTTTTCGGGGAAACCGATTATAAAATTTTCAAAATCGACGGTGGTAAAATTGTCTGATAATATTTTTTCGAGAGAGGACAACTTAATAGGAATTGAAAACCGTCGATTATTGTCTACAAAGACCGTAGCCGTTTTCGGACTTGGCGGTGTAGGCTCGTATTGCGTTGAAGGGCTTGCCCGTGCAGGAGTCGGCAAACTTGTTATCTGCGACGGGGACAGCGTGGACTATTCAAACCTAAACAGACAACTTTACGCACTTAACTCAACCATCGGGAAAATGAAAACCGACGTTGCGTATGATAGGCTTAAAGATATAAATCCGAACTTAAAAGTTGAAAAATTCCCGGTGTATTTTTTCACCGAAACTATAAATCTTTTCGACTTTTCAAGTTACGATTACGTTGTGGATTGCGTGGATATGGTTACCGCAAAGATTTTACTGTGTGAAACCGCAAAGTCCGCCTATAAGCCCATTATCGCATGTTTAGGCACCGGTAACAAGCTAAATCCTATGGCTTTTAAGGTGGGGGATATTTACGAAACAAAGGTCTGTCCGCTTGCAAAAGTCATGCGTAGAGAGTTAAGAAAAAGAAATATCGAAAGTCTTAAAACGGTGTATTCCGAAGAGGTCCCAAGGCTTCCTTTATGCGAAGATAAACGCACGCCCGCAAGCATATCTTTCGTACCGCCTGTGGCAGGTTTTATATTAGCGGGCGAAGTTATTAAAGACCTTATTTACGATAAAGGAGAAAACAATGAGTAATTTCCAGACCAAAAAGAAAGCGGAAAAGGAACGTGAAATTTTTCTTGCCGAAGATAATCCCCGTCTTGACGAGGATCTTCCCATAGCCACTTTGTTCCCGCCGACAAAACTTATAGCGGTCGTTAAACCGAAAAGAATAAAAAGCCCGTATATAGAAACGGTTTTACTTTTTTTGTGTGCAATATTTTCCGTCGGTGCGGACGCTTTTATATTCAGTTCTTCATTATTTAGCAGAATCATTGCGGATCTAAACACCACTTTTACTACGATTATTGCGGTGATGTGTCTTATTGCGCACGTCGTGCCCGAAGTTTTTTGGGGAATTTGCATTTACAGAAAAGCAGTGCGCACCGGTAATTTCACCGTTATACTTACAAGCGATAAAATTATAGCATGCGGAAAAGCAAATTACACAGAAAGTAAAGTAATAAGGCTTGAAGATCTTTTGGACGTAAGTAAAAAAGGCAACCGTGTTACCATAACGGCTATAAACGATAAACTTAAATTCGAACTTGCCGAGGCTGACGAATTCATCTCGCTCGTGCAGGATCTTTATAATTCTTTATAATAATCAATCGGTAAAGTCCGAAAGGTTTTTCGGGTGTAAGCAGCAAAAGTTTAAAGGTAATTTATGGTAATTCTTATAAAAATAGTGCTGATATTTTTTATCGGCGCACTATGCGGCTACATAATGGAACTTTTTTACAGAAGATACGCTCACAAAAAGTGGATTAACCCTGGCTTTTTAGCGGGGCCTTGGCTGCCCCTTTACGGATGCGGACTTCTCTGTTTGTACGGAATGTCCTCAATAGATCTATCCTTTATCCCAAATATTTTTCTGCAAAAACTTTGCCTTATTTTGGTAATTACCGTAGTAATGACCTTGCTCGAGTACATAACGGGAATCATTTTTACAAAAGGATTAAAGGTAAAACTTTGGGATTATTCCGACCGAAAGGGAAACGTGCAAGGCATAATCTGTCCGCTTTTTACCGTGATTTGGGGAATAATAGGCGGGCTATATAATCTGTTTTTACACCCAATTATAGCACTTTGTATTGACTTTGTTGTAGCATACACGCAAGTTTATTTTATCCTCGGTATGCTATCGGGAATCTTCATTATCGATAACTTCTATTCCTTCAGAGTTGTTGCGAAAATCAAAAAATGGGCGACCGAACACGATATCGTCGTTAAATACGAGCAGTTTAAACTTAATATAAAGCAGAACTCCGAAAAACTCAAACAAAAAAACAGTTTCCTTTTCTCACTCAAGGGCCCCGGCGAAGTTGTTTACGAACTTAACAGATACCTTTTGGAACAGGGAAAGAAACTTATTGACGGCACTAAGGCAAAAAAGAAATCACAAAAGAATAAAAAATAAGATAAAAACGTGCGCAGTGCCTATTTTCCACTGCGCATTTTGTTTTTTTAGTTTAATTATTTATTATCGGGCCACCGAATACATAGGTAAAATGATGAAAAATTCCAAACGAAAAACAAACTTTATAAAAGTATTGGCGGTATTGTGCCTATTTATTGGTGCTTTTGTGCTTATAAAAAGTTTGGCACCATATGCCGCTAACGGTCTTATAGGCGGACTTTTTGAAGAAAACGCACTTAAAACCGAATCGAGAGCGACGCTTAACGGAAACTTATATACTTTAAGCGAAGCTTTGGAGCTGGCTGAAAGCGGCGATACCGTTTATTGTCAAAGCGCTACAATTAAATCGGAAGTTACAGTGCCTAAAAACGTTACGTTATGTTTTGAAAAATCAGAAAACGGATCGGTACTTATTGAAAACGGTGCCAAACTTATTGTCAACGGTAAACTCTCTGTCGTAAGTAAAGAGGATATAATTTCGCCCTATCTCGAAAGTCCGCCTACCGTTATATGCAACGGTGAAATTGTAGTAAACGGCGTTATGGACGGGTATCTTCCGATAGAAGGAGATGGCACGATTACCGTAAATGGTGAAATTTGCGAGCCGCTTTTTGTAGCCAACTATATTGCGGCGGCGGCAGACGACTGCTATAAAAGAGGAAACCTTCCTTTCAATCAGTATTTTTTAAACACGTTAAGAGTTACAAGAGTGATAAATTTCGGCGGACGGTACACGGGATTAATACGTAGTGGCGAAAATTTTTCTTTCGCTACGCTTATTGCAGAGAATGGCGGACTTTTTAATCTTAGCGGCGGAAAGATTGTTCTTTCATACGATAAAAGCCGAGGCCTTCAGGAAGTTGCAAGTCTTAATATGAGTAACGTCGGAAAAACCACGATGACAGTTTACGGAAACGTCGGTAGCGGCGTTACGGACTTTACGCTTGAGAAAAGTTATTCTACTTTAAATACTTTCGTTGCCATTCCATATTGTATGGATATCGCCGTTACGGAAGGAAGTTTTACCGTATCCGAAAACACAAAACTCAAAATTATGCCCGGTGCAAACTTTACGGTTAGTCAAAACGGAACTTTAAACGTTGACGGAACGCTTAGCGTGTACGACGGTTTGCATATAGGTGAAGCCTATGGCGTAACCTATCCCGATTGCGAAATCTTGCGTCAAAACGGGTTTAGCAGTAGCGGCAACCTTATAGTAAACGGAGCCCTTAACGTTCAAGGAAATTTTTACGGAACTGTGCAAAGTGAAACCGAAGGTGCGGTTATTAGCATTGCCGAAACCGCAACCCTTTCCGCCGGTCTTTCAGAAGGATTTACGACGAGCACCTTTTCAAACCTTTCGGTTTTTACCCTTACGGCAAAGGTTTACGGACTTAACGATTACGTAACTCTTGAAAAGGGCAAAACCTATAAAAGTGCCCGTATAAGCCCGTTTTTGCTTAAAAACGTTGTTATGGAAAAGGTCATTTACGGCAGTTTACATACCGAATACAACGACAAAAAAATAGAAGTTAACCAAGTCTTAACGGGCAGATTTTTGGAATTTGACGGTAGCAATTTTACTGCGGACGTAACTTTTAATATCGGTGAAAGGGTAAAAAACGTGCTTGTAAATCTTTGCGGTAAAAATTACTATACCGATAAGGACGGCAGATTCACCGCTAAGGTTATATTAAACAATTTCGTCGTAACCTATTTTACGCCCGATAAGGACAATATTTTGCGTGGCGCAAACATTGTTTTTGACGACGATACAATGCTTGACAGCGTTGTAAAAAACATAAATCTTTCAGAGAACGACTACGTTATAAAAGACGGCATCGAAAACACCTTTTATGCAGTCGTTGATTTTTACGGCGGAAAAACCGAAAAGATCGCAGTTTTCCCCGAATACGATAAATCCGAAGATTACGTAACCATTGCTAATTTTAAAAACGCCAACTATCCGTTAGTGTCAAATATTCGGCATGAAATTTATTTTTACAGGCAAGCGTTTGACGATTATAAAAATGCTTATAACGGGCTTATAGACGCACTTTCTATCAAAAATTCCATTCTTTCGGTCTATAGAGCTTATATAAAACTTACCGAAAACCGAACGGATAAAGAACTGTCATTTATAAATTCCGTTTTATCGGACTTTCGTGATTTTAGCTTTGTTACGGATATTTTGCCGAGCGTTATAACCTACGGCGATAAAATCGCACGGGTAACCGCGGTGTTCGTGGACGGCTCTAAAAACGCACAAACGGTAACCTTGTCCGATTACGCTTACGTGTCGGGCGATATAACCGTCAAAGCCGAGTACCGAGGAGTATATAAAGGAATTTCTTACACCGTAGAAAAGGTTTTTACAAACGTGCAGCCTAAAAAAGTTACTTACGCAATAGACGGAAAAAGCGGGACCTATCTCGACCAAATAAAACCGCTTACCGGAAGATGCATATCGGGAGAGTTTTTAGAAGACGGCGTTATTACACTTTTTACAACCGCACGGCAAAACTCACCGGTCGGCAATTACGCCATTATGGGTAAATGCGAAAGTCCCTACTATTTGGTAACTTTTGCCAACGCAAATTACGAAATACGTAAAAAGCCTGTTTCGGTAAAAATCGAGGACAAAACCATAACTTTGTCCGAAAGCAGAAACCTTCGTTTCGACTATGAAAACGACTTTGGCGCAGTCATTGGTTTTACCGTAACGGACGGCACAAAAAGCGTGATAATCGACCTATCGGGCAACTTATCCGACAGTTTACAGGTTGGTGTATACTCCGTTACGGCAATTTTTGACGAGAATTTTATCGCTGAAAGTAATCAAGCAACGTTGACGATTATAAAAGACGATAATAAATACGCGGTGGACTTCGGTTTTTGTAGCGGCGATAGTAAAGTGTACGACGGCAATGAGTTTACTTTTACGGTAACCGCAGTTGATAAAACCGACCCAAGCATAAAACTTTCGGCCGAAGTTTCCATCGAAAAGGACGGCAATGCGGTTTCGGCAATTTTAAATGCAGGTAATTACGTCGTGTGCGTAAAGGTTTACGAAAGCTTGTTTTTCCAAAACTTCACGGTAACTCCGTGTCCCGTAAATCTTGCATTTAAAAATATTGTTGTCTACTACGGGGACCCTTTGCCGGAAATAGAGTTTACCTCTAGCCTGCCCGTAGAAAAATCGGAAATAAAGTTTTGGGTTGAGGGTGAAACTATAGCCGCAGAAAGCGCTAACCCGAATTACCTTGTAAATTCCGTAACGGGCACGATAAAAACCTTACCTCGGACCATTACCGTTCGTTGCGAAGAAAAGAGTAAATTTTACGGGGACAGCGACGAGGCGCTTAGTTGTACTATAGTATCGGGCAGCCTTGCAAGCTGGGATAGTATAAACAAAATAGTAAAGCTTGCGCGAGAGCCGGGCGAGACGGTAGGTAGTTACGAAATCACGGCGGAGCGCATTAACGATAATTACAATATAACCGTTATTCCGTCAAACTACGTGATTTTGCAGAGGAATATTACCGTTACCGCAAATACAGTAACCGCAGTGTACGGTGAGCCGTTTGAACTTTCCGCAAGCGTTACAAAAGGCAGCCTTAAAGCGGGCGAGGACCTTGATGGCGTCGTGCGGCTTTATCGGGCGGAAGGAAACGCCGTCGGTATATATCCCGTGCAAGCCGAACTTAGAAACAGCAACTATAACGTAACTTATGTAGGCTCTACGGCGGAAATTCTCCCACTTAACTTAACCGTAACGATGCCGAATCTAACGGCAGTTTACGGTGACAATATAGAACTGACTGCCTATACTTCGACAAAAATTCCTTACGGACTTACACTTAAAGATATTGTGTTTTTAGAACGTGAAGAGGGTGATTCGGTCGGAGATTATAAAATTTACGCAAGAAAAATAAACGATAATTTTTCTGTGGAGTTCGACTTTGAATTCGGAGACCATTCAATCTATACCGTGGTAAAAAGAGAAATAACCGTCGAACTTTCCGACCTTTCTGCCGAGTTTACAGAGGATTTTGACAAAATAACGCAAAGCGTGGCTTACACGATTACAAGCGGCAACCTTATTGAAGGGGATAATTTAGAGCTTGAATTTTGTGCGGAAAAAGAGGGCGTTAAAGTGGATAACGCGTTCTTCGGCAAGCCTTCCGCAATAGGGGATTACGATTTAGTAATTGTTGCGTGCAACCCTAATTATTCTGTTAAATCATTGCCGGCAAAACTTCACGTAACCAAAAAGCAACTTTGGCTAAAAGATATATTGACCGACTTTACGTATACCGGTCAACCCCTTAACATTTTCGATATTTCCAAAAACGTGGGCGGCTTGGACTGGCTTGACGTTAGCGGTTTTACGGTAACGGTCACAAACGAGGACGGCAATATCGTATCTCTCGATAAGGTGATAAACGCAGGCAAATATACCGTTACGGTTTCGGCGGACGAAAACCTTTATAAGTTTTTGGAAGATTCAGACGCTTACATAGTAACCGTAGAAAAGGCGGATATAAGCGAAAGTATAGTAGTCGAATCGGAATACGAAAAGTTCACCGTAATAGGTAAAAACCGACCCATAGCCCGACTTTTAGGCTATAATTGTAATCTTGTAACCGAGTTTTATTACGGCGTTGAAGCCGTTGATTTTCCTAATAAGGAAGGAGAATATCTCGTTAAAGTCAGTGTAGCAGACGACAACTATAAAGGTGAAGTAATTAAAGCTTTTACGGCGTGTAAAGATATTTCACCCGAAATAGAAAAGATATCGAAGCTGCTTGACGAGATTGAAACTAACCCATCTTTAAAAATGACGAACCTATTAAAAATCAAAGAAACCGTTGCCGAATTTTCGGAAGGCGAAAATTATCAAATAGATAAAATATCCGCCTATAAGTCGGTTATTGACGATTATTTGAAGGTTTACAATGAATTTTACGAGAGCGAAAAGCAAAGCTTTGACACTTCCATTAAGGTTTGCTTTGATGTGAATCCCGTAGATTTAGCACTTGGTGCTCTTTCGCTTTTCGTCGTCGCAATACTTAAAAATTTGGTTAAAAGGAGGGGGTAAAATGAATAAGAAAATTTTTATAATAATTTTAGCCGCCGTGCTTTTTGTGGGGGCGACGGCAACCGTCATAACCGCAATCATGTTTAGTCCTTTTAATTTGGCGAAGCGTTCCTTAAAAAGCTCCTTCACGGCAACGGAAATAAAGGTAACCCTTACGCAAAGTTACTTTGGAGAGGTCGTAAACAAAAAGACCGTGGTCTATAAAAAGACGGAAGATGGGTATTTAGCTATGGAAAATGTCCAAAGTTTTTCATCCGATCCTTTTGGCGAAGCGGTGTATGAAGAAAGTGAAAACACCTACGCTTTACCGACCTTTTCCGCTGAATTTTTCAACTTCCGCTCCCGCTATCTTACGGACAAAAAAACAAAAGATGCGACGGCAACAATTTTTACCGCAAAGGTTAAGGAAAACCGAATAGCGGACTTTTTCGGTAATTCCACCGATACAGAAGGTTATAAAGAGGTCTGCGTAACAGTAGGGTATTCGGATAAAACCGTTTACGTTTACAGCGTAAACTATAAACTTGGCAGCGACGATTTTTCGATTACGACGGAATTTATCTATTAACAATAACTATAAAAAAGGGCAGACAACCCGCCTGCCCGCAAAAAAAGGCTACCTTCGGGTAGCCTTTAAATATATTGATTTAATTAAGCGTTTTCCGGCATGGTTTCTTCCTGTTCCAGAATTTCAGTTTCCGCTTTGTCGGAAGCCTCCTCGTCCAAAACCACTACTTTAAGTTCGCTTACCTTTCGTTGACTGCAACGTGTTACCACAATGTGCAAATGCTCAAGGTCAAAGGAAGCGTTACGCTTTGGCATATCGCCGAGTTTTTCAACAACCCAACCGCCGACGGTCTGAGAATCGAAATCGTCGTCCTCCGCCTCGATGGAAAACAGTTCGAAAAAGTCTCCCAGGTCTGCGTTGGCGTCTACACGGTAAGTGTCGTCTGAAATCTTTTCAAAGTATTCCACAACTTCGTCGTGTTCGTCCCAAATCTCGCCGACAAGTTCTTCCAAAACGTCCTCTAAGGTAACGATACCCAAAGTTCCGCCGTACTCGTCGACAACAACCGCCATATGTACCTTGGATTTCTGGAAAACCTTTAAAAGGGTGGAAATCTTCATATGTTCGGTCGCGATGGCAACCTTTTTTATGATGGAAGTAACGTTTTTATCGCCACGGTCAAGGGAATTTAGAAAGTCCTTTTCGTGCACCATACCGACGATATGGTCGATGCTGTCGGTATAAACGGGCAAACGGGAATAGCCGTTCTTTAGAAATACCCCTTTTATCTTTTCCATCGGCATATCTAAAGGTATTGCTATAACGTTTACACGGGGCACTAAAATTTCACCGACCTCGCAGTCGTGGAATTCTATGGCGTTGGAAATAAGTTCGGATTCGCTCTTATTAAGCGCGCCGTCCTCGCTGGCTTCTTCAACGATGTTAAGTATTTCTTCCTCGGTAACCCCTTCGGCTTTTTGAAGCTTGAAGATTTTAACAAGCAACTTTTTAAGGCCTCTGAAGATTATGCAGACCGGCCACAGAACGTAAATGAAAAGTTGAACAAGTCCGCCAAAAGTTTCGGCATAAGCTTCCGGTCTTTCTTTTGCAAGGGTCTTCGGAACAACTTCACCGAAAACCAAAATCACGGCGGTAAGTACTATGGTTGAAACCGTAGGCGCCGCGGCGTTACCGTTCATAATGTTTATGAAAAGTAGGGTAGCAATAGTGGATGCGGAAATGTTTACGATGTTGTTACCGATTAAAAGTGTGAACAGAATTCTGTCATAGTCGTCTGACATTTTAAGTGCTTTTTCCGATCTTTTCTGTTGAGAGGGGGTGCGCTTATCGTCCTGCATACGGGTTTTAAGCCTCGATCGATTTAGGGAAGTAAACGCGGTTTCACTTGCGGAAAAGAATGAAGAAAGCAGAACAAGAATAATAAGTACAAATAATTGTACGAAAATCATACTGTCAGGCTCAGGTTCGGGATCAGGTTGCATAACTTGATTAAAATAACTCCTTTGATGAATTTATAGTTCATTTATTGTAGCATATCAACGTTAAAATGTAAACTGTTTTATGTAATACTTGTTGAGATATTGTAAATAACTGCAAAAATTTAGGCAAATATGCGGCTTTAATAGGTAAAGTTTGGTTATTTTGTCGTATAAATTACTTCTTGGCAAAAGGTTGTGCGTTTTTTTGCGTAAATTCACGCCAAAACATAAAAACCTATCACAAAATTTTCGACGTTATATAATATAGTAAAAAATCCGTTAAATTGAAAAATGGTGCGGAAAAGCCTTGAAAAGTTTATTCTTTTTTGTTATTATAGATAATAGGCGTAATCGGCGCCTATGAACTGTAACGGCGATTAAAGCAACGGCCAATTTCGCCTAAGGTGGCAAACAATGATTGAACAAGTTTTGGAAGAAATAACTAAAGCCGAAAAAAAAGCGGCGGAAATAAGACTTTCTGCGGACGAGTACGCTACCCGTAAAAACAAGGAAGCCGAAGAAAAGTGCGATTCCATTTTAAAAGAGGCGGAAGCTTCGGTTAAGGAACTTAAAAAGGAATATAAACAAACTACCGCCGTAAAAGTTGAAAAACTTTATGCGGAAGTTTTGGAAGTTGCCAAAAACGATTCCGACGCACTATATAATTCTTTGTCGCAAAAAATCAATAAATTATCCGATGAAATCGTAGGGAAGGTTATAAATGGCGATTGCTGAAATGTCGCGCATGAAGCTTGTAGGCGTTAAAAGCGAGGAGGAAAAAATCCTTGCCGCCCTGCACAAGACCTGTTCCGTGCAGATTATATCAAGCGACAGCGCATCTGAACAACCAAATACCACCGAGGAGTTTGCCGAAAAGTTCGACAGACTTAAGTTTGCGTGCGATTTTTTGTTTGATAACGTAAACCGCATTGCCAAAAACGATAAAACGACTGAACCCGTTAAGGAAGAAATTTACGGCGTAACGTATGACGGTTTTATTTCCGCACTTTCTTTGGAAGAAACGGTAAATCCTATCGTACAAGACCTTTACGATATAAGCGATAAGGCAATGGATTTAAGGGCGGAAAGAGCGGGACTTGTAAACGAAATGAACGCCTATAAGCCGTTTATCGGACTAAAATCCAAGTTTTCCGTTTTTAAGGACACCAAAGATACAAGGGTGCTTTTAGGCACCATGAAGGCTATACAGGCGAAAGTATTTTCGGAGGGCGATTACCCTTGCGTAGTATCGGTGGAATGTATTGATTCCTCTTCGGCGGTTGTAACCGTGGTCTGTCACGTAAAAGACGAAGCCGAAGTTTCTGCCCTTCTTACGACTTTCGGGTTTTCGCGTTGTAACTTAACGGGTGATTTCACCGCAAAAGAAAAGGTGGAAGAACTCACCGCCCGCATTAAAAAGACGGACAAGGAACTTTTAGTACTCGACGAAAAAATTCTTTCATATAAAGACCGTTTGAAGGATATGAAAATCCTTCTTGACAGATATTCTTTCGAGCTTGAAAAGGGCAAGAACAAAAACGGTTTTTCCACGACGGACAGCACCTTTTTAATGGAAGCTTACGTTCCCACAGAGGCAACCGAAAGGGTTGAAGAGGAACTTAACAAAATAGGCGCCAAGGTTTACACGCAGTTTGCGGTTATTCCGAAAGACGAATTTGCGCCTACGCTTATGAAAAACAAAAAGGTTACCCGTCAGTTCGAATTCGTTACAAACCTTTATTCGCCCCCCAAATACGGCACTATCGATCAGAACTTTATAATGATGATATTCTTCAGCGTATTCATGGGCTTTATCATGGCGGATATGGGATACGGCGTCATTATGATGATCGGCGGATATCTTATGGCAAAGAAGATCGGCAGGGATACCGGCGCGGCAAGGCTTTGCAATATCGTTGCAATCGGCGGTATTTTTACCCTTATATTCGGCACGCTGTTCGACAGTTTCTTCGGTTACGGTCTTTTGCGGCAAATAGGATTGTTAAAAGAACCCATCATGCCGGACGCCATAAACCATAAACTGAGCGTTGCGGGAATTTCCGTTCCCACGCTGCTGCTTTTAAGTCTTGGCATGGGCGTCGTGCAGATAATGGCAAGTTTACTTATGAAGGCGGCTGCATCCTTTAGCGACGGCAAGATTTTAGACGGAATCTTCGACGGCGTTACCTGGGCGGTATTTTTAGGCGGACTTATCCTTCTTGTGTTGGATCTTTCCGGCATAACTCACGGATTAACGATGGTTTCTGCAATCATAATGGGCGTTTCGGTACTAATCGGCGCGGTAACTGCGGGCAGGCACGCAAAAGGCTTTGGCAAAGTTTCAAAAAGCTTCTCTGCGGTATACGGACTTATAAACTACATGTCCGATATATTAAGTTACGCAAGGCTTTACGGTCTGATGCTCTCCGGCGCACAGATTGCGCAGATAGTAACGTCTATGGCGCTTCCGATGATGCACGGCGCAATGTCGATAGTCGGCGTTCTTATACTTATAATAGGACACGTTTTCAACCTTGCAATGGGGCTTTTGGGCGCATACATTCACGATTCAAGGCTTCAATACATTGAATTCTACGGAAGGTTCTACGAAGGCGAAGGGGAACTTTTCCAACCCTTCGGCACAAAATTCGACAACGTTTACTTTGCCGAAAAATAAAATTTTTTACAAAAACAATTTAAAAACATCAGTTAAAAACTGAAAAAATAAAAAATAAAAATGATTGGAAACAATCGGAGGTAATATTTATGGATGGTCAATCAATAGCTTTACTCGGTCTTGCTTTATGCGTAGTACTTTGCGGTGCAGGCAGTGCCATTGCTTTATGGAAAACCGGTTCCGCAGCAGCGGGCGTTCTCGCAGAAGACGGCAAAAAGTTCTCCAAAGTTCTCGTTTTATCCGTTCTTCCCGCAACGCAGGGTATTTACGGTTTCGTACTTGCAATTTTGGGAAGCAGCAGCATCGTTGCAGACATGACGGTTGCGGCAGGCTGGCAGGTATTCTTCACGGTACTTCCTTTGACGGTTGTCGGCTTTTTATCGGCAATATTCCAAGGTCTTACTTCAGTTGCGGGCATTTTGGCAATCTCCAAAAACGAAACTATTTCCGGTAAACTTATACTTTTCCCCGCAATGGTAGAAACTTACGCTATTTTGGCGCTCGTTATTTCGATAATGCTTCTTTAATCAGACATGGACGGAAAAGATAAAATTATAGAGCAAATTCTTCAAGACGCAGACCTATATTCCAAAGAGGTAATAGAAAAAGCGGACGGCGACTACGAAGCGGCTGTAAATTCCGCTAAAGAAAACGCAGAAACACTTCTTTGTGATGCAAAAAAGGACTTCGAGGCGGAAGAGGCGGAAACTTTAAGAAGAAGAAAAGTGGTCGCCTCTTTAGACGGCAAAAAACTTTACCTTTCCAAAAAAACGGAAGCGGTTTCAGAAGTTTTTTATAACGCGCTTGAAAAGCTCAACAAACTCGATAAATCGGCCTATAAGTCGATTATCTGCCGTTTAATTAAGGAAAACGCCGCAAGTGGCGCAACCGTTGTTATACCCAAAAACTGTCCGTTTACCCAAAACGAGGTTTGTAACTTCGACGTGGTAAAAGAACTCAATTTAAAGGTTAAAAACGGCGGTAATTTTAACGGCGGTGTTGTAATCGAAAGCCAAACTTCCGACGTAAACTTAAGTTTCGAGGCTATAATAGACGGACTTAAGGAAAGGTATGAAACCTACGTTGCGGAAAAACTTTTCGATTGATTTTATATAATGATGCAGAAAGATATTTTATTTATCGACGCAGCCTGTAAATCCCGTGAAAAGTTTTTGCTCGGTACGGATAAGTACGCAAGACTTATGGACGCAGGAAGCTTCGACGAGGGATTAAAACTCTTGCGTGAATACGGTTTCGGAAAATCCGCACCCGAAGGTTGCACCCTTTCCGAACTTATCTACGCCGAAGAAGAGGATTTAATTGCCTTTATAAAAGACTACGCCCCCAAAGGCGGAGCAAAATATTATTTTTTATTGCCTTACGACTTTATGAACGGAGAGGCGCTTTTCAAGTGCCGTAAACTCGGCTTAGAGGAGGAAAAGTATCTCACGCACGAAGGCGCTCTTGCTGTTTCGGAAATTAAAAGTGCGTTAGACGGCAAAAAGTGCGGTATTCCGGAACTAAACGATGCCTTTTTGGAAGCGGAAAAACTTTTCGAAGAGGGAACGCCAAGCGGCGCAATGGTGGATACGGTGTTTTCAAGGTTTTGCTATAAAGCTATGCACCGCCTTATAAAAGACAAAAAAGCCATTGAATTTATAGACAGGGAAATCGACCTTAAAAACCTTTCCGTAATCTTAAGGTGTGAAAGTTTGGAAGAATACAAAAGCATGAAACTTCCTTACGGAACCCTTACAAGCGAGCAGGAAGCCGTGCTTATCGGTAAGGACAAGACGAAAATAATCGAGGCTTTTAAACGTAATACGTTATACGAATTTGTATTAAAAGCGGTGGACGATATCGGTAATCCGCTTACGGAATACGAAAAACTTGCTGACAGTTTCAACCTTTTAAAGCTTAAAGAAACAAGATTTTTCAACCGTGGTACTGAACCCTACCTTTTGTACGCCGGTTACAGAAAGGCAGACGTTAAAAACGTAAGGCTTATTATGGTCAGTTTAAGAAGCGGCGTTGACAAACTCGTCGTTAAAAGTAAATTACGCGAAGGTTATCAAGCGTAACTATAAAAACCGACCGTAACTATATAAATTAAGGAAAAATTTATGACAGGTAAAATGGCTATTATCGGTAGCGGCGACAACATTCTGGCGTTCAAAGCCGGCGGCGTCGACGCGTTTACCGTAAACAGTGCAGAAAAGGCACGTGAAACGCTACGTAAACTTGCAAAAGACTACGCCGTTATCTTTATAACGGACGGATTTTGCAAGGAACTTTCCGCATATTTAAAGCGTTTCAACGAATCCGCATACCCTATTATCATACCCGTCCCGGACGGCGACGGTGATTACGGAATGGAATTATTGCGCTCGGCAATGGAAAGTGCTTTGGGCGTGGACATATTATTCGGAAGAGAGGACAAATAAATGCAAGAAGGCAGAATTGTAAAGGTTGCCGGACCCCTTATCGTTGCCGAGAACATGGCTGACTGCAAAATGTTCGACGTGGTAAGGGTTGGCGAATTAGGACTTATCGGCGAAATCATCGAACTTCGTGGAGACAAAGCTTCCATAGAGGTTTACGAAGAAACCGCAGGCTTAGGCGTCGGAGACAAAGTTGTTTCCACGGGTAGCCCGTTGTCGGTTGAATTGGCGCCCGGTCTTATAGAAGGCATTTTCGACGGCATACAAAGGCCGCTTAATAAACTCGTCGAAAAGTACGGCGACAGAATTTCCCGTGGTATAGTTATAAACAATATCGACCATGAAAAGAAATGGGACTTTGTTGCAACCGCAAAAGTAGGCGATAGTATGACGGTCGGCGACGAACTCGGTTTTGTTCAGGAAACTTCCATCGTTCGCCATTCCATTATGGTACCGGAAGGGGTAAGCGGCAAACTCGTTTCCATTAAAAGCGGAAGCTTTAACGTTTTAGAGCCCATTGCGGTTATGGAAACCGAAAACGGAAGGGTTGAAATCCCCATGCTGCGCAAATGGCCTGTTCGTCGTGCGCGTAAATATAAAGAAAAACTTTCTCCCGAAATGCCTATGGTAACAGGGCAGAGGGTTATAGATATGTTGTTCCCGATAGCAAAAGGCGGTTGCGCCGCCGTACCGGGACCTTTCGGTAGCGGTAAAACCGTCGTTCAGCACCAACTTGCAAAGTGGGCGGACGCACAGATTATCGTTTACGTCGGCTGCGGTGAACGCGGTAACGAAATGACCGACGTTCTTAACGAGTTCCCCGAACTTAAAGATCCGAAGTCCGGCGAACCTTTGATGAAGAGAACGGTGCTTATCGCAAACACTTCCGACATGCCCGTTGCCGCGCGTGAAGCTTCAATTTACACCGGCATCACGATTGCGGAGTATTTCAGAGATATGGGATATTCGGTAGCCATTATGGCGGACTCCACTTCACGTTGGGCGGAAGCTTTGCGTGAAATAAGCGGAAGACTTGAAGAAATGCCGGGCGACGAAGGTTACCCCGCATACCTTTCTTCAAGACTTGCCGAATTCTACGAAAGGGCAGGTATCGTTAAAGTTTTGGGAAGCGGAGATAAAATCGGCTCGGTTACCGCAATCGGTGCGGTATCCCCTCCGGGCGGCGATTTGTCGGAACCTGTTTCTCAGGCAACCCTTCGTATAGTAAAGGTTTTCTGGGGACTTTCGGCTTCGCTTGCGTATAAACGTCATTTCCCCGCAATCGATTGGCTTGTAAGCTATTCCCTTTACGCTGACAGAATGGCGGATTGGTATAAGGAAAACGTCGCAAACGATTTTCCGGAAATGAGAACCTTCACAATGAAGATTTTGCAGGAAGAAGCCGCACTTGACGAAATCGTTCGTCTCGTCGGTATGGATTCCCTTTCTTACCGCGACCGTATCACTATGGAAACGGCAAAGATGATAAGAGAGGACTATCTGCATCAGAACGCCTTCCACGAAACGGACACTTATACTACCCTTGAAAAGCAGTATAAAATGATAAAATTGATAAACGCCTTCTACGTTTATGCAAACCGTGCGGTAGACAGCTACGCAGAACTTGACGAGATTTTAGGCGTTCCTTCCGTTGAAAAGATAGGCAGAGCAAAATACGTCGAGGAAAAGAATATCGAAGATCTTGATAAAGCTCTTACCGATTTAGTTTCCGAACTTAAAGCGGTTGCCCGCGGAGGAAGAGAAGATGTATAAAGAGTATAAAACCATCAAAGAAGTAGTAGGTCCTTTGATGCTCGTCGAGGGCGTCAGTGGGGTTAAATATAACGAACTTGTGGAAATCACCCAAAAGGACGGCAACGTCAGAATGGGTAAGGTTCTGGAAGTAAAAGACGACAAAGCCGTCGTTCAACTTTTCGAATCTTCAAACGGACTTCAGATTTCCACTTCAAAGGCAAGATTTTTGGGAAGAAGTCAAGAACTCGGCGTTTCCGAGGACATGCTCGGTAGAGTTTTCGACGGCATGGGTAACCCCCGTGACGGCGGTGCACCCATTATCCCCAAAAAGAGAATGGACATAAACGGCGAACCTATAAACCCCGCCGCTCGTGATTACCCTAACGAATTTATTCAGACGGGTATTTCCGCAATAGACGGACTTAATACCTTGGTAAGAGGGCAAAAACTTCCCGTGTTTTCCATGAGCGGTCTTAACCACGCCGAACTTGCAGCGCAAATCGCCCGTCAGGCAAAGGTTAGATCGGGTGAAAAGTTTGCGGTTGTATTTGCCGCAGTCGGTATCACGTTTGAAGAAGCCGAATACTTTATAAACGACTTCAGAAGAACCGGCGCTATCGAAAGAACGGTACTATTTACCAACCTTGCAAACGACCCTGCGGTAGAGCGTATCGCTACCCCCCGTATGGCGCTTACTTGTGCGGAATATCTTGCTTTCGACCTCGGCATGCACGTTCTCGTAATAATTACGGATATCACAAACTACGCAGAAGCTTTGCGTGAAGTTTCCGCCGCAAGAAAGGAAGTTCCCGGTCGTCGCGGATACCCCGGCTACCTTTATACCGACCTTGCAACTTTGTATGAACGTGCGGGAAGGATTAAGGGAAAGAAGGGTTCCATAACCCAAATTCCTATTTTGACAATGCCCGAAGACGACAAAACCCACCCCATCCCCGACCTTACCGGTTACATTACGGAAGGGCAGATTATCTTGTCGAGGGAACTTTATAAACGTGGCGTTAATCCGCCTATAGACGTACTTCCTTCACTTTCCCGTCTTAAAGATAAAGGTATCGGCGACGGCAAAACAAGGGAAGACCACGCTGATACAATGAACCAACTTTTCTCCGCTTACGCAAAAGGAAAGGAAAGCAAGGAACTTGCCGCTATTTTAGGCGACGCCGCACTTACACCTACAGACAGACTGTACGCAGAGTTTGCGGATAAGTTCGAAAAGGAATACGTTTCGCAGGGCACCACTACGGATAGACCTATCGAGGAAACCCTTAACCTTGGTTGGAAGCTACTTAAAATTCTTCCTAAGTCCGAACTTAAACGTATCAAAGAAAAGTATATCGAAAAGTATCTTAATGACTGAAATTAAAAGGTCATCCGGTTTTTAAAAAACTAAAAAGTTGGGCTATAAGCCCGTTATCGACCGTTTTTTAAGACGACCACACAATAAAACAAGGTAGAATATGGCAAGACTTAACGTTAATCCCACGAGAATGGAACTTAAAAAGCTTAAGCAAAGATTAAGTACGGCAAAGCGTGGGCATAAACTTTTAAAAGACAAGTCAGACGAAATGATTCGTCGTTTTTCGGTTATGATAAAAGAAAATAAGCGTTTGCGTGAACAGGCAAAAGCCATCTTAGCGGACGCACTAAAGGAATTCTCTTCCGCCCGTGCCCTTATGGGCGAGGCGGAAACAGAGAATGCTTTTAACATGCCGTCGACATCTTTAAAACTGGAACTTGACACGGAAAGCATAATGAACGTTATGGTTCCGAAAATTTCAGTGGAAGCTACAAAGCGTTCGGGAATGCCGTATTCATACGCAAACGTTACAAGCGAGGCCGACTATTCCGTTAAAAAGATAACCGAGGCTATAAGTTTACTTGTGGAACTTGCGGTTATAGAAAAGAAGGTTCAGATGCTTGCGGCGGAAATCGTAAGAAACAAACGCCGTGTAAACGCACTCGAATACGTAATGATTCCGCAACTTGAAGAAACCATTAAATACATCACGTCGAAACTCGGCGAAAACGAAAGAGGGGCCTTGACAAGACTTATGAAGGTCAAGAGCATGATAAACGAAAGGCAGGACTAATGGACGCTTTTTTTAACCAATTTAACTCAATATACGAATACATAATCAAATTTGCCGTTATTATAATCGAACTTATCAGCGCAGGCATTATTTGCTTTACGATAATCAAATCCCTTATAAACCTTATAAGGGGTAAAGAAGATATCCGTTTGGAAGTTTCCGAGGGCATTGCGCTTGCCCTTGAGTTCAAACTTGGTAGCGAAGTTTTAAGAACTTTAATAGTAAGGGAACTTAAAGAACTTGCCATTTTGGGCATTATTATCGTGCTTATGGCGGCGCTTTCCATATTCGTGCAGTGGGGTATCAAAAACGAGCACAAAAACGCCGTTTTATTTAAAAACCTGAAGGAAAAGTCCGAAGGCGCAGATGAAGAGGCAACGGAAAATTCCGCTAAATCGGAAGCCGCCGTTACCGAAAACACCCCCGCAAAAAAACACTGATTAAAAACCACAATAAAAAACACGCAAAATGACGTGAAAAGGGGCTGAACGCAATTTTATTTGCGTTCAGCCCCTTTTATGGTTACTTTAAATTTTTGTTTTATTTCGTCATTAAGGTAGTTCAAAAAATTTCAAATTGTCGTAGCAAGTCAATTTATCCACTCCGTCATTGCGAGGCAATTTATTGCCGTGGCAATCCAGAAGCCCAAGCAAGGACGAGCAAAAAAGCACAAAAGTCCGCCTATAAGCCCGTTAACGAGCATTTTGTATAATAATTTCTAAATCCTTATATGGCTCCTTTGTGCAAAGGGAGCTGGCTCATAGAGCCTGAAGGATTGTCCGTTCCCGAAGGGAACTTCAATAATACTCCAAAATCCGCAACTCCACTCTCAACACTCCAAATTTCACTCTAAAAGAGCCGTTAAACTTCGGCGGTTTTCGGGTCAAGCCTTAAAAATTTGATTATAAAGGGGATACTTATAAGCCCGGATATAACGTCGGAAATTCCTTGTGCGCTTTGGATTCCGAAAAGCCCGAAGAAATGAGAAAGCAAAAAAAGTACGGGTATCAGCACCAATCCGGAACGCAAAAGTGCGAGAATGGATGCGGTTTTTGCGCTTCTTATGCTTTGGTAAAGCATATTTGCGGTTGTGGACGAAGATAAAAACAATAATCCGACCGAAGAAAACCTTAACGCCGCCTGACCTATTTCGATTACTTCGGGATTTTTTTGGAATATCCTAATTACGTTTTGCGCAAAGATCAATCCGAAAAGGGAAAGGGTTCCGACCAAAACCGTGGAAAAAATCCAGGTAAATAAAAGTCCTTGTTTTACACGCTTAAGCTTTCCCGCGCTGTAGTTAAAGGAGCATACCGGTTGAAAGCCTTGCCCAAGACCTATTCCTATTGCAAGCACGAAAGAAGAGTATCTGTTTACAATGCTTATTGCAGCTATTGCCGCATCGCCGAAAGGTTTTGTAAGGTTATTAAGTAAGCCGTTTGAAACCGACGCCAAGCCTTGACGGATAAGGGAAGGCAGTCCGCCTTTTATAATGTTCCCGAAAACTTCGGCTTTGAGTTTTACCGCCTTAAGTTTCAGCGACGCCTGCGCCTTTTTTACGTACAAAACGAGTAGTATCACAAAACTTACCACTTGGGAAATAGCTGTGGAAAGCCCTGCGCCGTAGACGCCCATATTCATTTTCATAATAAATACGTAGTCGCCTAAAATGTTTAAAAGTCCGCCGAAGCAAAGCCCTATCATGGAAAACATCGCAATGCCTTCGTAGCGCAGGTTGTTATTAAGGATTAGCGAACAAATCATAAAGGGGCAGGCAAGCAGCACCCAAAGTCCGTAATCTTTCGCGTAAGGAAGAATGGTTTCCGTGCTTCCCAAAAGCCGCATAAGCGGGGTAAGAAAAATAAGACCTAAAATAAGAAGAAAACAGCCAAACCCAAGCCCTGTGAAAAATGCCGTCGAAACGTAAACGGTTGCGGTGTCCGAATCCTTTTCCGCCAATGCCTTCGAGCAGTAGGTTCCCGAACCGTGTCCCAGCATAAAAGCAATTGCCTGTATTATAGCCTGCAATGTAAACAGGACTCCCGTTGCCGCCTGTGCGCTTTTCCCTAGCGTTCCTACAAAATAGGTGTCCGCTAAGTTATATACGTTTGTTATAAGCATGGATATGGTTGTGGGCAGACCGAGTTTTAATATAAGTTTATAGACGGAAGTTTCCGTCATTTTTTTATAATATCTGTCAACCGTGTTCATAATAATCCGTCAATAGTAGTTTAATCTTAATTTAAAAAAAAGGCAACCGTTTTTTTGAAAATTAAGCAAAACTCAGCTTTTTATATGGTGGTTTGCCGATAAAATAATTAGTAACAGCACAAGTTTGTGCATAGAGGTTTACAAATTTTTATTTTTATATTACAATATAGACGGATTTTTACAGTCAGTCGTGGGTCGGTTCCACGGCAAAAGGGATATAATGTCATTTTTTAAAGACTTACTTAGCGGCGTAAAAGCCGTTTTCAAAGGAAAAAGCAGTGAAAATATTTATTGTACGGACGGAAAAGTGCCTCTAAAACGTGCGATACCTTTCGGAATTCAGCACGTTCTTGCAATGTTCGTGGCAAACGTAACACCGCTACTTATCGTGTTCGGCACGCTCGGCATATACGGCACTAACCTAGCAACTTCCGCCATGACGGGTGCTCTGTTTATGGCGGGCTTCGGCACGGCAGTGCAACTGTTTATCGGTGCACGGCTTCCCGTGGTAATAGGCACTTCCTTTACTTTCGTCGGAATTTTCTGTTCCATAGGTTTGTCGGCAGGCGGCGGAGAGGTCGGTTATTATCTTATCCTCGGCTCCGTAATGGCGGGCGGACTTATATCTTCGGTTTTATGCCTGTTTATAAAGTGGTGGGGAAAGTTAATTAAGCCCATAGTTCCGTGCGTGGTCGTGCTTGCAATCGGTTTAAGCCTTTTAAACAGCGGTGCCACCCAATTTCTGGGCGGTCAGGCTGTTATTGACGGACTTGTCGGCGGCAAAAACCAACTTCCGCTTTACGTTTATATCATTATTTCGGTTGCAACTCTTCTTTCCGCCGTACTTTGGCAGATTTTTTCTAAGGGCGTGTGGAAAAATTTGAATATAATTTTCGGTATGGGCGTGGGATACGTAATCTGTTTGTTCATACCGGGCGTTATAAACTTTTCCGCTCTTCAAATAGAAAGCGTAACCGACGTTATTTCCTATCCGAGGTTTGCGGATATTACTAAATTCCGCTTCGAACCCGTTCCCATAATTCTTACCACGGTATTTTTCCTTATTTCCGTTGTGGAAGGAATAGGCGACACTACGGCAATTTGCCGTGGAGGACTTAACCGTAACCCCACAAATCGTGAAATTACAGGCGTTTTGGTAGCCGACGGCTTTAACTCCTTTTTATGTTCCTTCTTCGGCGCGCTCCCGCTGACAACTTTTGCACAAAACGTAAGCATAGTTACAAGCACTAAAGTGGTAAACCGATTTACCGTGTTTATAGGTGCACTGTTTTTAATCGTTGCGTCCTTTTTTCCGGTTTTGGCAAACTTTTTGCTTACAATTCCCGACTGCGTTATCGGCGGAACTATGGTTATACTGTTTGGCTCCATTGCGGTTGTCGGTATGGAAATGTGTTCAAATCAAGGTTTTTCGGCTAAAAACGTTCTTATTATCTCGCTATCGTTGTGCATAGGCTTCGGCTTGACTACGGTTTCGGGACTTTTTACGTACCTTCGCAGCGTAAATTTAAATTACCTTGCGGACATGCTTTCAAACAACGTGCTTAATATGTTTATAGTTGCGTTTTTGCTAAGTTGGATACTTCCCGACGATATGAATTTTAGCTTTAAAAGAAAGCCGAAACCCGACAAAACCGAAAAGAACTAAAACTGATAAATGCCCCTATAAGCCCGTTATCGGTACTTTTTTAAGCAAAAAAAGACGGCGTTTGCCGTCTTTTATTTTGAGTTTCGTAGTTTTAATCTTTGCCGAGAAGTTCGTCGGTTGAAACTTTAAAACAATCGGCAAGTGCGATTAGCTGATCTAACGACGGTTCGGAATAGCCCGTTTCCCAATGGGATAGCGTTTTTAAACTTACATTCAGCATATCGGCTAACTGCTTCTGCGTAATTCCAAACTCAGAACGCAACTGTTTTAAGTTTTCCCATAATTTATTCTTTTCCATAAAAATATAATTTAAAAATCAGATATCGATTCCTTCCGTCAGTTCTTCGAAAGTGGTATCGAATAGGCGTAATATTTTTATTACGTTATATAAAGAGGGTTCGACTTTATTGCACTCCCATTCGCTGACTCGTTGCTGCGTAGTTTGCATTTTTTCGGCAAAGGCTTTTTGGCTAAGTCCGTTTGCTATTCTCAGATTTTTTAAGTTTTCTCCAAAAGTTTTCATACTTGAATTTTACACTAAACAAAGTGTTTTGATTTTATATACACTAAAATTAGCGTTAAAGATTGTTTTAATATAGAGGACAATTTTATGTATCACAGCATATAATTTGGATTAAATAAATAGGCCTATATGCCCGTTATCGATATATTTTGTAAAATAAAACCGCCCAAGTGGTTGCTAAATAAGGCGACCTAAAGGGCGGTTTTTATAGTTATTAAGTTTTATAGTGCGAATTGGAACACGTAGTAGGCAACGCAGATAAGTAGGAGCAGTATGCCTTGTATTCTCGACGTCTTTTTGGTAACAATCGTAGGAATAGTCAAAAGACCCATTACAAGGAACATTACGGGGATATCTATAACGAGCGATGCGTTATAGCCCATAAACAACTTTTCGGAAGGAACGTTGAAGGGGTTAATGGTAATAGCCATACCGCTTACAAACACAAGGTTAAAAAGGTTTGCGCCGACAATGTTGCCAAGCGACAACGAGCTGTGTCCCTTTATAAGTGAAGTTATTGCGGTAACAAGTTCCGGCAGCGACGTTCCAAGTGCAACTATGGTAAGCGCTATAACGGATTCGGGAACGCCTAATGACTTCGCTAAAACGGTGCAGTTGTCTACTAAAAGTCTTGCACCGAATGCGATGCACACTGCGCCAATTACAAGTGCTATAATTTTATAAGCGATAGTGGTTTTAAACTTGGCCCATTTCGGGAATTTCGAGGGCTTCGGTTCCGCTTCGGCTTCCTCTTCCGCATTAATAGGAGCAGGGGATTTTTTAACGCTTATAACCGACAATACCATATAAACTATAAAGGTCGCAAGCAGGATAATACCGATGAGTCTTGTAAAGCCGATGCCGACGTAGGCTACAAGGGAATAGAAAACCGCTGCCGCAAAGAAGAAAATAACAGGCAAAATTAAAGGCTTTCTGTCAACAATCGACGGTTTTGCCGTAATCGTAATACCGCATATTAAAGCGGAGTTACAAATAATGGAACCGATTGCGTTTCCGTAAGCGGTTGCGCCGTTTCCTATTGCCGCAGCGCTTGAAGACACCATAACTTCGGGAAGGGTTGTACCGATAGATACAACGGTTGCGCCGATGATGATTTCGGGTATTTTAAATCTTTTAGCCACACCCGCAGCGCCGTCAACAAACCAATCGCCGCCTTTAATTAAAAGAACGAAACCAAGTAAAAGTAGTAAAATCGTTTCTAACATTCAGATAAAATCTCCTTTCTTATAAAATGATAAAGTTTATAAAAGTAAGGCTATAAGCCTATTATCTAACAAAAATACGTTAAGCGTAAAGGTTTATCATGCACTTTATAAAAATTTCGATACCGATAATTATTAAAATAATTCCGCCGAAAAGTGTTGCCTTTCCGGATATCGCCGTGCCGAATTTTTTGCCGATATAAACGCCCGCAATGGAAATTAAATACGTTACAGCCGCAATGATAGCAGCGGTTACAAGCGCAAACAAAAATCCGTAATTTGCTATCGTAAGTCCTACCGACAAAGCGTCTATAGAGGTTGCTATTCCTTGAATAAGAAGGGCGGAAAACGTGGTCGCAGGCTTTTCGTCCTCTTTATTTTTAATGCCTTCGTACAGCATTTTTCCGCCGATAAATCCCAAAAGGCCGAGCGCTATCCACGGGATAAAATGTTCGAAAATTTTAAAATAGGTAAGCACCGTATGACACAAAAGCCAGCCAATAAGGGGCATTGCGGCCTGAAAGGTTGCAAAAGTAAGACCTACCGCATTGGTTTTTGAAAAGGGCATTTTCGGCTCGTTCATACCGTTTGCAAGGGAAACGCAAAATGCGTCCATGGCAAGGCCAACGCCAAGCAAAATACCGTTTAAAAAGAAATCAAACGTCCACATAAAGTTCCTTTATAAACAAAAAGTCGGATATATCGCTATATCCGACGCATAAACAATGTAAACGAGAGATGTATAGCTAAAAAGATATACATGAGTCTCGCAAATTAAAACAAGCCAGACCACTTAAGGACGATATGTTGACTTGTTGCGCAATTTAGCGCTTGCTACTCCCCCACGGGATAGATAAATTAAAACATATTTTTTTTTAAAAGTCAAGGGATTTTTTTAACCTTTTAAAAAATTATAAAGTAAGAAACTCGGAAACTATAAAGTAAGATATTTTGAAAGCAGCAAAATGGTATTATAGACGCCTTTTTTATGGCTTCTTTCGTAGCCGTGGCTTGCGTAAACGCCTGCGCCTATAAGTCCGTGCTTAACGTCCGCACCCGCAGAAAGTGTACTTTCCACGTCCGAACCGTAATGGGGATAAACGTCCACCGCATAGTCTGCGCCCGCCGCTTTTGCAGCCTCGATAAGTTTTCCTACCACTTCGTAAGAATAGGGCCCGTGAGAGTCTTTTGCGCAGATGGAAACCATGGTTTCCGTACAACCAAGTCCGTCGCCGACGCAGCCCATATCCACAGATATAGCCTCTTTAACGCCGTCGGGAACCGACGCTGCACCGCCGTGTCCGACCTCTTCGTACACGGTAACGTGAACGTACACCTTGCGCTTTAAAGAAATATGCTCATCTTTAAGATATTTTGCAAGCCCCAAAAGTATTCCGACCGACAGTTTGTCGTCCAAAAAACGGCTTTTGATATATCCTGTTTCGGTAACCCTCGTTCTCGGCTCGAAGCAAACAACGTCGCCGACCTCTATTCCGAGTTTTTTAACCTCGTCTTTGGTCTTTACGTCCTCGTCAAGCACAGCCTCGGTGGTGTCAAAGGAACGTTTTACGTCGTTATAACTTCCGTTTACGTGTATGGAAGGGTTCACAAGTTGAAGCGTTCCTTCTATAACTTTGCCGCTTCTGGTGTATACCCTAAGGTTTTCCGCCTCGCCGTTGTTGGCGTTCATACCGCCAAGGTTTGTAAGGCGCAGTCTTCCGCTTGGTTTTATTTCCGCAACCATACCGCCGAGTGTATCCGTGTGCGCTTCAAGTAAAATCCCGTCGCTCTCGTCCTCGCCGCCAAGGTCTATTATAACGCCGCCTTTAACGGTATATTCCGCTTTGTAACCCAAAGCCTCGAAATTTTCTTTAACCCATGCTGTAGCCTTTTCGGTAAAACCTGTAGGGCTGTCGATATTCAAAAGTTCAACCGCTTTTTGCGTGCCGTATTCTGCGTATTTAAAATCCATTTTTTCCTCCTTAACGAGTGCTTTTGCTGACTTTTGGTAATTTTCAGGCTTTTTAAAAGCCCAATCGTCAATCTTCCATAATATTATATATTCCGAAGCCCAAAAAGAAAAGCAAAAAAGCTATTCGAGCCGAAAACAGTTTGATTTAATTGTAAATTTGTTCTATAATCTTAGGCAAAGCGGCTTATTTAAAAGCGAGTTTTTATCAGGTAAAGTATGGAAACAGTCGGTAAAAAATTTCAAAAGGATATGACAAAGGGCAAAATCCCCGCGCTTATGACGGGGTTTGCTCTTCCCATACTTTTAAGTCAGTTTTTTCAGCAGTTGTATAACTCTGCCGACGCTTTTATCGTAGGAAGGGTTTTAGGAACAAACGCCTTAGCGGCGGTAACCTCTTCCGGCAATCTGATATTTTTGCTTACGAGCTTTTTCGTCGGCACCTCTTTAGGGGCGGGGATAGTAATTTCAAGATACTTCGGCGCAGGGGACTACGATTCCGTGCATAAAGCCGTCCATACTCATATCGCACTCGGTCTTTTAGGCGGAGTTTTGCTTACCCTTATAGGGGTATTTTTGACCCCGTTTTTACTAAGGCTTATGAAAACCGACCCCGAAGTTTTGCCGGAAGCCATAGAATACTTCCGCTACTACTTCCTCGGCGGAATCCCCATGATAATGTACAACGTCTGCCAAAGCATAATGAACGCCGTGGGGGATAGCCGAAGACCACTTTACTATCTGATATTTTCTTCGCTTACCAACATAGTTTTAGACGTAATTTTTCTTGCCGTTTGCCGTTTCGGCGTGTGGTCGGCGGCGGTCGCAACGGGGATTTCCCAACTTATAAGCGTTATTTTGTGCTTTACAAAACTTACCAAAAAGGGAAGCGTTATCACTGTAACCCTGGCAAAAATAAGGTTCCACGGCAAAATGGTTAAGGAAATCGTAAAATACGGTCTACCGTCGGGGGTACAGAATTCCGTTATAGGGCTTGCAAACGTAATAGTGCAGTCGTACATAAATTCCTTTGGTAAGTTTGCAACCGCAGCATACGGCGCACATTGCAAAATAGAAGGCTTTGCCTTTCTTCCCATAAACAGTTTTACAATGGCGATTTCCACCTTTATAAGCCAAAACCTCGGCGCCGGCAACAAGGAAAGGGCTAAAAAAGGCGCAAAATTCGGAATTGTAATCTGCGTTTTGATGGCGGAAATTATAGGACTTATCTACTTTATTTTCGCCAAACAGTTTATAGGATTTTTCGACGGAAGCAGTGAAGTCATATTCTTCGGCGAAAAGCAGGCAAGAACGGTAAGCCTTTTTTACGGCGTCCTGGCCTTTTCGCACGGTGTGGCGGCGGTCTGCCGAGGCTCCGGCAAGGCTTTCGTTCCCATGCTCGTAATGCTTTCGGTGTGGTGCGTATTCCGCATTATTTATATAACGATAGTTATGCGAATGTTTAACGATATTTCCTATATCTATCCCGCATATCCCTTAACCTGGATAATAAGTAGCATTATTTTCCTTATCTATTACAGATTTTCCGGCTGGGTAAACGGCTTTGACAAGGCAACAAAGCAGGGTTGAAAAGTAAAACTTTTAATCCGTAGACCTACGCCCGATAGTATGACCGTAAAAAATTTGAAATTTATTTCGGATTTTTTCGAAAAAACTGTTCAAAAGCAATTAAAATATGATATAATGTATTAAAATAACGAAATAAAGGTGTACTATGACAAAAAAAGAATTGGAAAAAACCACAAAAGAATTATCCTTTAAGCGTGAAAGCCTTTCCGCAAAACCTGCGGACCAAGCAATTTTAAATTACGCCGAAGGTTATAAAAACTTTATCGACCAGTCTAAAACCGAGCGTGAAGCGGTAAAATACGCTATCGCAGTTTTGGAAGAGAAAGGATACAAGCCTTTCTTATTCGGAGACAAACTTGAAAAGGGCGGAAAATATTACCTTAACAACAGGTATAAATCCCTATGCGCTTTCAGAATAGGCGAAGATTTAAACGACGGCGTTAAGCTTGTAGGCGCGCATATCGACTCGCCTAGGCTTGACATCAAACAAAACCCCTTGTATGAAAAAGAGGACTTTGCATACCTTAAAACCCACTACTATGGCGGAATCCGCAAGTATCAGTGGACCACTATTCCGCTTGCACTTCACGGCGTAGTGGTTAAAAAGGACGGAAGTTCCGTTGAAGTCAAAATCGGTGAAGATTTATCCGATCCCGTGCTCTGCATAACAGACCTACTTCCGCACCTTGCGCAAGACCAATCCCAAAAACCGCTTGGCTCTGCGTTTACGGGTGAAGGGCTTAACCTTTTGCTCGGTTCCGACAGCATTTCAGAAGAGGCGGATAAAGGCGTAAAACTCAACATTTTGAAACTTTTGAATGAAAAATACGGCATCGTCGAAACCGACTTTTTGTCGGCGGAACTTTGCGCCGTTCCCGCTCAAAAGGCAAGGGATTTAGGCTTAGACAGGTCCATGATTTCCGGCTACGGACACGACGACAGAGTATGCGCATACCCCGCGCTTACCGCATTTTTGGACAGCGAAGAATCCAAAGACACCTGCATATGTCTTCTTGCGGACAAAGAGGAAACGGGCTCCGACGGCGTAACCGGTTCGCAATGCTCCATTTTATACGACCTTATTGACGAAATCTCGGAATATTTCGGCGTAAACAAGAATAAAGTTAAAATGAACTCCACGTGTCTGTCCGCAGACGTAACCGCTGCTTACGATCCTCTGTATTCCGAAGTTTACGAAAAGAATAACGCGACCTATCTTAACGGCGGCGTTGCCCTTTGCAAGTACACGGGCTCCCGCGGTAAGGGCGGCACGAGCGACGCTTCCTGCGAACTCGTCGGCAAAGTAAGAAGGCTTTTCGAAACTAACGGCATAGTTTGGCAGATGGGTGAACTCGGCAAGGTCGATCAGGGCGGCGGCGGAACCATTGCAAAATACGTTGCAAACCACAACATAGATACGATCGACGTAGGCGTACCCGTGCTTTCCATGCACTCGCCGTTAGAAGTTATTTCCAAAAAGGATTTGTACGAAACCTACAAAGCATTTAAGTGCTTCTATTTAAATAAATAAGAAATTTTCACCGAATACCCGCCTCGTTGCGGGTATTCGATTAAGATTAAAAAATCACGATAAAGGGCTTATAGCCCTACTTTTAGCAAATTAGTTATGAAAGATAATTTCGGGTTTAAACGTAAAGCGGGCGTGTTCTGCGCCGTTTCCATGCTGCCATCCATCTACGGAATAGGCGCTTTCGGTAAGGAATGTTATGATTTTATAGACTTTTTATGTGAAACAGGTCAAAAGGTGTGGCAGGTTCTCCCCCTTAACCCAACCGCTTATGGGGATTCTCCATACCAAAGCCCCGCAACTTTTGCGGGTAACCCTTATTTTATAGACCCATTTGCACTTTATACCGACGGACTTCTGACAAAAGAAGAACTTGAAAGTTATAAAACCTTTTCTAAAAAAGTGGACTATGGTTATTTGTTTGAAAACCGTTTCAAAATGCTCCGCACGGCATATGCCAGATTTCAAAAAGTCGGCCTATACGTCGATTATTGCGCCAAAAACCAAAGTTGGCTTGACGATTACGCGCTGTTTATGGCGCTAAAAAACGCACACGGCTACGCTCCTTGGAACACTTGGGAGGACGACTTTAAGTTTTATAACAAGGCAAAATTAAGAGCGCATGAATTTAAAGAGGAAATGGGGTTTTGGAAATTCGTTCAGTACGAGTTTGAGTTGCAGTGGCAAAAGGTTTTAGCCTACGCGCACCGAAAAGGTATCGTAATTTTGGGCGATATGCCAATATACGTAAGTTACGACAGTGTGGACGTATGGTCCCGCCCGCAAGAATTTCTGCTCGATAATAGCCTTAATCCCACTTTAGTTGCGGGCTGTCCGCCCGACGGCTTTTCCCCCGACGGACAGTTATGGGGCAATCCAATCTACGATTATGAAGCAATGAAAAATAACGGCTTTTTGTGGTGGATCGAGCGTGCAAGGCGGGCGTCAAAGCTATACGATATTGTAAGGATCGACCATTTCAGAGGTTTTGCCGGCTACTACGCCGTGCCGTTTGGCGAAAAAACGGCAAGAAACGGAAGGTATTACGAAGGCCCGGGGTATCCACTGTTCGAGGCAATAAATGAAAGTCTTCCAAGCCTTAAAGTAATTGCCGAAGATTTGGGATATATCACCGAGGACGTAATTAAGCTTATGCAACAAACCGGCTATCCGGGCATGAAAATGCTTCAGTTTGCCTTTTACGACGCCGACGCCGCTTATCTTCCGAGAAACTACAAAAACGACAACTGCGTAGTATACACGGGCACGCACGACAGCGACGCTACCGCATATTGGATTGAGGAAATGTGGGAGGACACAAGAAAAAAATTTCTTAGAGAGGTTCCCATAAAAGAGGGGCAAAACCCCGTCGACGCGCTTATTTTGTTTGCACACAAAAGCATAGCAAATCTTTCCATGATTCCGCTTATCGATTACATGCATTTAGGTAACGACGCAAGAATGAACGTCCCCGCAACGCCGGAAAATAATTGGACCTTTATGCTTCCCGATAGTTACCGCACCGAAGAATTAAAAAAGCGTATCGTGAGCCTTACAAAAGAGGGCGACAGGCTTTAAGCCGGCGCGAAAAACCGGTAAATTTTGCAATAAATTCTTTTTTTCGGATATATTGAAATATTTATTCGCTACCGTTGACAATTTCAGGCGGATATGATACAATAAAAAAAGTCGGGACGCTATATCTGCGTAACCCCAATATGATTATTCAGGAGATTACAAAATGACACAAGAAATGGTAGATATGTATATTCTATCCCATGAAGATTATTTTCCTTCCGATAAAATACCTTTTATAAGGGATAAGCTTTTATCTTTACCCGAAGAAAAATCCAAATATATTTCATGCATCGAACTTCAGAAACCTATCGTTAACTTCCTTTTTTCACTTTTCTTGGGCGCTTATGGTGTTGATAGGTTTATTCTCGGCGACATCGGCCTTGGCGTATTAAAATTACTTACAGGCGGCTGCTGCGGAATAATGTGGTTTGTCGACTTGTTCCTTGTTATGGGTAAGACCAAAGAGAAGAACTTTGATAAACTTTGGAAAGCTATGCAGTAACAAAATAAAAAAAGCGCTTATCGTAAACCTTGCCGTTATAGCGGTGGTATGCCTTTACTATGCGCTTTTAAATTTAACGGACGTTTCCTGTCCGTTAAAGCTTTTATTGGGCTTTGACTGTCCTACGTGCGGAAGTACAACGGCAGTACTGAGCCTACTTAAAGGGGATTTTCAAGGGTATTTAAATAAGCCTTTTTCCCTTCCGCTTTTTGTTGCGGTAATACTTGAAATCAACAGATTTTTATTTAAAAAACCTGTTATAATCGACGTTTTTACCATTACTATGGCTGTAGGAAACTTCGTTTACTATCTTGTAACCGTAATATTTTAACAGAATTTAATGACGTTTTACGCTGCGTTTATTTTCGCAGCGTAATTTTTTATATTAAATTTTACTATATTTCTTGTTATTAAGTAAAAAGTATGATAAACTATAATTCAGCAACTACCGCCGTCATTGCGAGGAGCTTTAGCTCCGTGGCAATCCAGAAAAAAATTATGAATAAGTACGTTTTTTAACTTTAGTGTACGGATTGCTTTGCTAACAATTTGGCTTGCGATAACGGAAAGGTATAAAACACACTTTTTTAAAGGCAGATTGGGTAAATGCGGGAAATTTTAACCGACTTTTATAATGTAAACGCCGAAAGGCTTAAAAGTAAAAAACTTTTTCTTTTGGATATGGACGGAACGGTGTATAACGAAAACACCATTTTTAAAGGTACGCTTGCTTTTTTGGATTCCATTACGGCTATCGGCGCAAAATACGTTTTCGTAACCAACAATTCCTCGAAATCGGTTGTAGACTACGTTAAAAAAGTAACGAATATGGGCATAAAAGCCGATAAAGACAACTTTTTTACTTCCACAAACGCTTCCGTAATGCTTTTAAAAAAGGAATTCGGCGTCTCGCTTATCTATGCGCAGGGCACGGCTTCCTTTATCAAGGAACTAAAGGACGGCGGACTTAATATTACAACCGACTACGATAGTTTGGCGAAGGCGATTATTCTCGGCTTCGATACCGAACTTACCTTTGAAAAGCTATCTACCACAAGCAAAATGCTTTGCACCACAAACGCAAAGTATTACGCCACTCATCCGGATTTTGTCTGCCCCGTAAACTACGGTTTCGTGCCCGATCTCGGTTCGATGTGTTTCGGCCTATATAAGGCTTCCGGTAAAAATCCCATTTATATAGGCAAGCCGCAGCCTGAAATGCTTTACCGCGCAATGGAGCGTGAAGGGGCGTCAAAAGAGGAAACCGTGGTTATAGGCGACAGGCTGATGACGGACATAGCTTCCGGTTACAACGCCGGCGTGGACACCGTGTGCGTTTTAAGCGGTGAAGCGACGGTTAAGGATATAGAAGAGTATCCCATAAAACCGAACTTCGTGTTCGAAAGTATAGAAAAAATCATTTTGTAAATTTGTAAAATTGTAAAATAACCGCCCTTTTCGGCGGTGTCTTAAGGATAAATTATGTTTGACGTTTTGGTTATCGGCGGCGGAGTTATCGGCGCAACCGTCCTCCGCGAGCTTAGTAAATACGAAATAAAAGCTTGCCTTCTCGAAAAGGAAAGCGACGTTTGCATGGGCGCAAGCCGTTCCAATTCCGGCGTGGTGCACGCAGGTTTTGACGCCCCCGTGGGATCTCTGAAGGCAAAATTTAACGTTGCCGGCAATCTTATGATGGAAGATCTTTGCAAAGACCTCGGCGTTAAATTTAGAAAAAACGGCTCTCTCGTAGTGGCTTTTTCAGACGAGGATTTAACCACTTTACAGGAACTGAAAAAGCGTGGCGAAATTAACGGTGTTAAGGACTTAGAGATAATTTCCGCAACCGAGTTAAGAAGCTTGGAGCCTAATATTTCCGACGAGGCGGTCGGCGCACTCTACGCAAAAACGGGCGGAATAGTCTGCCCTTACGAACTTACTATCGCCGCTATCGGCAACGCCATGGATAACGGCGCAACCCTATTTACCGACTTTGAAGTGGTTTCCGCCCAAAAAGAGGACGGAGCATTTTCGGTATACGCAAAGGACGGAAGGTGCGTACAAGGTAAAGTCGTTGTAAACTGCGCAGGGCTGTATAGCGGAAAGGTAGCGGAGATTTTCGGCGACGACGGAATAAAGATAGGCGCAAGAAAGGGCGAATACATTTTGCTTGACCGTGAAAGCGCCGGCTTTGTAAATCACACTTTATTCTTTACGCCCACGAAACTCGGTAAAGGTGTGTTGGTGCTTCCGACGGTAGACAACAATATTTTACTCGGCCCCACTGCCGAGGAAATGCAGGAAGCGGACACCGAAACCACGCAGTACGGACTAAATTGGGTTGCCGAAAAGGCTAAAAAGATGTGCAAGAACATACCTTTTTACAACACTATTACTTCCTTTGCAGGGGTAAGGGCATATTCCGACAGGCACGACTTTATTGTGGAAAAAAGCCAAAAAGTGGACGGGCTTATAAATTGCGCGGGGATAGAATCCCCCGGGCTTACAAGCGCGCCCGCAATCGCGGAATACGTAGTTAACGGGCTTATAGGCGAACTTTTGCCGTTAAAAGCCAACAAAAATTTCAATCCTTTACGCAGTCCCGATTACTTTTTCAAAAACCTTTCGGACGAAGAGAAAAACGAAATTATCAAAAAGGATCCAAGCTACGGCCGCATAATCTGCCGTTGTGAACAGATTACCGAGGGTGAAATTATCCGTGCTTTGTCGGAAAACCCACGGGCAACCACGATAGACGGCGTTAAGCGCCGCACTCGTGCGGGCATGGGCAGGTGTCAGGGCGGCTTCTGCCAACCTTACGTGGCGGAAATTATAGCAAAATATAACGACCTTCCTTTAACCGAAGTTACAAAATCGGGAAAGGGTTCCAATCTTTTACAAGGGGTAACCAAATGAAACACGATATAGTTATAATCGGCGGAGGTCCCGCCGGACTTGCGGCTGCCGTGGCTGCTTACGACAGCGGCGTAAAAGACGTAGTTATTTTGGAACGCGGAGAGGAACTCGGCGGAATTTTGAATCAGTGTATTCATAACGGCTTCGGCTTGACAAGGTTTAAAGAAAGTCTTTCCGGTCCCGAATACGCCGAAAGATTTATAGATAAAGTGCGTGAACGCGGTATTAAATGCTATCTTGGAACCACCGTAATTTCGCTTGACAAGGAAAAGCATGTAAAGGCGGTTAATCCCGAACTCGGATTTTTCACGATAGAAGCAAAGTCTATTATCTTAGCAATGGGCTGTCGTGAAAGAAGCCGTGGCGCATTAAACGTTGCGGGTACGAGACCTGCCGGCATTTATTCCGCAGGCACCGCTCAAAAATACGTAAATATAAAAGGCTACATGCCCGGAAAGGAAGTTGTCATTCTCGGCTCCGGCGACATTGGGCTTATCATGGCAAGGCGCATGACGTTAGAAGGCGCCAAAGTTCACGCCGTGTGCGAAATTATGCCTTACTCAAGCGGACTAAAACGCAATATCGTTCAGTGTCTTGACGACTTCGGTATCCCTTTATATCTGAATCATACCATAACCAAAATCGAAGGAAAGGACCACGTTACGGGCGTAACCATATCCGAGGTCGACTCCGAAAAAAGACCGATAACGGGCACGGAGCGCCACTTTTCCTGCGATACGGTACTGTTTTCGGTAGGACTTATTCCTGAAAACGAACTTACAAAATCATGCGGCATTCCGCTTTCCCCAAAGACCCGTGGGGCGGTGGTTTCTCAAACTCGTGAAACTATGGAAAAGGGAATTTTCGCATGCGGTAACGTTTTGCAGGTTCATGACCTTGTAGACTTCGTTTCCGAGGAAGCTGAAATCGCCGGGAAGTACAGCGCAAAGTACGTTTTAAATAGCGAAGGGGTTTACGATTTTATCGATACCGAGGCGGGCAATAATATAAGTTACGTGCTTCCGCAAAAGATAAATAAGGGTGAAGACGGAAACGTCAAGCTTTTCTTCCGCGTAAAAAACACTTTCAAAAATTGCACCATTCGTGTGAAATCGCAAGGTGAAGTTATTATGGAAAGGAAGAAGAAAATCGCCGTCCCCGGTGAAATGGAAACCCTTATTTTAACCGCGGATAAAGTTAAAAACTTGTCCTCGCCCGTTACGGTGGAGCTCGAGGTGTAATTATGGAAATAAAAAATCTTACCTGTGTTGAATGCCCTATGGGCTGTCAAATAGAGGCGGGCGTGGAAAACGGCGTGGCCGTTTACGTAAAAGGCAATTCCTGCCCCCGTGGAAAACTTTACGCCGAAAACGAGGTCGTAAGGCCCCTTAGAGTTTTAACAACTTCCGTCAGGTGCGAGGGCGGCAAAATGCTTCCCGTAAAAACCGACAATGTAGTTCCACGTGATATGATGTTAGATCTTATGAAGGTTATAAATAACGTTCACCCGAAGCTTCCCATATCTTCAGGCGACGTGGTTATAAAGGATTTATTTGACGGCGTAAATTTAATTGCAACCAAAACCGAGTTGAAATAAAAAACGTAATAACGGGCCTATAGCCCCACTTTTTCCGAATAAGGAGCGAAATGGAAATCATAAAATGTAAAGCTTTACCTTATAAAAGGTTTGAACTGAATTTAATCGAAAAGGCGTTAGAAGATTTTAAGTCGGCGGCAAATTCCGCAAAAACTGCCGACGATATCCTTTTGGCAAGGGAAAAATTCCTTGCCGTTTTAGAGGAATATTCCACCGAGGATTCTTTGGCAAACGCTCGCTATACCCTTAATTCTTACGACGATTTTTACCGCGCCGAAAAGGAATATTACGACAATATTTCGCC